>NZ_CP114065.1:3044478-3348926 GCF_027627575.1 Kribbella sp. CA-293567
TTCGTTGCTGGCGGCACCATCTACGCCGAGCCCGACGGGGCAACCGGCCGCGCGCAGGTCGGCGACCCTGGCGATCCCCGCACCGAGGCGGGCGTTGGAGCTGGGACAGTGCGCGACGCCGGTGCCCGATCGGCCCAGGCGTTCGATCTCCGCGTCGTCGAAGTGGATGCCGTGAGCGAACCACACGTCGGGGCCGGTCCAGCCGAGTTCGGCGGCGTACTCCGACGGCGTACAGCTGAATCTCTCGTCGCACCAGTCGGCCTCGTCGGTGGTCTCGGCGAGGTGCGTGTGCAGGCGGACGCCCTTGCGGCGGGCAAGTTCCGCGGCTTCCCGCATGAGGTCCGCGGTGACGCTGAAGGGCGAACACGGGGCGACGACGAGCCGCAGCATCGAGTCGGGTGAGGGGTCGTGCCAGCGATCGATGGCGGCTTCCGTGGCGAGGAGGATCCGATCGCGATCCTCGACGACGGAGTCGGGCGGCAGGCCGCCGTCCTTCTGGCCGAGATCCATCGAGCCGCGCGCGGGGTGAAACCTGAGCCCGACCTCGGCGGCGGCGGAGATCTCGGCTTCGAGGACGTCGCCGCCGTTCCGCGGGAAGATGTAGTGGTGGTCGGCGGCCGTGGTGCAGCCCGTGCGGGCGAGCTGGCTCAGCGCGCCCAGAG
Source organism: Kribbella sp. CA-293567 (assembly GCF_027627575.1). Lineage (NCBI taxonomy): Bacteria > Bacillati > Actinomycetota > Actinomycetes > Propionibacteriales > Kribbellaceae > Kribbella > Kribbella sp. CA-293567. The sequence goes on from NZ_CP114065.1 coordinate 3,045,141, forward strand.
CGGCGACGTGCACCGACTGCTCGCCGATCCCTGACCAGACCGGGTAGAGAGTGTTCAGCCAGCCGAAGAGAGTGGCGTCGACCGCCAGCCCACGGGTCACCCACTGGTACAGATGCTGGTGGGTGTTGACGAAGCCGGGGGTGACCAGACAGCCGCTGCCGTCGATCACCCGCGCTCCGTCGTACGCCGGTGCGGGGCCGGCGCCGACCGCGACGATCCTGTTGCCGTCAGCAACGACGTGGCCGGTGGCCAGCTCACGCCGGTCGGGGTCGAGAGTGACCACCGTCGCGTTGTCGATGACGATCAACAGAACCCCGGTACCGCGTGCCAGGCCGCTCCCGCGTCGCTGGCGTCGTCGCGGACCACGCTGGCCTCGATCAGGCCGTACGGGCGGTCGGCGGCGATGAAGACCTCGCCGGGGTTCTCGACCTCGAACGGGCTGAGGTCGACCAGGAAGTGGTGCTTGTTCGGGGCGGAGAACTTGATCTCGGCGACCTCGGGGTGACGCTCGAGGACGGCTTCGCCCATGCCGTAGAGGGTCTGCTGCAGGGCGAGGCTGTGGATCCTGGCGAACTGTTCGAGCAGCAGGCTCTTGATCTCGTCGTACGACTTGTCCCAGTCGACGTCGGTGTGGTCGTAGCGCCAGCGGGCCACCAGCGAGGTGGCCAGGATCCGGTCGTCGGTCTCCTTCAGGGTGGTGTACTTGTCCTTCAGGAAGCCGTGGAACTCCGAACCGGTGGACTTGAGCAGGGTCAGGTCGCGGAGGCCGGAGACCACGTGAGTTCTGCGGTCGGCGCCGCGGCCCTCGACGTTGACGACCGTCGTACGCAGGCCGCTGCCGCCGCGCACGAACGAGTGGTCGTGGCCGGCGCCGTCGACGGAGATCCGCTCCCACGGGTACTCCTCGATCTCCACCCGGGCGCCGTCGGCCGCCGCCGCTGCGCCGAGGAAGTGGTCGGCCAGGGTGAGCGCGAAGTCCTCGATCGCGCCGACGCCCTTCTCCTTGGCGAACGCGAACGCGGTGTTCTTCTGGGTGTCGGTCGGCAGCACCTCGGACTGGTCGCCGGTGGTGTGCGCGTTCTCGAACCGGCCGCGCAGGGCGGAGGAGACGTTGAGGTCGCGGATCTGGTGCCGGGCGGTGTCGCGGTAGATCCGCACGACGCGGCTCTCGGCCTTGCCGTACTGGTTGGCTCCCAGGTGGATCGCCATCGGGTCAGCTCCCTCGGTAGGTGGAAAAGGCGAACGGGCTGAGCAGCAGCGGGACGTGGTAGTGCCGCTCGGCCGAGATCGTGAAGGTGACGGTGACTTCGGGGAAGAAGGTCTCCTGGTTGGTCGCTTGGGCGTAGGCGGCGGTGGCGAACTTGAGTTGGTAGGTGCCGGGTGCCAGGTCGGCGTCGGTGAACTCGGTGATGCGGCCGTCGATGTCCGTCGTGCCGCTTCCGATTTCGCTCGAAAGGGAAGTCGGGTCGGGTGGGGAGAGGTGGGTGAGGGTGACCTGCAGGCCGGCGGCGGGTTTGCCGAGGGCGGTGTCCAGGACGTGGGTGCTGAGGCTGCTCATGCGGGGACCTGGGTTTCGGGGAGGGCTTTGGTGAGGCGGAGGAGGGCGATCTTGCGGAGTTCTTCGTGCACCTCGGCGGCCTCGGCGGTGGGGGTGTTGGTGAGGCGGCGGGTGAGAGTGGTGAGGATCTGGGGGGCGGTGAGGCCGGTGGCGCAGATCAGGAAGACCTGGCCGAAGCGGGCTTCGTAGGCTTGGTTGCCTTCTGCAAGGGCGGTACGCACCGACGGGTCGTTGCCGACGGCCGACTGCTCGGTGCGGGACCAGTTGGCCTCGGTGGTGTCGCCTTGAGGGCGGTCGCCGATGCGCGGGTGAGCGGCCAGGGCTTGGGTGACCTCGTCGGTGGTGAGCGCTCGGGCCGCCTCGTCGGCGACCTTCAGGAGGGCGTCGACATCGGCGTACGGGCGAGAGGTGAGGACGGTGTCGACCCAGCGCGGTACGTCGCAGCAGGCCGCCAGTACCGGGCGTAGCCGGTCGGGGGGAGCTGTGTTGAAGCTGTCGAGATTCATCGCGCCTCCAGGAGTTGGCCGTCGATCCAGACCGCCTGGACGTCGGCAGGTGTGCCGAGGGTGAAGACCCGGGCGAGCGCGTCCTCGGCATCCTCCGCGTGCTCCAGGCCGACCGCGAGCGGTGAGCCGTCGGCCGGCCGCAGGAGCTGAGCGTCGAAGCGTTTGCCCACGCTCAGGTCGCCGACGTCGGCCAGGCCGAGCGCGGAAGCCCCGGCAGTCGTTGCCAGATGCAACAAGTTGGCGGAGTTCAGGGCGAGTCCGTGGTCGCCCATCAACTGCTGGCAGAAGTATGCCTGCAGCCCTTCCTTCAGCAACGAGAAGCCCGTACCGGCGCCGACATCCGACCCCAGCGCGACCTTGACGCCGTGATCGAGATGCCGGCCCAGCGGGAAGAGCCCACTCCCGAGCACGGCGTTGCTGGTCGGGCAGTGCGCGACCGTGGCTCCACTGTCGCCGAGCACCTTGAGCTCCACATCGGTCGGATGCACGTTGTGGGCCAGCACGCTGCGGTGATCGACCAGGCCGTGCTTGTCATACGTGCTGACGTAGTCGCTGCCGCCGAACAGTTCGGCGACGGTCGCGATCTCCGCCTCGTTCTCGTTGAGATGCGAGGTGAACAGCGCCCCCGGGATCTCGTCGAGGACCGTGCGGCAGGTCGCGAGCAGGTCGTCGGTACAGGACAGCGAGAAGCGCGGCGTCACGGCGTACCGGTTGCGGCCGACGCCGTGCCAGCGGGAAGCCAGCGCGAGCGATTCGGTGTAGGCACGCTCCGGCGTGGTGAGCAGGTCGGCGCGGATGATCCGGTCGCTGACCACCAGCCCGCTGGTGATCCGCAGCCCGACCCGCGAAGCCGCGGTGAAGAGGATGTCCACCGCTTCGGCGAAGTGCGCTCCGAAGACCAGCGCGCTCGTCGTACCGGCTGCCGCGAGCCCGCGGACGAACTCGTCGGCCACACTCGACGCGTACGCCGCGTCGGCCATCCGCGCCTCCTCGGGCAGCGCGTAGCGGTCGAGCCACTCCAGCAGCGGCATGCCCATCCCGCCGACCGCCCGGATCTGCGGGAAGTGCACGTGCGTGTCGACGAAGCCCGGCAGCACCAGCCCGCCGGTCAGATCGACGACGCGCTCGGCCGGATGGGCGCCGCGGAGGTCGGAGTAGGACCCGCGAGCGGTGATCACCCCGTCCTCGACGAGCAGCGCGGCATCGGTGGCGACCCGCAGGGCGCCGCCGGTGAAGGGGTTGTGCGGAGTGTCGAGGAAGGTTCCTCTGAACAGCGTCATGCTTCTGCCTCACGGTGAACCGGCGCGGGGTTGCGCTCGGCAACGAACAGTTGGAGCAGCCAGGCGGCCACGCTGACCGCGATCACGGCCGGTTCCTTGCCGGGCAGGCCGGCCAGCCCGATAGGCGTGGTGATCGTGGCGATCGCCTCGGGCGAGTTGCCGTCCTCGGCGAGCTTGTGCCGGAACCGCGCCCACTTCGCGCGGGAACCGATCAGGCCGATGGTGGCGAGCTGCCCGTGCCGCAGCGCGGCGTCGCAGAGGGCGGCGTCCTCCGCGTGGTCGTGGGTCATCACCAGGGCGTGGGTGCCGGGTGGCAGCTCGCCGATGACGAGCTCCGGCAACACCGGTACGTGGTGAACGTGCACGCCTGCCACGGCGTCGTCCAGAACCGACAGCCGCGCCGGGACCAGTTGCCCGGGGCGGGAGTCGACGAGGTGCAGCTCGAGATCGTGCCGGGCGAGGATCCGGGCCAGCTCCAGCCCGACGTGCCCGAGGCCGAAGATCGCGACGGCCGGTACCACCGGCAGTGGCTCCAGCAGCAGCTTCACCTCACCACCGCAACACTGGACGGCTCGCTGGTACGGCGCCTTGTCCGACAGCGCGAACTCCAGTACCTCGGGTTCAGTGGTGCCGGTCACCAGCAGCGCGCGGGCCTGGTCGATCGCGACCATCTCCAGATTGCCGCCGCCGACGGTGGCCCAGACGCCGTCGGCCGAAACGACCATCTTCGCGCCGGCGTCGCGGGGGGAGTGACCGCGAACGGAGATGACGGTCACCAGTACGGCGGGCTCGCGTCGCTCGCGGAGAGTCTGGACTGCTCTGATCCATTCCATCTCGATCATCACACCCCACTCAGCTGGGCAGCGGAAAGGTGAGCGGCGCGGGCGCCTTCGAGGGCCCAGTAGACGGCCTCCGGAGTCGCGGGGCAGGCGAGGTCGACGCTGGTACCGGCCGGGCCGAACGCGGCAGCGGCCTGCCGCAGCGCCTCCCGGACCGAGAAAGCGAGCATCAGCGGTGGCTCCCCGACCGCCTTCGAGCCGTAGACGGCACCGTCCTCGTGCGCCTTCTCCAGCAGCGTGACGTTGAAGATCTCAGGCATCTCGGAGAAGCTCGGCAGCTTGTACGTGCTGGCCGCCTGCGTCGCCAGCCGGCCCCGGTTCGCGCCGTCGCTCTCGTCCCAGCGCAGATCCTCCAGGGTCAGCCAGCCGGCGCCCTGGACGAAGCCGCCCTCGATCTGACCGATGTCGATCAGCGGGCTGAGGCTGTCGCCGACGTCGTGCACGATGTCGACCCGGCGCAGCGTGTAGGCGCCGCTGAAGCCGTCGACCTCGACCTCGGCCGCCGCGACGCCGTACGCGAAGTACTTGAACGGCTCGCCGCGCATCGCGTTGGCGTCCCAGTGCAGACCCTCGGTCCGGTAGAAGCCGGCCGCCCACAGCTGGACCCGCTGGAGGTAGGCGGCGCTGACGACCTCCTCCCAGGTGAGGCCGGCGCCGTCGAAGGTCAGGCCGTGGACGGCGCCGTTCACGAACCGCACGTCGTGCGGGCTGATCCCGAGCTTGCCTCCGGCAACTTGTTCGAGCCGCTCGCGGATCTGCTCGCAGGCGTTCTTGATCGCGGCTCCGTTCAGGTCGGCCCCTGAGCTGGCCGCGGTGGCCGACGTGTTGGGCACCTTGTCGGTCCGCGTCGGCGCCAGCCGCACCCGGGCCAGCGGCACCCCCAGCGTCGTGGCCGCGACCTGCAGCATCTTGGTGTGCAGTCCCTGACCCATCTCGGTACCACCGTGGTTGATCAGCACCGAGCCGTCCTTGTAGACGTGCACCAGCGCCCCGGCCTGGTTGAAGGCGGTCAGGTTGAACGAGATGCCGAACTTCACCGGCGTCATCGCCAGCGCACGCTTCGTGTGCTGGTGGGTCGTGTTGAACTGCTCGATCTCCACCTTCCGCCGCGCGATGTCACCGGCCGAGAGCACCCCGCTCCAGCAGGCCTCCAGCCGCTCGGCGTGACGCACCGGCATCCCGTACGGCGTACTGTCACGCGCCTGGTAGAGATTGCGCCGCCGCAGCTCCATCGCGTCGTAGCCGAGCAGCGGCGCGCACCGCCCGAGCAGCTCCTCGATCACGAGCATGCCCTGCGGTCCGCCGAAGCCGCGGAAGGCGGTCTGGGACGTCTTGTTCGTCTGCGCGATCCGCCCGTCGACGCGGACGTTCGGGATCAGGTAGCCGTTGTCGATGTGACACATCGCCCTGGCCAGTACGGGCTCGGACAGGTCCAGGCTCCAGCCGCCGTCGGCGGTCAGAGTGGCGTCGAGGGCGACCAGGTGCCCGTCGTCGTCGAAGCCCACCCGCCACTGGCTGTGGAAGCCGTGCCGCTTGCCCGACATCGTCAGGTCCTGGGTGCGATTGAGCCGCAGCCGCACCGGCCGCCCGGTCAACGTCGCGCCGAGTGCGGCGATCGCGGCGAACCCGTGCGGCTGCATCTCCTTGCCGCCGAACCCGCCGCCCATCCGCAGGCACTGGACCGTCACCGCGTGACTGGCGACGCCGAGCACGTGAGCGACGATCTCCTGCGTCTCGGACGGATGCTGGGTGCTGCTCTGGACGAAGATCTGACCGCCTTCGTCGACCAGCGCCAGCGCCGAGTGGGTCTCCAGATAGAAGTGCTCCTGCCCGGCGAACTCGAACTCGCCCTGGAAGACGTGCGGCGCCGCGGCCAGCGCCGCGTCGACGTCGCCGCTGGCCAGGTGCCGCCCGGTGCCCTGGAAGTTGCCTGAGGCAATCGCTTCGCGGACCGTCACCAGCGAAGGCAGTTCCTCGTACTCGACCTCCACTGCGGCGGCGCCGAGCCGGGCCGCCTCCAGCGACTCCCCGAGCACCCAGCAGATCGCATGCCCGTGGAACATCGCCTCGGCCGGGAACAACGGCTCGTCGTGCTTGACCCCGGCGTCGTTCACCCCCGGTACGTCCTCGGCGGTCAGCACCCGGACCACCCCCGGTACGTCGTACGCCGGCTTCACCCGGAGTGCCACGACGCGCGCGTGAGCGTGCGGCGACTGCACCGGCCAGGCGTGCAGGATGCCGTGCGTCCGGGCGACGAGGTCGTCGGTGTAGAGCGCCTCGCCGGTCACATGCAGCGCCGCGCTCTCGTGCGGCAACGGCAGACCGACGAAGCCGTGCTCAGGTCGTTGCGACAAGTGGCTCATGCGCTGACCCCTTCTGCGGCGAGGTGTTGGGCATAGAAGCGGAGCAGCGACTGGCCGAGCATCGCCGACCGGTACGACGCGCTCGCGCGGTGGTCGTCGAGTGGAGTTCCTTCGGCCGCCAGTACGGCGGACGCCTCGCGGACGGTCTCCTCGGTCCACGGCCGGCCGGTCAGCGTGTCTTCGGTCGCCCGGGCGCGCAGGGGAGTGGCGGCGACGCCGCCGAGCCCGATCCGTGCCTGCCGCACGACACCGTCGGTCACCTCGACGCAGTAGCCGATCGCGACGCTGGAGATGTCGTCGAACCGCCGCTTCGCGATCTTGTGGAAGGCGGTCAGCGGCGCCAACGGCAACGGCAGCAGGATGGCGCGGATCAGCTCGTCCGGTGCCTTCACCGTCTGCCGGTAGCCGGTGAAGTAGTCGGCAAGCGGCACGGTTCGTTCGCCGCGAGCCGACGTCAGGACGAGCGAGGCGCCGAGCGCCACCAGCGCGGGGGGCGTGTCGCCGATCGGGGAGCCGGTGCCGAGGTTGCCGCCGATGGTCGCGCCGTTGCGGATCAGCCGGGAGGCGAACTGCGGGAACAGTTGGGCGAGCAGCGGCACCCGGCCGGCGAGCAGCCGCTCGAGTTCGGTCAGCGTCAGTGCGGCGCCGAGACGGATCTCGTCGGTCCCGACCTCGAACTCCCGCAGCTCGGGAAGCCGGTCGACGGCGACGACCAGCGGCGGACGGGCGCCGCGGAGGTTGACCTCGACGCCGGTGTCGGTCGAGCCGGCCACGATGCGCGCCTCGGGTCGCTCGGCCAGCACGTGGAGTACGTCGGTCAGCCGCGCCGGCCGGAGAAACTCGTTGCCATTGACAACCAGATGGGTGGCCGCCGGGGGCGGTGGCGGGGTGGATCGGCGGTTCGCCAGGGCGTCGTCCTCGGCCGGTTCGCCCAGGGCGTAGGCGGCGTCCCGGATCGGACGGTAGCCGGTGCAGCGGCAGAGGTTGCCGCTGAGCGCGTGCAGGTCGAAGCCGTTGGGTCCGTGCTCGTGGTCGTGCTCGCCAGTGCTGATGCCGATGCCAGCGCCGGTGTCGCAGGTGCCGGTGCCGGTGCCGGTGCCGGTGCCGCTGCCGCTGGTGGGCACGTCGGCTCGCTGGCCGGCCGGCGCAGTACGATCGGGACGGTAGTACTCGGCGGCCATGCTGCAGACGAAGCCCGGAGTACAGAAGCCACACTGGGATCCGCCCCGAACCGCCATCTCCCGCTGCACCGGATGCAGCTCGGTGCTCTTGCCCAACCCCTCCGCGGTGACGATCTCCTGCCCGTCGAGGGAGGCCACCGGCAGGAGACACGCGTTCACGGCAACCCAGTCGGTCGCGCTCTCGATACCGGGGCGGGCGACGAGGACGGAGCAGGCGCCGCACTCGCCTTCGGCGCAGCCCTCCTTCGCGCCGGTCAGCCCGCGGTCCCGCAGCCAGTCCAGTGCGGTGGTGTGGACGGGTACGCCGTCGAGGGGGGCGTGCTGGCCGTTCACCTTGATCGTCGTCATGGCTTGCTGCTCCAACGGGTCCTTGCACTGTGGATGGGGTTCGCGTCGGACAGGAAGTCGTCGAAGCGGTAGCCGGCGATCTTCGCGATCTCCAGCAACGCCGCGGCGTGCTCCTGGTTCTCGCAGTTGCCGAGCCGCTCGCGGCCCTGCTCGACGATCCGGTCGAAGGACTCGGCGTCCCGGACCGAGATCACCAGCGGGAACCCGAACCGCTCCTTGTACGCCGCCGTGATCGCCGCCAGTTCGTCCCGGTCGGGCTCGGCCAGGAAGGTCAGGCCGCGGGTCGCCTGGTCCCGCAGCGACGCCTCACCGCCGAGGCCGTCGGCGACGAACTGCGAACCGAGCTGCGGGTAGGAACCGATCAGCTCCCGCTGCTCCTCGGGCGAACCGGAGAAGAGTGCCTCCTGGAACGACCGCCGCAGCGCGTGGGTGTCGGTGAACGGCCGCATCTCCCAGGCCCGCTCGACCATCCAGGCCGGGCCCTGGAACAGGTCGCCGAAGGTGCGCACGAACTCCTCGCGGCTCATCTTGTTGACCTGGTCGAGGCGGATCAGGCCGGCCCCCTTGGGCTGACCCGCGACCGCGGGCCCGAAGTCCTTGCCGATGTGGTGGAAGAGGATGTTGAGCCCGATCGCGGTCAGGCTGCCGAGCGTGATGCCGCTGCCGAAGATGATCTCGGCCCAGCCCGGCACCGCCTGGGCCACCTGCGGCTGGGCGGTGACGTACATCGCCAGGCCGACGCTGGTCGCGACGATGACGACGTTGCGGTGGTCGTGGAAGTCGACCTTGGCCAGGGTCTGGAAGCCGACCACGGCGACGGTGGCGAACATGGCCAGCGCCGCGCCGCCGAGGACCGGGTGCGGGATGCCGGCGACGATCGCGCCGGCCTTCGGGACCAGCCCCAGCAGGATCATGATCACGCCGGCGGAGGCGACCACCCAGCGGCTCTTCACCCGGGTCAGCCGGACCAGGCCGACGTTCTCGGCGAAACACGTGTAGGGGAAGGAGTTGAAGACGCCGCCGATGGTGGTGGCCAGGCCGTCGGCGCGCAGCGCCCGGGCGATGTCGTCGCGGGTGATCCGCTTCTGCACGATCTCACCGGTGGCGAACACGTCCCCGGTGGTCTCCACCGCCGTGATCAGCATGACGACGACCATCGAGATGATCGCGGCCAGCGAGAACTTCGGCCAGCCGAAGTAGAACGGGGTGGTGACACCGGCCCAGGCCGCGTCGCCGACCGCGCCGAAGTGCGCGTCGCCGAAGGCCCAGGCGACCAGGGTGCCGACGACCAGCCCGGCCAGTACGGCGACGGTGGCCATGAAGCCCTTGAAGACCCGCTGGATCAGCACGATCAGTGCGAGGGTGCCGAGCGCGTAGGCCAGGTTCTTCCCGCTGGTCGGGTCCGAGTTCGGTCCGGCGCCACCGGTGGCGTCCCCGGCGGCCACCGGCAGCAGGGCCAGGCCGATGATCGTGATCACCGAGCCGGTGACGACCGGTGGGAAGAACCGGATCAGCCGGCTGAAGAACGGCGCGATGAAGAAGGTGGCCAGACCGGCCACCAGGACGGCGCCGTAGATCACCAGCAGGCCGTTGGTCCCGCCGCCGGCCGCCAGGCCGATCGCGATCATCGGCGAGACCGCCGTGAAGGTCACGCCCTGCAGCAGCGGCAGCCGGACGCCGACCTTCCAGAAGCCGACCGACTGGATGATCGAGGCGATCCCGCAGGTGAAGAGGTCGGCGTTGATCAGGTGGATCAGTTGCTCGGTGGTCAACCCGATCGAGTTGGCCAGCAGGATCGGCACGATCACCGCACCGGCGTAGAAGGCCAGGACGTGCTGGGTGCCGTACACGGCGAGCCGTCCAGGCGACAGCACCTCGTCGACGGGATGACGGGTGGCGCGGCTCGGTTTTGCCTTCATCTGGCACCTTCCAGGAAGTCGCGGCGGATCTGACCTGCACGACAGCTTGGGCCGAGACGAGAGCCGATTGCACCCGAGGAACCTCCGAACTTGGCCTGCTCCGGGCCGGTGCGTTCTGGAGGATCCTCCAAAAGCGGGCCCTCAGAGCGACTTGAGGGCGAGGAACACGTCCACCCGGTCCTCGAACCGCGACAGATCGCGACCGGTCAGTTGCTCGATGCGTTCGATCCGGTACCGGACGGTGTTGACGTGCAGGTGCAGGGCCTCGGCGGTGCGCGACCACGAACCTGACCAGGCGAGGAACTTGTCGAGGGTGGCGATCAGGTCGGCGCGGGTCCGGCGATCGTGTTCCAGCACCGGGCCGAGCACCCGATGCGCGTAGGTGCGGCGGACGTCGTCGGGGACGGTGGCCAGCAGCAGCACATGGGAGGCGACCTCGTCCGAGGTCACCACCGAGACCCGTCCTCGGCCGGCCAGTGCGGCCCGCTGGGCGAATCGCGCTTCTTCGAGCGCTCCGGTGAGCGCGTCGGCAGTGGTCTCGCCGCTGATTCCGACCGTGAGCCGAGCCTTGGCCAGGCCGGGGGAGATGCGTCCGAAAGCCCTGCGGAGAAGGGCCGGCAGTTCGGCGGACGACGGCAGCAGAGCGACCAGTAGCCCGTCCCGGCCGGTTGCGACGACAGCCGGGCCGACGGTGAGCGCCACGTCCTCGAGGATCGTCAGCGCGATCTCCAGCGGACCGTCGTCCCGCAGCTCTGCCACGGCCACGGCCATCGGGCGGTCGGAGTGCACACCGGCCTGCCGCAGGCGCGTGGCGACCTCGGCCTGGGAGCCGCCGGACTCGACCAGAGCCAGCGCGTCCGCGACCAACGGCCGCAGCGCGAGACGGCCCTCGTCCCGGCGTACCCGGTCGAGAGCGGCGATGGCACACAGCTCCTGCACGGCTTCGACATGGGCACGGGACCACTGGGTGTGGTCGCCTTCGACGACCAGCAGCCAGGCGGTCAGCCGGTTGCCCAGTCCGGAACCGATCGGGAACAGGCTGTACGCCGTACCGCTCGCGTCGGCGACGGCCGGGGTGCGATCGGCGGTCAGGAACCGCCGCGTGATCGCGTCCAGCGTGTCCTCGTCGAGCGGCCCCGGACCCGGTACGACGTGCCGTCCGGTGGACGTGACGACCCGGCAGTCGTGGCCGATCTCGGTGGAGATCCGGGCGGTCAGTTCGTCGAGCGACCGGCCGGACGCCATCGCCGAGAGGAGCTGGCGCTGGCGGACGAGACTGGCGGACAACCGGGCGCCGGTATCGGCCGAGCCGGCGGCCGCGACGTACTCGGTGACGTCGGCGAAGGCGACCTCGGTGGGCACCTCGACCAGCGTCACCTGGTGCCGGCGGCAGGCCTCGATCAGGTCGTCGGGGATGCCGTCGAGCAGGGCGGCACCGGCCAGGATCGTGGTCGCTCCCCGCTCGGACACCGAGGCCACGAACGTCTCGCTGTCGGCCGCGCTGCGCCGCCAGACCAGACCGGTCAGGACCAGCTCGCCGCCGTTGAGGTAGTTGCCCGGTTCGAGCAGGTCGGTGGTGATCAGCCGGCCGATCGGCCGGTCGTAGGCGCCGCGGGCGGCGTGCAGCAACCGGAGCCGCAGGACCGGGGGTTCGAACAGCTCGGAAAGCAGCACTTAGGTCTCCTCTGACGGCGCGGCCCGGTGGCCGGTCCTTGGAGGAACGTACAACGCGGGCCCGCGCGCGCGGAATGTCCGTCCGGGCGCCGGGCGGCCGCGACCGGGCTTGAGGGCCGGTGCTTGACGGGCTCTGTGCCGTCATTCTATGGTCATTTCGCATAGCAGAATCAAATTTCCACAATGCGGAATTATGAGAGAAGGACTCCATGAGCCACGCGCTGCGCCCTGCGGTGAACTGCTCCATCCTTTTCACCGAGCTGCCGCTGCTGGAGCGTCCGGCGGCGGTCCGGGAGGCCGGTTTCGAGGCGGTCGAGTTCTGGTGGCCGTTCACCGCCGCGGTGCCGTCGGACCACGAGGCCGACGCGTTCGTGAGCGCCGTCCAGGACGCCGGGGTACAGCTGGCCGGGCTGAACTTCTTCGCCGGTGACATGCCGGGCGGCGACCGCGGACTGGTGTCCTGGCCGAAGCGGTCGGACGAGTTCCGGGACAACATCGACGCCACCCTCGGGATCGGTGAGCGGCTCGGCTGCCGGGCCTTCAACGCGCTCTACGGCAACCGGGAGGACGGTCACCCGGCGGCCGAGCAGGACGAGCTCGCGGTCGGCAATCTCCGGCTGGCGGCTCAGGCCGCGGCGCGGATCGACGCGACGGTGCTGCTGGAGCCGGTCAGCGGGGCTGAGCGCTACCCGCTCCGTACCGCTGCCGACGTGCTGGCGGTCATCGACCGGGTGCAGGCGCCGAATGTCGGGCTGCTCGCCGACCTCTACCACCTGGCGGTCAACGGTGACGACGTCGACCGGGTGATCGCCGAGCACACCGGCCGGATCGCTCACGTGCAGATCGCCGACGCGCCGGGCCGCAACGAGCCCGGTACCGGCACGCTCCCGCTCGACCGGCAGCTGACCGCCCTCGAGAACGCGGGCTACAGCGGCTGGGTCGGCCTGGAGTACAAGCCGTCCACTTCCACCACCGACAGCTTCGGCTGGCTGCCGCGCGAACGCCGCGGCCTGCCGACTTCCTAGGAGACAGACATGACGAACATCGCCTTCATCGGTCTCGGCATCATGGGCAACCCGATGGCCGTTCACCTCGCCAACGCCGGCCATGCCGTCGCCGGGTTCGATCGCAGTCCGGAGCGCTACGAAGCGCTCGTGCAGGCCGGTGGCCGGGGCGCGATCTCGCTCGCCGACGCGGTCAAGGGCGCCGACGTGGTCTGCGTGATGGTGCCCGACTCACCGGACGTCCAGCAGGTGCTCAACGGTGACGACGGGGTCTTCCAGCTGGCCGAGACCGGCACGCTGATCATCGACTTCTCCAGCATCCGCCCCGACGTCACCCAGCAACTGGCCGAGCAGGCGCGGGCGGTCGGCTTCCGGCTGCTCGACGCTCCCGTCTCGGGCGGCGAGGCCGGCGCGAAGAACGCGGCCCTGTCGATCATGGTCGGTGGCGAGGCGGACGACTTCGCGATCGCCAAGCCGCTGTTCGACGCCGTCGGCAAGACGGTGGTGCACGTCGGGCCGAGCGGCTCGGGACAAACGGTCAAGGCGGCCAACCAGCTGATCGTGGCCGCCAACATCCAGGCGGTCGCCGAAGCGCTGATCTTCCTGGAGGCCTACGGGGTCGACACCGAGGCCGCGCTGGAGGTGCTCGGTGGTGGACTGGCCGGTTCGGCGGTGCTGAACCAGAAGAAGGCCAACATGCTGACGCGGTCGTTCCAGCCCGGTTTCCGGATCGACCTGCACCACAAGGACATGGGCATCGTCACCGCGGCGGCGCGCGAAGCGGGTGTCGCCGTACCGCTGGGTGCGCTGGTCGCTCAGCTGGTCGCCTCGGCGCGAGCCAACGGTGACGGCGGGCTCGACCACTCCGCGCTGCTGCGCGGCGTGGAGCGGCTGTCCGGAAAGGCGTCGGTCTGATGGCCCGGATGCGCGCGGTCGATGCCGCGGTCCTGATCCTGGAGAAGGAAGGTGCCACCCAGGCCTTCGGGCTGCCCGGCGCCGCGATCAACCCGTTCTACAGCGCGATGCGCGAACACGGCGGGATCAAGCACGTGCTGGCCCGTCACGTCGAGGCCGCCTCGCACATGGCCGAGGGCTACACCCGGGCGGCGGCGGGGAACATCGGCATCTGCGTCGGTACGTCGGGCCCGGCCGGCACCGACATGATCACCGGCCTGTACGCCGCGTCGGCCGACTCCGTCCCGATTCTCTGCATCACCGGGCAGGCGCCGGTGGCGAAGCTGCACAAGGAGGACTTCCAGGCGGTCGACATCGCGTCGATCGCCAAGCCGGTGGCCAAGTGGGCGGTCACCGTGATGGAGGCGGCGCAGGTGCCGGGAACCTTCCAGAAGGCTTTTCAGCTGATGCGGGAGGGGCGGCCCGGTCCGGTGCTGGTCGACCTGCCGATCGACGTCCAGCTGGCCGAGATCGACTTCGACATCGAGACCTACGAGCCGCTCCCCGTACTGCGCCCCGCCGCGACCCGCGCGCAGGCGGAGAAGACGCTGGCCCTCCTGAACGCCGCCGAGCGGCCGCTGATCGTCGCCGGTGGTGGGGTGATCAACGCGGACGCGGCCTCCTCGCTGGTCGCCTTCGCCGAACTGGTCGGCGTGCCCGTCGTACCGACCCTGATGGGGTGGGGCGCGATCCCGGACGACCACCCGCTGACGGCCGGGATGGTCGGGTTGCAGACGTCGCACCGGTACGGGAACGCCACGCTGCTCGCCTCCGACTTCGTGCTGGGGATCGGGAACCGGTGGGCCAACCGTCACACCGGGTCGGTCTCGACCTACACCGAGGGCCGCACGATCGTGCACGTCGACATCGAGCCGACCCAGATCGGGCGGGTGCTGGCGCCGGACTACGGAATCGTGTCCGACGCGCGGGCGGCGCTGGAGGTCTTCGCCGAGGTGGCTGCCGAGTGGGCCGCCGCGGGGAAGCTGGCCGATCGCAGCGAGTGGGTCGCGCAGTGCCAGGAGCGGAAGGCGACCCTGCAGCGCAAGACGCACTTCGACGTCGTACCGATCAAACCGCAGCGGGTCTACGAGGAGATGAACCGGGCCTTCGGTCCGGAGACGCGGTACGTCTCCACGATCGGGTTGTCGCAGATCCAGGCGGCGCAGCTGCTGCACGTGTACCGGCCGCGGCACTGGATCAACGCCGGTCAGGCAGGCCCGCTGGGCTGGACGGTGCCCGCGGCGCTGGGCGTCGCGGTCGCCGATCCCGGCAGTACCGTCGTGGCGCTGTCCGGGGACTACGACTTCCAGTTCCTGATCGAGGAGCTGGCGGTCGGGGCGCAGTTCAACATCCCGTACATCCACGTGGTGGTGAACAACTCCTACCTCGGGCTGATCCGGCAGGCGCAGCGTGGGCTGGAGATGGACTACTGCGTGCAGTTGTCGTTCGAGAACGTCAACAGCCCGGAGCTCAACGGGTACGGCGTCGACCACGTGAAGGTGGCCGAAGGGCTCGGCTGCAAGGCACTGCGGGTGACCGAACCGGACGAGATCCTGCCGGCGCTGGAGAAGGCGAAGACCCTGCTCGACGAGTTCCGCGTGCCGGTGGTCGTCGAGGTGATCCTGGAACGCGTCACCAACGTGTCGATGGGCACCGAGATCACCGCGATCACGGAGTTCGAGGAGCTGGCCGCAGGGCCCGAGGACGCACCGACCGCGGTCGCGCCGATCAGCTGATGCTGTCGGTGGTTGTTGCCTCGGACAAGTTCAAGGGCTCGCTCTCCAGTGCCGGGGTGGCCGCGGCGGTTGCCGACGGCCTGCGCCGGGAGCGACCTGACGTGGTGGTCCGGTCGGTGGTGGTGGCCGATGGTGGCGACGGGACGCTGGCTGCTGCTGTGGCGGCCGGCTTCGAGTTGGTGCCCGTGGTGGCCAGTGGGCCGACGGGGGAGCCGGTTCGGAGCGGGTTCGCCCGGCGCGGGGAGGTTGCCGTTGTCGAATTGGCCGATGTCTGTGGGCTGGTTCGGCTGCCTGACGGTGTTCCGGCGGCGATGAGCGCGTCGTCGCGAGGTGCCGGTGAGGTGATGGCTGCGGCGATTGATGCGGGTTGCACGCGGGTGATCCTCGGCATCGGCGGAAGCGCGAGCACCGACGGAGGCGCTGGGTTGGTGCGGGCGCTGGGAGCTCGTGTGCTCGACTCGCGGGGCGAAGAGGTTGCCGAGGGTGGCGCTGGTTTGGTTGTGGCGCAGGCTCTTGAGCTGACGGCGGTGCGTGCGCGGCTGGCCGGCGTAGAGGTTGTGGTTGCCTGCGACGTCGACAATCCGCTGACCGGTCCGAGTGGTGCGGCTGCGACGTACGGGCCGCAGAAGGGCGCCGGTGCGGCTGAGGTGGCCGGGCTTGATGCTGCATTGACGCATTGGGCCGGACTTGTGGCGCGTGAGACCGCGCGGGACTTGCGCGAGGTGCCGGGCGCCGGCGCCGCCGGGGGAGTCGGGTTCGCCGCGCTGGCGGTCCTGGGCGCGGAGTTACGGCCCGGCATCGAGCTTGTGCTCGAACTGGTGGGGTTGCGGCAGGAGCTGCGTGGGGCTGACCTTCTCGTCACCGGGGAGGGAAAGCTGGATGAGCAGACGCTGCGAGGGAAAGCGGTAGCTGGTGTGGCCGCGGCGGGGGTGGCGGCCGGCGTACCGGTGGTGGCTGTTTGTGGTGTCAACACGCTGGAGGCCGGGCAGCTGAGGGCGGCCGGGGTGGAGAAGGCGTACGCGCTGACAGAGCTGGAGCCCGACGTACGGCGCTGCGTGGCGGATCCGGTTCCGTTGCTGCGAATGCTCGGTGAACGGATTGCGGCCGACCTACGATGAGGGCAACGGAGAGGGGCGTCGAATGACCGCGCTGGATCTCGTCGTCAGGGCCCGCCGGATCGTCGGTACCGCGGGGGTGGCGCCCGGAGCCGTGGGCGTGCGGGGCGGCCGGATCGTCGCCCTCGCGCCGTACGACGCGTCGCTGGACGGCGATCTCGTGGTCGAACTGGCCGAGGACGAGGTGCTGATGCCGGGGCTGGTGGACTCGCACGTGCACGTCAACGATCCTGGCCGCACCGACTGGGAGGGGTTCACCAGCGCGACCCGGGCGGCCGCGGCCGGTGGCGTCACCACGATCGTCGACATGCCGCTCAACAGCATCCCGCCGACCTGCGACGTGGCGGCGCTCGAGCTCAAGCGGAAGACGGCCCGGCCCCAGGCGTACGTCGACGTGGGGTTCTGGGGCGGCGCGATCCCCGGCAACGTTCCGGACCTGCGGCCGCTGCACGAAGCCGGTGTCTTCGGGTTCAAGTGCTTCCTGCTGCACTCGGGGGTCGACGAGTTCCCGCCGCTGGACCAGG
Organism: Kribbella sp. CA-293567; assembly: GCF_027627575.1. NCBI lineage: Bacteria > Bacillati > Actinomycetota > Actinomycetes > Propionibacteriales > Kribbellaceae > Kribbella > Kribbella sp. CA-293567. Next base: position 3,062,142 of record NZ_CP114065.1, read on the forward strand.
CGGAGGTCGAGGCGGCGATGCGCGAACTCAGCTCGTTCGGCGGGCTGCTGATCGTGCACGCCGAGGACGCTCACCGGATCGGCGATGCGCCGCCGCCGGACGGGACGAGCTACCAGCACTTCCTGCACTCACGACCGCGCGCGGCGGAGAACGAAGCCGTTGCCCAGGTCATCGAACTCGCCCGCCGAACCGGTTGCCGGGTGCACATACTTCACGTGTCGAGTGCCGAGGTGCTGCCGTTGCTGGCCGAGGCGCGGGCGGCCGGGGTACGGATCAGCGCCGAGACCTGCCCGCACTACCTGAGCTTCGCCGCCGAGGAGATTCCCGACGGCGCGACGCAGTACAAGTGCTGCCCGCCGATCCGCGAGGCCGCGAACCGGGAGCTGCTCTGGCAGGGCCTGCGGGACGGGCTGATCGACCTGGTCGTGTCCGACCACTCGCCGTCGACCGCGGATCTCAAGCTCCTCGACACCGGCGACTTCGGCGCCGCCTGGGGTGGGATCGCGTCGCTGCAGGTCGGCCTGCCCGCGGTGTGGACCGGAGCGCGAGGGCGCGGCTTCACCCTGGTCGACGTCGCGCGCTGGATGTGTCAGGCGCCGGCCGCGCAGGCGGGCCTGCCGCGCAAGGGCAGCATCGACATCGGGTACGACGCCGACTTCTGCGTCTTCGCCCCCGACGAGCAACTCGTGGTGGACGCGGGCGCGCTGCACCACAAGAACGCCATCACGCCGTACGCCGGACGCGCGCTCGCCGGGGTGGTTCGCAGTACCTGGCTGAACGGCCGGCCGATCGACCTCTTCACCGAGCCGCGAGGCCGGTTGCTATCTCTAGGAGACGACAGATGACGTACTACACCCCGCAAGGTGGACTGCCCGCGCAGACCGAGCTGACCACCGATCGCGCGGTCTTCACCGAGGCGTACGCCGTGCTGCCCCGCGGCACGATGCGCGACATCGTGACGAGCCAGTTGCCGTTCTGGGAGAAGACCCGGTTGTGGGTGATCGCGCGGCCGCTGTCGGGCTTCGCCGAGACCTTCTCGCAGTACATCGTCGAGGTCGGTCCGGGCGGTGGCAGCGACCGGCCGGAGACGGATCCCGGCGCCGAGGCGGTGCTGTTCGTGGTCGAGGGCGACCTGGTGCTGACCGTGGCCGGTGAGAAGCACGAGCTCGGGCCCGGCGGCTACGCGTTCGTGCCGCCGGCCGCTGACTGGACCCTGCGCAACACCAGCGACCGCAACGCGACCTTCCACTTCGTCCGCAAGGCCTACGAACGGGTCGAGGGGATCGAGACCCCGGAGGCGTTCGTCACCAACGAGGTCGACGTCGAGGGGATCGAGATGCCGGGCACGCAGGGGCGGTGGCGGACCCAGCGGTTCGTCGACCCGCTCGACGTCCGGCACGACTTCCACGTGAACATCGTGACGTTCGAGCCGGGCGGGGTGATCCCGTTCCCCGAGACTCATGTGATGGAGCACGGGATCTACGTCCTCGAGGGCAAGGCGGTGTACTTGCTGAACAAGGACTGGGTCGAGGTGCAGGAGGGCGACTACCTCTGGTTGCGCGCCTTCTGTCCGCAGGCCTGCTACGCGGGCGGGCCGGGGCGGTTCCGCTACCTCATCTACAAGGACGTCAACCGCCACGCCAAGCTGCCCCGCCTGAGCTGAACCGCCTGGGCCGAACCGCCTGGGCTGACCCGCCTGGGCCGAGCCCGCGACCCGGCAGGTCAGCTCTGCTTGCGGGCTTCGCGGAACCGGCTGAGGATCTCGGAGCCGCTGACCAGGAGCACGGCGATCGCGGCGCCGGTGTAGACGGCGTCGGGCGAGGTCCAGCCGTTGTTGAAGTCGGCCAGGAACGCCGGGTTGAACAGTCGCTGCTGGGACAGGATCCAGACCAGTGGCAGGGTGGCGGTGAGCTCGGCGACGGCGTACAGGCCGGCGTGCAGCATGGTCCAGCCGCGGGTGGCGAAGCGGATCACGTCCAGCGTGACGATGCCGGCCAGCCCGGCCAGGATCGGCCAGATCCAGCCCGACCACAGCGCCGGGTCGAGCACCTCGATCCGGTCGTTGCCGGCCCGGTACGGCTCGGCGGTGTGCTGCCACACGATCAGCGCGATCAGCAGCGCGTTCCAGGCCACGGACAGGGCGACGCCGGACTCCCGCTTCTCGGTCTGCCGGAGCTCGGGCAGGTCGTCGGGGGACCACCGGTCGACCTCCGCGGCCGCCGCCTCGCGGTGCCGGGAGCGATCGATCAGGGCGAACACCACCGTCAGCCAGGCGATCATCTGTCCGCCGACGGTGAGAATGCCGCCGATCGCGGAACCGATGGCAGCGCCGAAGTCGTTGCTGTCCAGGACCTCGAGCACCACCAGGACCGCGACCACGATCGGCAGCACGGTGGTCAGCAGCAGTTTGAGCAGCCGGACGTAGGCCGGATAGAGGTCCGGCCCGATCAGCGCCAGTGGGCGGTCGGCGTACTTGGCGGCGAGCCGGATCGGGTCGCCCATCTCGGTCAGCACCGCGCGTTCGGCGACCTCCGGGTCGGCCCCGTCCCGCGCCTCGGCGGTGTCGGCGATGGTGGTGCGCAGTTCTTCGGCCACGTCGTCGCGCTGGTCGGCCGGGATCCGCCGGACCACCTCGTGCACGTAGCGATCGGTCAGCGTGTTCCCGTTCATCGGTTCTCCTTGGTCAGACGGGCGATCGAGACGACGAGGTCCTCCCACTCGCGCACCAGGCCGGCCCGCACCCGCGAGCCCTCCGGGGTGACGCGGTAGAACTTGCGCGGCCGCGACTCGTCGGTGTTCCAGTCGCTGGTCAGCAGGCCCTGTTTCTCCAGCCGCCGCAGCAGTGGGTACAGCGTGTTGCCGTCGACGGTCACGCCCGCGTCGTTCAGCGTCACCAGCAGGGCATAGCCGTACTGCGGCGCGTCGAGCAGGGCGAGACAGGCCAGCACCACCGTCCCGCGACGGAGCTCCTGGGCCTGACTGAGAATCAGTTCTTCGGCGTCGGCCATGACCGAAACATTACTGTGCGACACACACTACTGTCCAGCGTCTACCGAAGTGTGGTGCGCAACCCTGCGTGAGAGCCTCGGCGCGATCCGGGTGGCCTGGGCCGAGCTGATCGACCAGCCGGTCGACGAGACGCTCATCTTGATCCCGCCGGTCTACTCCGACCACGGCATCAACCTCCGGTGCGACCGCCGACGGCTGATCCGGGGCGGGTGACACACGGCGGGGGAGTTCCTGGGTAACCTGGCGGGCGCCGCCTGCCAGGCGGTCGAGCGGATAGGAGACGATGGCCACCGTGACGCCACCAAGTGCCCAGGACTCCCAGCGACGCCGGCCTGAGGTCGAACCGGCGGTCGCACGGCTGACTGTGGGCCTCGGCGGTCCCTCCGGCCGGCTTGCCCGGCTGAGTTCGTCCTGGTGGACGCCGCTGCGGATCGCGCTGGCGGTGTGCACGATCACCTTCGCGCTCGGGGTGCTGCAGAAGGCGCCCTGTATGGACGCCGGCTGGGACCGGCAGAACTGGCGGCCGTTCAAGGCGCTCTGTTACTCCGACATCGGCTACCTGTACCAGGAGCGCGGTTTCGCCGAGGGCAACCGGCCGTTCCTCGACACCGGCAACTACCCGGTGCTGGAGTACCCGGTCCTGACCGGTGGCTTCATGGAGGTCGCCGCCCAGATCACCTGGGTGATCACCGGCGACCCCGAGCAGGACCTCACCGCGGAGCAGAAACGTGACACGGCCGGCGTCTTCTTCGTCGTCAACGTGGCGCTGCTGTTCCTCTGCACCCTGCTGCTCGTCGGGCTGACGATGGCCACCGCGCGAGGGGTCGCCAGGATCCCCGGCGGGGCCCGGGGTCAGCCGATGGTCGCCCTGTACGTCGCGGCCGCGCCGGTGCTCGCCTTCACCTCCACGATCAACTGGGACCTGTTCGCCGTCGTCCTGACGGCCGGGGCGATGTGGGCCTGGTCGCGGGGCAAACCGATCTGGTTCGGCATCCTGCTCGGGCTGGGCACGGCGGCGAAGTTCTATCCGTTCCTGCTGCTCGGGCCGTTGCTGATCGTCTGTCTGCGCGGCCGGAAGCTGTGGCAGTGGTTCCTCGCGCTGGTCGCCACCGCCTTCAGCTGGGGGCTGGTCAACGCGCCCATCTACCTGCTGGCCAAGAACGAGTGGCTGTCGTTCTGGGTCTTCAACGACGAGCGCGAGAGCGACTACGGCTCGATCTGGTACGTGCTGAAGCTGGCCAAGCACGAGGTCGCCGACGTCAACCAGCTGAACATCGTGATCTTCGCCGGCCTGTGCCTGTCGATCGCGATCCTCGGCCTGATGGCACCGCGGCCGCCGCGGTTCGCGCAACTGGCGTTCCTGGTGGTCGCCGCGTTCCTGCTGGTCAACAAGGTCTACTCGCCGCAGTACGTGCTCTGGCTGCTGCCGCTGGTCGCGCTGGCCCGGCCGAAGCTGCGGGACTGGCTGATCTGGCAGGCATGCGAGACGTTCTACTGGATGATGGTCTGGCTGCACCTGGCCCAGTTCCTGGCGCCCGGCTCACCGGACCAGCCGGACAAGATCTACTGGCTCTCCGTCGTCCTGCGGATGGCCGGCACGCTGTGGCTGATGCTGGTGGTCGCCCGCGACATCCTGCTGCCGGAGAAGGATCCGGTCCGGCAGGGCGACCTGGTCAACGACCCGGGCGACGGAGTCATCGCGGATCCGCCACCCCGGAAGCTCGATCCGGCCCACGTGTAGCGGCGTCCGTCCGGCCGCGGCGACGTCCGTAGAGGAGCCGCTGGCCGGCCGCCGTCCCGGTGAACTTCTCGCGGCGCGCCCACTCGTGGCACTGGTCGATGACGGGGCAACTGCTCAGGCAGAGTTCCTGCGCCTTGCGCTGTTCCCAGCGAGTCGCAGTCTCGTCGTACAAGGATGCTTGCCCGACGAGAGTTAGTGCACTTTCTTACTGCACTAAGGCTGGTTCACCCGGTTGGCCACGGCGGCCGCGAAGCGGGTCGCCGAGTCGGCGGCCAGCGGGAGGAACAGGTAGGGCTCGATCAGTTCGAGCTCCATCAGGCGGTAGCGGCCGTTGCTGACGATGCCGTCGACTCGGGCGTAGACGGGCGCTTGGCGGGTGTTGGCGGCTGCCAGTGCCTCCGCCGAGCCTTCGAGGACGACGGCCGGCGGGTCGAGCAGCTCGGCCGTGCCACCGAAGTCGTTCTGCGCCCGGAAGTCACCAGCGGCCGGCTGCTTGAGGACCGCGTGGCTGAACTCGCCGCCGAAGTACATCAGCGACCACTCGCCTTCGGTCTGAATCTCCGGCTGGAACGGCTGCACCAGATAGACGTCGTCGGGCAGGTCTTCCATCGCGGTGCTGAGCTCGGCCGAGCCCGCCGTACCGCGGACGGTGTGGTGGGCCGTCGCGCTGACGGTCGGCTTGATCACGATCTCCTGGCCGGTCAGCCCGCCGACGACCTCGCGCAGGCAGGCGCCGGCGGCGACCTGGGACGGCACGATCGCGACCCCGCGCTCGCGCAGCTCCAGCAGGTAGCGCTTGTCGGAGTTCCAGCGGACCAGATCGGCGTCGTTGAGCACCTGGACGCCGGCTTTGTCGAGCTGACCGAGCCACTCGGTGAACTCGAGGTAGCGGCGGTGGTAGTCCCAGACGGCGCGCAGCAGCACCGCGTCGTAGCAGGACCAGTCGACCGACGGGTCGGTCCAGACCTCCGTGACCGGATCCAGCCCGGCGGCCTGCAGGGCGGCCACCAGGTGCAGTTCGTCCGGCTGCGGCTCGGCGTGGTCGGCGGAGTTCGCCAATGCGATTCGAGGGCTCACGTCGATCAGTGTTGGCGCGCCGCGATCCGTTCGTCAAACCGGCCGGGTGCGATCGAGCGGTGACGGATCGTGAGGACGCTGACAACGATGACAGCGGCGGCCAGGTAGATCAGCCCCTGGCGGGTGCCATGGCCGAAGCCGGCGTAGGCGAGGTAAGCGGCCAGCGGTACGGCGAGCCACTCGAAGCGTCCGGCCAGCACTGCCAGGGCGATCAGGGGGAGCCCGTACCAGGGGTAGGTGGGGGTGGCGAGCAGGAGCGCGGCGCCGTACAGCCAGCAGCAGGTGACGGCGATCGGCTCTCGGCCGTGGCGACGGAGGGCGAGGACGGCCAAGGCCACGGCGAGTAGTCCGGAGACGAGCTGGCGGGCCTCAGGAGGCAACGCCAGCGCGAGAATCGCCGAGCGGGAGCTGCCGTCGGAGAAGCCTTCCTGGGTCAGGTAGCCGGGGAGGAAGCCGATGACGAGAGTGCCGGCCGCAAGCAGGTGCGGGAGGTAGGACGCGATGAAGGTGCCAACGGCAACTAACGGCGTACGGAGTTCTCGGCGGCGTACGGCGGTGAAGGCCGGAAGCAGAAGCAGGGGAAGGAGTTTGGTGGCCGCCGCGGCGCCCAGGAGCAGACCGGCGAGCGCTGGCCGGCGCCTGCTGGCGAGGACGACTCCGGCGATGACAAAGAGAGCCGCGAGTACGTCGACGTGGGCGGCATTGGCGGCCTCCAGGACCACGATCGGTGACCAACCCCACAGCAGGGCCCAACGAGGATCGCGGCCGGCTCGCTGAAGTTCTTTGGCCAGCAAGACTGTCAGAGCGACGGCGAGTGCTGCTGCGGCTACTTGGAGTCCGAGAGTCCCTGCCGACCAGGGAGTCAGGAGCGCGACCGTCGTGAAGTAGGCCTGCGCCACGGGTGGGTAGATGGTCGGCACTCGCGGACGGTTGATCTTGGTCCGAGGGTCGTCTTCGGAGAGCGCGGCGACGCTTGCCGGATCGCGCGGTACGCGCGGAGGGCCGGTCACTCCGGAGCGATCCGCCGGGGACAGCCCTGGGAACAACACCGGGTCCCGCAGCGGAGCCAGTTCGTCGGCCAGTGGCACCTGCGAGTAGGGCGAGCTGCCGGAGAGTTGCACGCGCCCGTCCCAGACATAGCGGTAGGCGTCGGTGCTGGTGATCGGAGCGCTGAGAAGGCCCGGGAGTTGGCAGATGGCGGCAACTGCGACCACGCCGAGTACTGCGTGCCTCCCGGCAGGCCGGCGTACCAGCAGCCAGCCGGCACCGCCGACCACCAGGCATCCCACGATCAGCACCAGATTCGGCCACCACCCGGCCGCTTGAGCAGCCATTACTCCAGCCGAGACCCCGACGGCTACGACGCCGGCCCACACCAACCTCATCGGTAGGCGACCTGCGAGACAGTGGCGGGCGAGCGGCGGAAGGCCAGGAAGGCGCGGTGCGGAGTGCGCCAGTCCTCGGTGGCCAGCAGGTCGACGGCCAGCGCGTGACGCAGTACGGCGCGGGTGCCGACCCTTGCCCAGGGCAAGGGCTTCGACCGGCGACTGCCCGTGTGCAGGACGATCGGGGCGGTGTCGTCGAGATCGTCGTCGGGGTCCACCTCGACCAGGACCAGGCCGTCCGGGCGAACCAACTCGGCGCAGCGGCGGAGCAGCAGTTCGGGGGCGCCACCGATGCCGATGTTGCCGTCCATCAGCAGGACGCTGCCCCAACGTCCTTCGCCCGGCAGTGGCTCCTGGACCGGACGCCGCAGCGCGGGCGCCCCTCGGTTGGTGGTCAGGAGTACCGCCTCGGCCGAGATGTCGACGCCCAGCGCGGGGATGCCACGCTCGGCCAGCGCGGTGACGATCCGCCCGGGGCCGCACCCGACATCGAGCACCGGACCTTCGCATCGACTCAGCGCCAGTTGGTCGACCTCGTCGGCCGGCGCCTGCCAGCGGTCGATCTCGCACAACGACGGCACCCTGCGACCATCGATGCCGGTGGCAACCACTTGGGTGCCGTTCAGCGCCTTCTCGAACAGCAACCCTGGCGGCGCCGCGTGCTGCAGCCGCTGGTGCAGCCGCGACATCCGCAGCGTCGGGAAGAGCTCGGCCAGCACCGCCGCGTCCTCGGGTGTGTCCATGTCCCGCAGCATCGGCAGCAGCAGCACGTCGTAGCCGAGCAGCCGCAGCCGGGCGAGCTGGTCAGCACCTGTGTGCTCAGTGGACATCGGTACGCCGACCAGCGCCCGCCGATCCGGCCTTGGCAATCCGAGACACCAGAAGCCGCCGTCCTCGGTCAGCCCCAGTACGGCGTCGTGCCCGTCCCAATCGACGTCCAGCAACTCACGGGTGACCTGCGGAGTGTCCATCCCGACCAAAAGCATCGGCGTACCGGCGTAGGCGTCCTCGAAGGCGCAGGCGAGCCGCTCTGCGAGTCCATCGCCTCGTTGCTGAACGACCTCGAAGTCGGCAGGCAACCAGTTGCCCGCCTGGCCGTCCAACGCGAGCACCCGTCGGTGCACTGGGGTGGAGTGGACCGCAGCGAGTGTGTCGGCCAGCGAGGCGCGAGCGAGCGCCGCCGCTTCCGCCGGGGTGAACTCCGTCTGCAGGCGCGTCTTCACCCGCCCGGCGACCGGCTCCTTGGCGATGACGATCAGTGTGTCCGCTCTCACGCCGACAGCACCTTCGACATGTCCAGCACGGCCCGCGCCGCGCCGAGCGGCGTACCGGTGACTTTGGAGCGGCCGGAGCGCGGCAGGTAGTCCACATCGACCTCGGCGATGCGCCAGCCTGCGTCGGCCGCCTTGACCACTGTCTCCAGCGGATAGCCGGACCGGCGATCGTGCAGCTCCAGGCTCAGGAGGGCTTCCCGCCTAGCGGCTCGCATCGGACCCAGGTCGCGAAGCATTACGCCGGTACGCCGCCTGATGCGCCGTGACAACTCCGCATTGGCCAGCCGTAGGTGCCAGGGCCACGCGTTGCGCGACACCGGCCGCCTCCTGCCGAGCATGAGGTCGACGTGGCCGGCCAAGACCGGTGCCGTCACTCGCACGAGTTGCCGGGGGTCCAAAGACGCGTCTGCATCAAGGAAGGCGACCACTGGCGCAGTACTGGCCTGTAGACCTGCGTGGCAGGCGGCGCCGTACCCGCGAACCTCGCAGGGCACCACTAGCGCGCCAAGCCGGGCAGCGATCTCTGCTGAACCGTCCGTGGAGCCGTTGTCGGCAACAACGGCCCGTACGCCGTCCGGGAGCCGGGCGAGCACCCAGGGCAGCGCGGCGGCCTCGTTGAGGCAAGGGAGGATGAGATCGACTGCGGCGTCTACTGGGTGCACTCTTCGACGGTAGGGAGAATCGGCCCGGTTCCGGGGCTTCGAGCGGATACCGCTCGCTTACGTCCCGTCCCGGACGGCAGGAATCGCGCTTTCGGCCGGTCCGACGATCTACGCTCGACCGGTGGCTACTCGTGTGCTCGTGGTGGACGACGACCCGACCGTGTCCAACGTCGTCTCGGCGTACCTGACCAAGGCCGGGTACGACGCCCGCGTGGTCGCCGACGGGGTGATGGCGGTCGAGGTGTGGCAGCAGTGGAAGCCGTCGGTCGTCGTACTGGACGTGATGCTTCCCGGACTCTCCGGGCTGGACGTGCTGCGCCGGATGCGCGCCGCCGACGAGGGCGCGGCGGTGATCATGCTGTCGGCGCGGGGTGAGGAAGAGGACCGGCTGGTCGGGCTGGAGTTCGGCGCGGACGACTACGTGGTGAAGCCGTTCAGTCCGCGGGAGCTGACCCTGCGGGTGCAGGCGATGCTGCGGCGGGAGGAGCGGCTGGCGGGGCTGGATCTCACGCCGACCAGACTGACCGCCGGGCCGATCACCGTGGACACCGCGGCACGGGTCGCGACGCTGGCCGGCGGGGAGCTGTCGTTGACGCATCGGGAGTTCGACCTGCTGGCCTACCTGGTGGCGCATCCGGGCAAGGCCTACACGAAGGCCGAGTTGCTGCGGCGCGTCTGGGGCTGGGACTTCGGCGACTCGTCGACGGTGACGGTGCACGTACGGCGGCTGCGGGAGAAGATCGAGGTCGATCCGTCGGACCCGAAACTGGTGCTGACCGTGCCGCGCACCGGCTACCGCTTCGCGGGTGAGGCCGGATGAACCGCGACCAGCTCACGATCTTCGCGCTGACCACCGGCTGGACCCTGGTGGTCGGGATCGTCGGCGGGGTGCTGCTGTGGCGGTTCCGGCGGAAGTCCCTGCGGGTCACGATCATCGTCGCCGGTCTGGTGCCGATGTTCGCGGCGCTGGCCGCGGTCACGCAGAGCGTGCAGGCGATGTTCATCTCGGCCCACGACTCGTTGGTGGTGCTCTGGACCCTCGCGTTCTCCGGGCTGCTGGGACTGGCGATGTCGGTGCTGCTCGGGCATTGGGTCAGCGCCGGCTCGCGTGACGTCGGACGGCGGCTCCGCCAGCTCGGTACGTCGTACGAACCGGTGGCGGGGACCGCGAACGTCCCGGCGGAGCTGGCCTCCATCACCGACGAACTGGAGCTGACCCGGCAGCGGCTGGCCGCTTCCCGCGACCGCGAGCGGGCGTTGGAGGCGAGCCGGCGCGAACTGGTCGCCTTCATGTCCCACGATCTCCGGACGCCACTCGCCGGGCTGCGAGCAGTGTCGGAAGGCCTGGAGGACGGGGTGATCGACGATGTGCCGGGCGCGCTGCGGCAGATGCAGACCACGGTCGACCGAATGACCGGCTTGGTCGACGACCTGTTCGAGCTCTCCCGGCTGTCGGCCGCGCCGCCGCCTCGCCGGCGGTCGGCGGTGAGCTTGCGGGAACTGGCCGAGGACGTGGTGGGGGAGAGCTGCGAACATGCCCGCTCGGAGGGCGTGGCGCTCACGGTGTCGACTCCGGCGGACGACGACCGGCTGGCGGTGCACGGGGACGCGGACGAGCTGACGCGCGCGGTGACGAACCTGGTCGGCAACGCGATCCGCCACACCGAGCGCGGTGGGGTGGTGAAGCTCTCCGTCGACCGCGAGAACGACGGCCGGGTGCGACTGGCGGTCACCGACGGGTGCGGCGGGATTCCGGACGACGATCTGGAACGCGTCTTCGACATCGGCTGGCGCGGGGACGAGCAACGCGACCCGGCCTCCAGGAGCACGGGTGGCGGGCTGGGGCTGGCGATCGCCCGAGGGGTGGTGGAGTCGCACGACGGGAAGATCGCGGTGGCCAACGTCGAGGGTGGCTGCGCGTTCGAGATCGAACTGCCGCCGGTGGCCGCCGGGTCGTAGTACTGGGGGCTAGGGCTGCTTCAAGAGGTCTTCGAGGCCGGAGCGCAGGTCGTAGTCGGGCTTCCAGCCGAGTTCATCGCGGAGCCGCTCGGACGACGCGGTGATGTGGCGGACGTCGCCCAGACGGTAGGCGCCGGTGACGATCGGCTCTGGGCCGCCGTACGCACGAGCTAGTTCGGTGGCGAGGTCGCCGATGGTGCGCACGGTGCCACTGCCGACGTTGTAGGCAGTGAAGTCCTTGCCGTCGGCCACCATCGCCGCGGCCACCGCGGTCGCGATGTCCGCGACATGGATGAAGTCCCGCCGTTGCGCACCGTCCTCGAAGACCTTCGGCGTCTCGCCCTGCTCGAGCATGGAGCGGAAGATCGCCGCCACCCCGGCGTACGGCGTATTGCGGGGCATGCCCGGCCCGTACACGTTGTGGAAACGCAGACCTGTGGCCTGGCCGCCGGTTTCGCGGGCCCAGGTGGCGGCGAGGTGTTCACCGTGGAGTTTGGTGGCTGCATAGGTGTTGCGGGGATCTGTCCGGGCGGCTTCCGTGACGAGTCCGGCGCGCAGCGGCGCTGCGCAGATCGGGCACCGTGGGTCGAACTGGCCGGCCTCCAGATCCTCCACGCGCCGCGGGCCGGGAGCGACGACGCCGTGACGGTCGCACTCGTAGTGGCCCTCGCCGTAGACGACCATCGAGCTGGCGTAGACGAAGCGCTCGATCCGATGCCGGCCGAGAGCGCGAAGGAGTACCGCGGTGCCGAGGCTGTTGGTGCTCACGTAGTCGTCCATGTCGTCGAGGTCGACACCGAGGCCGACCTTCGCCGCCAGGTGCACGACCGTGTCGACGCCGTGCAACGCTTGGTCCACAGCCTCGGCGTCGCGGATGTCGCCGACGACCAACCCCTCGACGGAGGGCCTGACGTGATGGACGTCCGGGCGCAGCGAGTCGAGCACCCGGACCTCGTGCCCGTCCGCCAGCAACTGGGCCTGGACATGCCGCCCGATGAAGCCGGCGCCGCCGGTCAGCAGAACCTTCACCAGAGATCCTCTCCGGCGGTGCCGTCCAAGGCGTGTCTGCAGGCGCAGTCCTCGTCGGCCTTCGGGAGCCGGGCGACCACTTCCGTCAGCAGACCTCTCAGCCGCTCGATGCTGCGGCCGAAGACCGCGAAGACCTCCTCCTGCGTCACGCCTTCGCCGGTCACGACACCGGCATCATGGTCGGTGACGACGGCGATCGAGGTGTAGCAGACAGCGAGTTCCCGCGCGATCGACGCTTCCGGCGCGCCGGTCATCCCGACCACCGACCAGCCCTGGGCGGCGTGCCAGCGCGACTCGGCACGGGTCGAGAAGCGTGGCCCGTTGATCACCACCATGGTGCCGTCGGCAACCACCTCGTTGCCTGCCGCAATGACTGCTGCCCGCCCGGCGGCGCAGTACGGGTCGGCCACCGACACGTGCACCACCGGCGTCGCCTCGGCCGCCGCACCGCTACCGTCGTACACGGTGTGCTCGCGGCCCCAGGTGCGATCGACGTACTGATCCGGTACGACGATCGTCCCCGGCGTCAGCTCCGCGCGGAGCGAACCGACGGCGCACGGACCGAGCACCTGCCGCACGCCGAGCGACCGCAACGCCCACAGGTTGGCGCGGTAGTTGACCCGATGCGGCGCGAAGCGATGGTCCGCGCCGTGCCGTGGGATGAAGGCGACCTCGCGCCCACCCACCACGCCCACCAGCGGCAGCTCGCTCGGCGGCCCGAACGGTGTCTCGACCTCGACCGGCCGGGCGCCGGACAGGAACGAGTAGAAGCCGGACCCGCCGAGTACTCCGATTTCTGCCATGCGATCGACCCTAGAAGACCGCGACCCGCCGGCTACCCGATCCGCCCGGACCGTCAGCGCTCCGTAAGGGGTGGTCGAATGGCCTCGTGACGGTCTCGGGCGTGCTGATCCTGGTGGGAGTGCTGCTGCTCGTGCTCGGCGCCTACTGCAGCTGGACCGCGGGCCGCCTCGACCGCCTGAACCACCGGGTCGCCACCGCCCGCGCCTCTCTGGAGACCGAGCTCGCCCGCCGCTCGGCCGTGGTCGCCGAGCTGGCCGGCAGCGGCGTACTCGACCCTGCCTCGTCACTATTGTTGCTGGATGCAGCCCACCGAGCCCGTACTGCGACCAGCGACGAGCGCGAGCGAGCCGAGTCGGCGTTGACCCGCGCGATCGGGGCAACCGTTACCGACGTGGAGCCGTGGGGAACAGAGCTCGGTACCGCGATTCGCCGGGTGCAGCTCGCCAGGCGCTTCCACAACGACATCGTGGTGTCGACCCGCGAGTTGCGGCGGCGCCGGGTGGTCAGATGGCTCCGGCTGGCGGGTCACGCGCCGATCCCGGCCACGATCGAACTGGAGGACGGCCGCTGATGACCGTGACCGAGGAAGACTTCGCTGAGCAGACCGAGCGGTACCGGTACGAGCTACGCGTGCACTGCTACCGCATGCTCGGCTCGTACGACGACGCCGAGGACCTGGTCCAGGAGACCTTCCTGCGGGCCTGGCGCAAGCGGGCGGACTTCGAGGGGCGGTCCTCCTTCCGCGCCTGGCTCTACAAGATCGCCACCAACGCCTGCATCGACGACGTACGCCGCCCGCAACGCGTCCTGCCGCATCAGCTCGAACCGTCGTCCTGGCCGACCGGCGAGGCCGTCGCGCGGGACGACCTGCCCTGGCTGCAGCCGTTCCCGGACATCCTGCTGGATCGCAGTCAGGAGCCCGACGCGGCAGCGGTTCGCCGCGAGACGATCGAACTCGCGTTCCTGATCGCCATCCAGCACCTCCCGGCGCGGCAGCGCGCGGTGCTGATCTTCCGCGACGTGCTCGGCTGGTCCGCCAAGGAGACGGCCGACCTGCTCGACTCCAGCGTCGCCTCGGTCAACAGCGCCTTGCAACGAGCCCGTCCGGTACTGCGGGAGCACCTGCCGGCCCGGCGTACCGAGTGGGCGCCGGTGGGGGACCCGTCCGCGGCGGAGCAGGCGCTGCTGGCGAAGTACATGGACGCGTTCGAGCGGGCGGACCCGTCGGGACTGGCCGCGTTGATGCACGAGGACATCCGGATCACGATGCCGCCGTACCCGTTCTGGTTCTCGGGGCGTGCCGACGCCGAGCGGATCATGGCCGCCAACCTGTCGGTGGACGGGCTGGCCTACCGGGGCGACTTCCGCTACCGGGTCGTCGGCTTCAACCGGCAGCCGGCGCTGGCCTCCTATCTGCGGGTGCCGGGTGACACGGTCTTCCGGCCGTTCGGGGTCGGCGTGTTTCGGATCGAGGACGGGCTGATCGCCGAAATGACCGCCTTCGAGGTGACCGACTTCCCGCTCTACGGGCTGCCTGATCACTTGGCGTCGGCGTAGCACTCCACGATCGCGGTGGTGAAGGGAAACCGGGTCGGAGTGTCGCCGAAGGTGATCCGGCCGGCCAGGTCGCCGGCCGCCTGGATCGCCCCGGCGACCTGCTCGGCCTCGTCGGCGGGGCAGTGCACGATCACCTCGTCGTGCTGGAAGAAGACCAGCTCCGCCTCGAGGCCGGTGATCGACTGCCGCAGTGCCGCCATCATCAGCAGCGCCCAGTCGGCGGCGCTGCCCTGGACGACGAAGTTGCGGGTGAAGCGGCCGCGCGCCCGGGCGTGCCGGGCATCGGGTTGCCGCTCCTCCGACGGGCCCTCCAGCAGGGCGTCGTCGATCGGCGCGCCGGACGGTGGACAGGTGCGGCCGAGCCAGGTGCGCACCAGCCGCCCTTCCTCGCCGGCCCGTGCCGCGTCGTCGACGTAGCCGATGGCCTGGGGGAACCGCTTCCGCAGCGCGGCCAGGTTCTTCATCCCGTCGCCCGAGGTCTGCCCGTAGACAGCGCCGAGCACCGCGAGCTTGGCCTTCGCCCGATCGCCCGAGAACGCCTTGTCGGAAACGGCCTTGTAGAGGTCACCCGAATCGCCGGCCACCTCCATCAACCCGCGGTCGCGCGAGATCGCGGCCAGCACCCGCGGCTCCAGCTGCGAGGCGTCGGCCACGACCAGCCGCCAGCCCGGATC
This sequence comes from Kribbella sp. CA-293567, assembly GCF_027627575.1. Classification (NCBI taxonomy): domain Bacteria; kingdom Bacillati; phylum Actinomycetota; class Actinomycetes; order Propionibacteriales; family Kribbellaceae; genus Kribbella; species Kribbella sp. CA-293567. Next base: position 3,077,313 of record NZ_CP114065.1, read on the forward strand.
GGCGATCACTGCCCGGCGAATCACTCGCGGGATCTGCAGCCCGCCGCCGCCGTTGGTGATCCAGCGCCCGGACACCGTGCCGCCGGGGATGAAGCCGGGCCGGAACCGTCCGTCGTGGATCCAGTCGGCCAGCCACGTCCAGCCGTTGGCGGTGTAGATCCGGTAGAGCGTCTTGTACTCCAGCAGCGGCGCGATGGCCGGATGGTCGAGGTGCTCGAGCTCCCACTTCCTCGTCGAAGTGACCTGGAACCCTGCCTGCTTGAGGGCCTTCAGCACGTCGTTGGGCAGGTCGGGCCGAACCCGCCGGCCGAACGCAGCGGAGATCTGATCGGCCAGCTCGGTCAGCCGCCGCGGCTCGCCACTGCCCGCGAACCGCTCGCCGAGCAACTCGGTCAGCAGCGCCCGATGCGTCGGCTCGCTCCAGGGCAACCCGGCGCGATCCATCTCGGCGGCGACGAGCATCCCGGACGACTCGGACGCGGTCAGCAGCCGCATGCGCTCCGGGTACTCCGCCTGCTGGTGCCGCCGGAGCTGGTCGGCGTACACCCGCAACAGCGCCTCGAAGGGCACCGGCTCCTCGTGCACCTCGAACAACGACGACTGCTCACCCGGCATCGTCGACCGCAGCGGTGGATCGGCAGGCACCGGCTTGCCGCTCAACCTGGCCCACGCGGCCGCCGCCGACCGAGGCTCCCCGAGTCGCCCCGCGTGCCCGAGCAGCAGCACCTCTGCCGCCTCGACGTCGTAACAACGCTCCACCCGCACGCCGGCGGCGAGCAACCGCGAGTAGATCTCCGGCGTCGACCGCCACACCCACCTGCTCACCTGCGGCCGCGACGCCACCGCTGCGGCGAGATCCGGCTCACGTAGTACCGGCCCGGCGGGCTGCCCGTCCGGCTGCAGGGCGGCCAGCAGCGCCCCACCGCCCTCCGTCGGCGCGATCGCCCACCGCTCGTCCATTCCCCGATCCTCACATCCGCCGCCGACAAAACCGGCCGGACAAGCCAGTCATACCAATCATGTGACACTGGACTTATGTGGCGGGGGAGCGATCTGGATCCGGTGGACGGGACCAAGACCGAGCAGGTGGAGGCCCTGGTGCTGCGCCGGATCGAGCGGGGCGACCTGTCGATCGGCTCCCGGCTGCCGTCGGAGCGGGTGCTGGCTGAGCGACTCGGGCTCAGCCGGGTGACCGTCGTACGGGCGCTGGATCAGTTGCGCGCCGACGGCGTACTGGAGACCAAGCGGGGATCGGGCACTCACGTCAGGCCGCTTGATCGGCTGCTGGATCCCATTGCTCCGGCATCGACGGTGTCTGCAGGTGACCAGCCACTGCTGGACCTGCGGTTCGCTACTACCGCGGCGCCGCACGACGTAGCCGAGGTTGCCGCGCAGATCATCGCCGATGGGCTCCCGCAGGCGATGGGTGGTGACGGTCCACCTTCCGGCGGTTCACTGGAGCTCCGTACTGCGCTCGCGGAGCGGCTGACGCTGGAGGGCGTGCCGACCGAGCCAGGCCAGCTCACCCTGACAGTAGGAGCCGCAGCGGGGTTGAACGCCGCACTGGCCGGCCTGGACCTCGGCCCTGGCGTGGCGATCACCGAATCGCCGACGTACCCGGCAGCCTTCGATCTGCTTCGCCGCCACCGCCTGGACGTCGTCGGATGGCCGGCCGGAGTCTGGGACACGGATCAACTCGCTCACCTGTGCAGGCGGCACAAGCCGAAGGTCATCTACCTGCAGGCGGACAACCACAACCCGACCGGGCTCAGCATCCCAGCGGATCGGCGTACGGCGGTGGTGGAGATCGCCCGGCGGTACGACGCTGCTTTGATCAGCGACGAGACCATGCGGCCGCTGTGGCTGGCTGGTGGCGAGCAGGCCGATCCGCTGAGCCGCTACCCCCGCACTGTCAGCGTCGGGTCGCTCAGCAAGACGGTGTGGGGCGGTCTGCGCGTCGGCTGGGTCAGAACCGGCCGGCAGCTCCGGCGGCGGATCAACACCTCGGCCCAGCTCAGTGTGGTCTCGCCGAGCGCGCTGGACGACCTGCTGGCACAGGCGATCGTCGAGCGGCTCGACCGGGTGATCTCCCGGCGCAAGACGCGGCTCAGGTCCAACCTGGCGGCGCTGGAGACAGGACTGAAGACGCTGGACGGCGTGGCCTGGTCGACTCCGACCGGTGGAATGACGCTGTGGCTGGAGCTCACCGAAGTACGGGCCCGCCGGGTGCTGGAGGCGGCCCGAGGGCAGGGGTTGTTGCTGGGGGCCGGTGATCTCTTCACGCCGGACGGGACGGACCGGCGGCACATCCGGATCCCGTTCACCGCTCCACCGGCCACTCTCCGGCTCGTCGTCGCCCGGTTGGGCGAGGCGCTGAGTCAGTCCAGTTGATTTGAGGTGGACTGAAGGTTGTCAGTCCACTCGTCCTACGCTGGACAGGTGCCAGACCGCGACCAGGAGGATGCAGTGACCCAGACCGAGACTCAGCCCGGCAACACCCCGCAGACCGGTACCGCGAAGGTCAAGCGCGGGATGGCCGAGATGCTCAAGGGCGGCGTCATCATGGACGTCGTCACCGCCGAGCAGGCCAAGATCGCCGAGGACGCCGGCGCCGTCGCGGTGATGGCACTGGAGCGGGTCCCGGCCGACATCCGCGCTCAGGGCGGCGTCTCCCGGATGAGCGACCCGGACATGATCGAATCCATCATCAACACGGTGTCGATCCCGGTGATGGCCAAGGCCCGGATCGGTCACTTCGTCGAGGCGCAGGTGCTGCAGAGCCTCGGGGTCGACTACGTCGACGAGTCGGAGGTGCTCACCCCGGCCGACTACGCCAACCACATCGACAAGTGGAACTTCACCGTTCCGTTCGTCTGCGGCGCGACCAACCTGGGCGAGGCGCTGCGCCGGATCACCGAGGGCGCGGCGATGATCCGCTCCAAGGGCGAGGCCGGCACCGGTGACGTCTCCAACGCGACCACCCACATGCGCCAGATCCGCCAGCAGCTCCGCCACCTGCAGAACCTGCCCGAGGACGAGCTGTACGTCGCGGCCAAGGAACTGCAGGCGCCGTACGAGCTGGTCAAGGAGGTCGCGGAGGCCGGTAAGCTCCCGGTGGTGCTGTTCACCGCCGGCGGTATCGCCACCCCGGCCGACGCCGCGATGATGATGCAGCTCGGCGCCGAGGGCGTCTTCGTCGGCTCCGGCATCTTCAAGTCCGGCAACCCGGCCCAGCGCGCCGAGGCGATCGTGAAGGCCACCACCTTCTACGACGACCCGGACGTGCTCGCCAAGGTCTCCCGCGGCCTGGGCGAGGCCATGGTCGGCATCAACGTCGACGAGATCCCCCAGCCGCACCGGCTCGCCGAGCGCGGCTGGTGATCCAGGTCGAGGACGCTCGCCGGTCTGCGACCGGCGAGCTCTCCCGATGACGAGCGGCGCGGCGCCCGACGAGCAGCAGGTCGCACGGGCGGCGTACGGGCTGGGGGAGCGGGTTGAGCGTGAGCTGCGCGGGCTTGCTCGGGTGCTGGTCCGCTCCGGCTATGCCGATCGTGCTGCTGTCGCCTCTGCTCTTACAGAGGCAGTCGCTGAGGATGCCCCGGCGGCTGACCCGGCGGTGCTCGTGCCGGAGCTGATCGACGACGCGCTGGCCGCCCTGGAGGCAGACGCGGCCGGGTGGCCCGACGAGACCGGTCCGGATCGGCTGGACGCAGTACTGGCTGAGCTGGAGTCGCTGGGTGTGGTCGTCGTGCGGTACACGTCGGATCACCACGCGGCGCGCGAAGTACTGGAGTCCGCGGCCGAGCCGAAAGGGTTGGTGTTCTTCACCGACACCGACGTCTGGCACGCCGTCGACTTCGGCATGCTCGAGCTCAAGGTGTGGCATCCCGACACCGCCAACGTGGCCCCGGGGGAGCCGTTGCTGGAGGACATTCTGGCTCTGCTGCGAGAGCGGAACCTGCCGGCCACCTTCGACGAGGGCCGGATCGAAGTGACCATCGACTGGCAACGGAGGGTACGGCTGTGACCGTCATCGGCGTCTTCGCCCTGCAGGGCAACGTCCGGGAGCACCTGGCGATGCTGGCCGCGGTCGGCGTCGAGGGGCGCCCGGTCCGCCGGCCGGCGGAGCTGGCCGAGGTCGATGGCCTGGTGCTGCCCGGCGGCGAGTCGACCACGATGGACAAGCTGGCCCGCGCGTTCGAGCTGTTCGAGCCGCTGCGGAAGCGGATCGCGGACGGGATGCCGGTGTTCGGCACCTGCGCCGGGATGATCATGCTGGCGAACGAGATCACCGGCGGCATCACCGGCCAGGAGACCCTCGGCGGGCTGGACGTGACGGTCCGCCGGAACGCGTTCGGGCGGCAGGTGGACTCGTTCGAGGCCGAGCTCGACTTCGCCGCCTTCGAGACGCCGTACCACGCGGTGTTCATCCGGGCACCGTGGGTCGAACGGGTCGGTCTGGGCGTCGAGGTGCTGTCCACGGTGGAGTCCGGCCCGGGCGCGGGTAGGATCGTCGCGGTTCGCCACGATCGGCTGCTGGCCACGTCGTTCCATCCGGAGATGACCGGTGACGCTCGGCTGCACGGCTACTTCGCCGATCTGGTGCGCGACCTCTAGGTCAGTTGCAGGCGGTAGAAGGGTTGGGTTCGCGATGTCAGGCCATTCCAAGTGGGCCACCACCAAGCACAAGAAAGCGGTCATCGACTCGAGGCGCGCCAAGCTCTTCGCGAAGCTGATCAAGAACATCGAGGTGGCCGCCCGGACGGGCGGCGGTGACCTCGCGGGCAACCCGACCCTGTACGACGCGGTCCAGAAGGCGAAGAAGTCGTCGGTCCCCAACGACAACATCGACCGCGCGGTCAAGCGTGGCTCCGGCGCCGAGGCGGGTGGCGCGGACTGGCAGTCGATCACGTACGAGGGCTACGGGCCGAACGGCGTCGCGATGCTGATCGAGTGCCTGACCGACAACCGCAACCGGGCCGCGGCCGACGTCCGGACCGCGATGACCCGCAACGGCGGCTCGCTGGCCGACCCGGGCAGCGTCGCGTACCTGTTCCACCGCAAGGGCGTCATCGTGGTGAACAAGGAGCAGGACGGCAAGTCGTACTCCGAGGACGACGTGATGGAGGCCGTGCTCGAGGCCGGCGCCGACGAGGTCAACGACCTCGGCGAGTCCTTCGAGGTGATCAGCGAGTCCAGCGACCTGGTCAAGGTCCGGACCGCGCTGCAGGACGCCGGGATCGACTACGAGTCGGCCGACGCCTCCTTCGTCCCGTCGATGACGGTCGAGCTGGACGCCGACGGCGCCGGCAAGATCTTCCGCCTGATCGACGCTCTCGAGGACAGCGACGACGTCCAGAACGTCTTCGCCAACTTCGACGTCTCCGACGAGGTCATGGCCGAGGTCAGCTGACCGACGCCGGGCTGGAGTCTGTGGGTTACCCCCGGCTGAGGTGAGTTACCCCCGGTACGAACCTGGGGTAGCCCACCAGTCGCGGAGGTAACCCCGGTTGCGCGGGTGCCGCCGCCGAACGCATCGACAGGGTAAGTGACCGGTGGGTAACATCTGCCGTATGGCGAATCAGGTGTTGGCGATGTGGGAGAAGTTCCGCGGTCTCCCCGGCGGTACCAGGCTGTTCTCGGTGGCGTTCACCTGGAAGGCGCCGTACTTCCGGTCGGTGCGGCCTCGGTTCGTGCAGGTCAGCCCCAACTACGCGTCGCTCGTCCTGCCGAAGCGGCGGGCCGTGCAGAACCACATCGGCACCGTGCACGCGATCGCCGTCTGCAACGGGTTGGAGGCCGCGATGGGCGCGCTGGCGGAGGCGACCGTCCCAGCCGGCAAGCGTTGGCTGCCGAAGGGGATGGAGGTCGCCTACCTGGCCAAGTCGACCTCGGACCTCACCTGCTCCGCCGAGACCGACCCTGCTGCCTGGGCGGCCGGCCCGGACGTGCCGGTCCAGGTCAAGGCGACCAGGGACGACGGGACTGTCGTAGTACAGGGCACTATCAATCTCTGGGTCACCGACAAGAAGTAGACCCTGCCGGCTGACAGACTCCTGCCGATGCGGAGATGGGTGCTGGCGGGCGGGATCGCAGTACTGGTGGGTTCTGCGCTGGTGCTGGTGGTCACCGGCAACACCGATGTGCGGTACACCGCCGACAGCGACAGCATCCAGCCGATGTGGGCGCGGTGGATCCCTGCGGTTGTCGGCATCTTGCTGATCAGAGTGCTGCCGTGGCGGCTCGACCGGGCGCCTGGCGGGTCGGCTGATCGGCGGCAGGCCTGGATCCTGCTGGGGTGTGCGGCGGCTTTCGCAGTACTGCTGAAGGTGCTTGGGCTCGGGCTCTTCGAGGTACTGAAGGCGCTCTTGCTGCTTGCCGTGCCACTGGCTGTGTTCCGCTGGTGGGGCGGTAAACCGACGGCCGACTGGCCGACCTCGGTCCGCTGGGCGCCGGTACTGCCGGTGGCGACGTTCCTGGGGCTGAGCTACGTGGGCCCGCTGGCGGTGCCCGTACCAGCCAAGCCGGACCTGACCGCGATCGAGCTCGTACTGACCGTCGTAGGCGTGTTCTTCATCAACAGTGTGCTTGAGGAGTACTTCTACCGGCGTTGGCTGCAGACAAGGTGGGAGCAGCTGCTCGGTCCGTGGCCGGCGATCCTGCTGTCGTCGATCGCCTGGGCGGTCTGGCATATCGCGCTGCAGGGCCGTGGTGAGCTAGGGATCGACCTGGCGTCGGTACTGGTCAACCAGGGGGTGCAAGGACTGTTCCTGGGATACCTGTGGAGCCGGTACCGGCTGATGTGGCCGCTGATCACCGTGCACGGGGCGATCAACGCTGTCGGGCTAATGCTGTCGCTGGTGTGAGGTGTGGCGTCGTAGGGTCTGGGCGTGACTGACGACTTGCGGTTGGTGGATGTTGAGAGCAAGCACCTCGACGACGTGTACCGGGTGCGGTCGAGGTCTTTCGGGCTGCTGAGCGCCGGTGACCGGGAGGAGTGGCTCTCGGATGTGCAGGGGTTCATCGACGACGGGCGGATCGTCGGTGTCGTCGACGGGGACGAACTGGTCGCCGCGGCCCGGATCTGGGCGTTCCAGCAGTGGTGGGGTGGGCGCAAGGTGCCGATGGGCGGAGTGGCGGGAGTCGTGGTCGCACCGGAGTACCGGGGGCGTGGGGTCGGCAGCAAGCTGATGCGCGGGGTGCTCGCTCGCAGCGTCGAGCACGGCTATCCGCTGTCGGCGCTCTACCCGGCGACGACTGTGATCTACCGGCACCTCGGGTACGAGTTCGCAGGCGGTCGCTTCCGCTACACGTTCCCGGCGGCAGAGCTGCGGTCACTCGGCGGCAAAGAGGTCAGCGTCCGCCGCGCCGGTCCTGCCGACGCCAAGCGGTTCCTGGAGCTTGTCGGGCAATTGCATGCTGCCGCCCGGATCAGTGGGCCGCTGGTCTGGCCGGAGGACAAGGTGGCCGAGTGGCTGGGGGAGGAGAACAGCTTCTGCTACCTCGCTGAGGACGGCTTCGTCGTCTACGGCTGGCAGAGCGGCAAGCTGCGCGTGGAGGAGTTGGTAGCCGGCTCTGAAGCCACTGCGCGTGCCCTGTGGTCGGTAGTGGGCTCCGGATCTTCCATCTCGGCAGATGTCGAGGCCTATATGTCTCCTGACGACCCCGCGCATCTACTGGTCAACAAGGAAGCCGACAAGAACACAGTGATCGAGCACTGGATGCTGCGGCTGCTCGACGCCCCAGCGGCGATCTCTGCTCGCGGCTTTGCGCCGGGAGCCTCGCTGGAGGTTGACCTGGAGCTGGACGACTCGGAACTCGCCGCCAATACCGGACGCTGGCACCTGTCTGTCTCAGGTGGCTCTGGCTCGCTCACACCCTCCACCTCAACCGGTGAAGTCCTGCGCCTCGGCTCCCGTGGCTTGTCCGCCCTCTACTCCGGTACGCCGCTCGCCACCATGCGCCGGGCTGGGCTGGCGTGGGGCGGCGCGACTGCCGGCGACGGGGCGATCGATACGGCCTTCGCGGGCGCGACGTCGTACATGCTCGACTACTTCTGAGGTCGTCCACAGCCTGCGGAGTGTCGATTTCGTGGGGTCCGGGCGCGGCGTCTAGGGTTGTCGAACAAACGTTCGGAGGTGATCCAGTGCGCGTACTCGGTGTCGACCCGGGACTCACCCGGTGTGGGCTCGGCGTCGTCGAGGGCACGCCTGGGCGCCCACCGACGATGGTTGCCGTCGGCGTGATCCGGACGCCGGCCGATCTGGACGTCGCCAAGCGGCTGATCCAGATCGAGGCGCAGTTGGAGGAGTGGATCGTCGAGCACCGGCCCGACGCGGTCGCGATCGAGCGGGTCTTCGCCCAGGCGAACGTGCGCACCGTGATGGGCACCGCCCAGGCGTCCGGCGTCGCGATGGTGGTCGCCGCGCGACGTGGGCTGCCAGTGGCGCTGCACACCCCGTCGGAGGTGAAGGCCGCGGTGACCGGTTCGGGCCGAGCGGACAAGGACCAGGTGACCACGATGGTCACCCGGATCCTGAAGCTTCCTGAGCGGCCGACCCCCGCCGACGCCGCAGACGCGCTGGCGCTGGCGATCTGTCATATCTGGCGCGGTGGCGTGACCAGCCGGCTGCAGGAAGCAGCCGTGAGTCGCGGCAACCTGGAAGCCCTGGCCCAAGCCCAGTCGCGGCTGCAGGTGGCTAGACTGCGCGCGGCCGTGGCGGCTCAGGCGGCACCAGCACCGAAGGGCCGTCGGTGACAGCGAGACCTGCCCACGAAGCACACTGTTGCAACGGTCGGGCAGGGCTGATGGCGGAGCTGTGCTCGCGCGGCGTGCGGGGTCGGCGATGATGGCGGCCGGGGAAACCCCCGGCGCCCGGCGAGGAGGCAAGCGATGATCGCGTTCGTGCGTGGCCCGGTGGCCGCGATCGGGCTGGACAGTTGTGTGATCGAGGTTGGTGGGATCGGTCTGCAGGTCTACTGCCACCCCGGCACGCTGGCGACACTGCGTCCCGGGCAGGAGTTCAAGCTGGCCACCTCGATGATCGTGCGCGAGGACTCCCTGACCCTCTACGGCTTCGCCGACGCGGACGAGAAGGAGCTGTTCGAGCTGCTGCAGACCGCGTCGGGCGTCGGCCCGAAGCTGGCGCAGGCTGCCCTCGCCGTGCTGAGCCCGGACCAGCTCCGGCAGGCGGTCGCCGCCGAGGACCTGGCCATGCTGGTGAAGATCCCCGGTGTCGGCAAGAAGGTCGCCCAGCGGCTCGTGCTGGAGCTCAAGGACAAGATCGGCGCCCCTTCGCGCACCGTCTCCGGCCGTCCGCTGGCCGTGACCGACGCCTGGCGCGACCAGGTGCACTCCGCCCTCGTCGGCCTCGGCTGGTCGGCGCGAGATGCCGACGACGCCGTCATCGCCGTGTCGCCGCTGGCCGCGGACGCCGCCGAGCCGTCCGTTCCCGACCTCCTCCGCGCCGCACTTCGCGCGCTCTCGAAGGCGTAATCGATGACCCCGACGCAGCGCTCTGCTCCTGATGGCGCCCGCAGCGGAGAGGCGGAGTCGCCGAAGCCGCCTTCGCGCGCTCACGAAGGCGTGAAGGTGAAGCCGACCCAGCGGTTCGCCGGGCGTTCCGCTCCGATCGTGGGGAGGTAGCGAATGGACGACAACGTCAGGCCGCTGGTTTCCGCGGACGCGCTCGACCTCGACGAGCGCAAGATCGAGTCCGCTCTGCGGCCGCGGACACTCGACGAGTTCGGCGGGCAGCGCCGGGTCAGCGAGCAACTGCAACTCGTCCTGCACGCAGCTCGTGGCCGCAACCGCGCGCCCGACCATGTCCTGCTGTCCGGTCCGCCCGGCCTGGGCAAGACCACCCTCGCGATGATCATCGCCGCGGAGCTCTCGGCGCCGTTGCGGATCACCAGCGGTCCGGCCATCCAGCACGCGGGCGACCTGGCCGCGATCCTGTCCGGGCTGAACGAGGGCGAAGTGCTGTTCCTCGACGAGATCCACCGGATGTCCCGACCGGCCGAAGAGCTGCTGTACATGGCGATGGAGGACTTCCGCGTCGACGTGATCGTCGGCAAGGGCCCCGGCGCGACCGCGATTCCGCTGGAGATCCCGCCGTTCACCCTGGTCGGCGCGACCACCCGGGCCGGACTGCTGCCCGGACCGCTGCGGGACAGGTTCGGCTTCACCGGTCACCTGGAGTTCTACGACTCCGCCGAACTGGAGAAGATCGTCAACCGGTCGGCGGCCCTGCTGGAGGTCGACATCACCAAGGAGGCCGCGGCCGAGATCGCCTCCCGGTCCCGCGGTACCCCCCGGATCGCGAACCGGTTGCTCCGCCGGGTCCGCGACTTCGCCGAGGTCCGGGCCGACGGGATCGTCACGATCGCGCTGTCGAAGGCCGCCCTCGAGCTGTACGAGGTGGACCGGATGGGGCTCGACCGGCTCGACCGCTCGGTGCTGGACGCGCTCTGCCGGCGCTTCGGCGGGGGACCGGTCGGCCTGTCCACCCTGGCGGTCGCGGTCGGCGAGGAGCGGGAGACGGTCGAAGAGGTGGCCGAACCGTTCCTGGTCCGCTCGGGCTACCTGGCCAGAACACCGCGTGGCCGCGTCGCGACGCCGGCGGCCTGGCGGCATCTCGGCCTGGCGGTCCCGAAGGGCGCGACCTTCGCCGACACGCTCTTCGACACCGAGGACGAATGATCCGGCCGGCCGGGCACGAACCGTCCCGCGCCGACGTTGGAGGGGTGACGAGTAACTCAAACGTGACCCCCTGTCATGCGGCACTTGTTGCCGCCCAGGGTTAGACTCCCCGGTGGCCCGTATCCGGGCCATCCCGCTGCGACCTGGGCTTTTGCGCAGGGCGTGCCGGGCACCCTTACATCTTCGACGAAGGATTCTGAGTCCCGATGGTTTTGATCGCCGCACCGATGGCCTCCTCCGGCGGTGGGGGCATCACGCTCCTGCTCCCGCTGATCCTGATTGTCGGGATGATCTGGTTCATGAGCCGCAGCCAGCGCAAGCAGCGCCAGAAGCAGGCCGACACGGTCGCCGCTCTGCAGCCGGGCACCAAGGTGATCACCACCAGTGGTCAGGTCGGCATCGTCGAGGAGGTCGACGACGAGTACGTGACGCTGGAGATCTCCGACGGCGTGCTGGTGCAGTTCGTCAAGGCCGCGATCGGCCGGGTCATCCCCGAGGAGACCGACGACGCGGTGGCCGACGAGCCGGTGGACGAGGCCGCCGACCAGATCGCGGTGGAGCCGGCCGAGACCAAGGACACCGTCGACGTACCGGGCACCGGGACCGAGAAGGTGCAGGACAAGGGCAAGCTGCCCCCCACGCACAGCGAGAACTGAACCACCCCCGTCCTATCGGCGTACGGCGCGCGAGCACCGCGGTGGTGCTCGGGCGCGCCCAGTAGCGCAAGGAAGAATCTGACGTGGCAACGACGACGACATCCCGCCCCGGGAGGACCCTGATCATCCTGGGCGTCGTCCTGGTCCTGTTGTTCGGGATCATGGCGATCGCGAAGTCCTGGGAGCCCAAGCTGGGACTGGACCTGCGCGGTGGCACCACCATCACCCTGACGGCGAAGTCGCTGGCCGGTGGCGGCGACGTGACGGCCGAGCAGTTGACCGAGGCGAAGAACATCATCTCGCAGCGGGTGAACGGTGCCGGTATCGGTGAGGCCGAGATCGCCACGTCCGGCAGCGACCACATCACCGTCGCCGTACCGGGTGCCAACCAGGACAGTCTGGTCGACCAGGTCGGTCAGACCGCGCTGCTGTACTTCCGGGCCGTCTACGACGCCCAGGCCGGTGCTCCGGTACCGACCGCCCCGCCGTCGGCGACCCCGACCGGCAAGCCGTCGACCACGCCGAAGCCGAGTACGCCGCCGAAGCCGAGCACCACGCTGAAGCCGTCGACCAGCGCCACGCCGAACGGCCGCGCCTGGAGCAGCGTGCTGGGCGCCGCCACCCCGACGCCGACCCCGGCGAAGGCGAGCACCCCGGTGCCGTCGGCTCCGGTGCCGTCGACCCCGGCCGCCACGCCGCCCGCGCCGCCGGTCAACAACGGCGACCCGCTGAACTACCAGCCGGACGCCGCGACCCAGGCCGCGTTCGCCGCCTACACCTGTGACAAGCCCGCGCCGAAGGACGAGCCGGGCAAGCCGCTCGTCTCCTGCAGCAAGGACAAGTCCACCAAGTACCTGCTCGGCCCGGCGATCCTCAAGGGCACCGAGCTCTCCGACGCCACCGCCGGCATCCCGCAGGGCGGACTGGGCTGGCAGGTCGACCTGAAGTTCACCGGTGAGGGCGGCGAGAAGTTCCTCAACGCCACCACCGCGATCTCCAAGAAGCCCGCCGGCGCGAACCTGTTCGCGATCGTGCTGGACGGCGTCGCCATCTCCACCCCGAGCGTCACCCAGCCGATCCCGGGCGGGCAGGCGCAGATCACCGGCTCGTTCACCGAGTCCGAGGCCCGCGACCTGGCCAACGTGCTCAAGTACGGCGCGCTGCCGGTCTCCTTCGACATCTCGGAGGTCGCGACGATCTCCCCGCAGCTCGGTGGCGACCAGTTGTCGGCCGGTATCACCGCGGGCCTGATCGGCCTCGGCCTGGTGATCATCTTCTCCTTCCTCTACTACCGCGGCCTCGGCCTGGTGGTCGTGCTGTCGCTGCTCGCGGCCGCGGCGCTCACCTACGCCTGCGTCGTACTGCTGGGCAAGACGATGGGCTTCACCCTGACGCTGTCCGGTATCGCCGGTCTGATCGTCGCGATCGGTATCACCGCGGACTCGTTCGTCATCTATTTCGAACGGCTGCGCGACGAGGTCCGGGAGGGCCGCAGCCTGCGGTCGTCGGTGGAGACCGGCTGGGCCCGTGCCAAGCACACCATCATCGCGGCCGACTCGATCTCGCTGCTGGCCGCGCTGGTGCTCTACATCCTCGCCGTAGGCAGCGTGAAGGGCTTCGCGTTCACGCTCGGCCTGACCACGCTGATCGACCTGGTGATCGTGTTCGTCTTCACCAAGCCGCTGGTGACGCTGCTGGCCCGGACCGACTTCTTCGGTCACGGCCACAAGCTGTCCGGCCTCGACCCCGAACACCTCGGCGTCGAGCGGCTGCCCGGTCAGATGCGGCCGGCCGACCGGCCGGCGGCGAAGTCGACGCGCAAGCCCGTGGGAGGCGAGGTCTGATGTCGAAGCTCGGAACCATCGGTGCCCGGCTGCACCGCGGTGAGATCTCCTACGACTTCATCGGCAAGCGCAAGATCTGGTTCGCGGTCTCGATCGCCCTGGTGGTGATCTCGCTCGGTGCGCTGTTCGCCCGCGGTCTGGCGCTCGGCATCGAGTTCAAGGGTGGCGTGGAGTACCAGACCAGCAGCGTCAAGATCACCGACGACACGATCGCCGACGTCTCCAGCGCGGTGAAGGCGACCAATGCCAAGGACCTCGGCGACCCGGTCGTCACCACCATCGGCGGTGAGAAGATCCGGGTCCAGACCAAGCCGCTGGACCAGGCCGACATCGCCCGGGTCACCGACGCGATCGCCAAGGAACTGAATGTGCCGACCGCGCAGGTCAGCACCTCGCAGATCGGCGCCTCGTGGGGTTCCCAGATCGCCAACAAGGCGATCCTGGCGCTGATCGTCTTCCTGGTCCTGGTCTTCGGCGTGATCTGGATCTACTTCCGTGAGCCCAAGGCCTCGGCGGCGGCCATCATCGCGCTGGTCCACGACGTGTTCATCACGGTCGGTATCTACGCGCTGATCGGCTTCGACGTCACGCCGGCCACGGTGATCGGCGTCCTGACGATCCTCGGGTACTCGCTGTACGACACCGTCGTGGTGTTCGACAAGGTCCGCGAGAACACCCGCGGCATCACCGGATCGAACCGCTACACCTACAGCGACGCGACCAACCTGGCCGTCAACCAGACCATCGTCCGCTCGATCAACACCACGCTGATCGCGCTGATGCCGGTCGGCTCGATCCTGGTCGTCGGCACCGTGGTGCTGGGCACCGGCCCGCTGAAGGACCTGTCGCTGGCCCTGTTCGTCGGTATCGCCGTCGGCGCGTACTCGTCGATCTTCATCGCTCCGGCGCTGCTGGCCCAGTTCAAGGAGCGCGAGCCGGGCATGCAGGCGCTGCGCCGCCGGGTGCTCGCCAAGCGCGCCGCCTCCACCAGCAAGGCCAAGGCCGGTACGCCGGTCGCCGCCGGCGCGGTGGTAGGCGGAGGCAGCGCCACGGACGTCTCGCGGCTGCAGGATAAGCCGAAGTCGTCGGGCGCGACCGCCGGTACGCCGACCGCGTCGAGCCGCCCAGTGCGGCCGACAAGTGGCGCCGGCCGCCCGCAACCGTCCCGGAAGCCGCGCTCCAAGCGCGGTAAGTGACGGCCAGGGCGGAAGGCTGCTGATGCGCTCGCTGGACGAGGTACTGAAAGACGGCATTCGCGACATCCCGGACTACCCGCAGGCGGGGGTGATGTTCAAGGACATCACCCCGCTGCTGGCGGACCACGGTGGCTTCAGCCAGGTGGTGGAGGCGCTGGCCGCCTTCGGCCGGGATGCCGACGGCAACGTGGTGGTCGACAAGGTGGTCGGGATCGAAGCCCGTGGCTTCATCCTGGCCGCTCCGGTCGCGCTGGCCCTGGGCGCCGGTTTCGTTCCGGTCCGCAAGAAGGGCAAGCTGCCGGCCGCGACGTACGAGGAGTCCTACGCGCTGGAGTACGGCGAGGCGACCATCGAGGTGCACCAGGACGCCTTCGCGCCAGGGGACCGGGTGCTGGTGATCGACGACGTGCTCGCCACCGGCGGCACGGTCGAGGCCTGCCTCCGCCTGGTACGCCGCTGCGGTGCCGAAGTAGCCGGTACCGCGGTCCTGATCGAGCTGTCCTTCCTGCCGGGCCGTGACCGGCTCGCCGGGGAGCGCGTCGACACCCTCGTCACCGTCTGAGGTCAAGCGGTTACATCAATTCGGCGTGTTGTCCACAGGCCGGGTCAACCGGGTTGGCTTGTTCCCCCTAGACTGGTGGCCTGTCGGCGGAGGGATACGACGTGGGTGAAGACCCGGCGATGACTTCAGCGGTACCGGACGTGGTGCCGCTCGAGCCTCCGCGCGCTCCCGCGAGCCGCCCGGTGGCCAGTCCTTCGCCGTCTCCAGCCGCCGCGCCGCCCCCTTCGGCGCAGCCGCCCAGGATCGCGCCGGCCCGGGTTCGCGCCCGGCTGGCCCGGCTCGGCGGCACCCGGCACCCGAACCGGGCGCCCATGCTGGAGCCGCTCTTCCGGGTCGTTCGCGCGACCCACCCCAAGGCCGACCTGGCGATGATCGAGCGGGCCTACCGCACCGCCGAGAAGCATCACACCGGCCAGCTCCGCAAGAGCGGCGACGCGTACATCACGCACCCGCTCGCGGTGGCCACCATCCTGGCCGAGCTGGGGATGACCGCGCCGACCCTGTGCGCGGCCCTGCTGCACGACACGGTCGAGGACACCGACTACACGATCGCCGAGCTGACCAAGGACTTCAGCGAAGAGATCGCGATGCTGGTCGACGGCGTCACCAAGCTGGACAAGGTCAAGTACGGCGAGTCCGCGCAGGCCGAGACGATCCGCAAGATGGTCGTCGCGATGGCCAAGGACATCCGGGTGCTGGTGATCAAGCTCGCCGACCGGCTGCACAACATGCGCACGCTGGGCTTCCTGCGGCAGGAGAAGCAGGAGCGGATCGCCCGCGAGACGCTCGAGATCTACGCCCCGCTGGCGCACCGGCTCGGGATGAACACGATCAAGTGGGAGCTCGAGGACCTGTCCTTCTCGACCCTGCACCCGAAGGTGTACGACGAGATCGTCCGGCTGGTCGCCGAGCGCGCGCCGTCCCGCGACGAGTACCTCGCCTCGGTGATCGACCAGGTGCACGAGGACCTGCGCGCCGCCAAGGTGAAGGCGACCGTCACCGGCCGGCCGAAGCACTACTACTCGATCTACCAGAAGATGATCGTCCGCGGCCGCGAGTTCGGCGACATCTACGACCTGGTCGGCATCCGCGTGCTGGTCGAGTCGGTCCGGGACTGTTACGCCGGACTGGGCGTGCTGCACGCCCGGTGGAACCCGGTGCCCGGCCGGTTCAAGGACTACATCGCGATGCCGAAGTTCAACATGTACCAGTCGCTGCACACCACGGTGATCGGCCCGCAGGGCAAGCCGGTGGAGCTGCAGATCCGGTCCTTCTCGATGCACCGGCGCGCGGAGTACGGTATCGCCGCGCACTGGAAGTACAAGGAGGACCCGAACGCGCCGTCCCCCGAGGTGGGCGCCCCGCCGACCACCGAGGTCGGCGCGCCGAACGAGATGCCGTGGGTCCGGCAACTGGTCGACTGGCAGCGGGAGACCTCCGACCCGTCGGAGTTCCTCGACTCGCTGCGGTTCGAGATCAACAACTCCGAGGTCTACGTCTTCACCCCGCGCGGTGACGTGATGTCGCTGCCGACCGGCTCGTCGCCGGTCGACTTCGCCTACGCGATCCACACCGAGGTCGGGCACCGCTGTATCGGCGCCCGGGTGAACGGCCGGCTGGTGCCGCTGGAGAGCACGCTGGAGAACGGCGACGTCGTCGAGGTGTTCACCTCGAAGGCGCAGGGTGCCGGTCCGTCGCGCGACTGGCTGATGTTCGTCAAGAGCCCGCGTGCCCGGAACAAGATCAAGCACTGGTTCTCCAAGGAGCGTCGCGACGAGGCGATCGAGCACGGCAAGGACGCGATCGCCAAGCAGTTGCGCAAGGAGGGCCTGCCGCTGCAGCGCCTGCTGTCGCACGAGACGCTGACCGCGGTCGCGAACTCGCTGCGCTATCCCGACGTGACCGGCCTGTACGCCGCGGTCGGCGAGAGCCACGTGAGCGCGCAGGCCGTCGTACGGCGGTTGATCGAGACCTACGGCGGCGAAGAGGGCGCGGCGGAGGATCTTGCCGAGGGCCTGCGGTTGCCGGCCACGCGGGAGCGCCGCAAGCGGACCGCGCGCGGCGACGCCGGTGTCATCGTCAAGGGCGCCACCGACGTACTGTCCAAACTCGCCCGCTGCTGTACGCCGGTGCCGGGCGACGAGATCATCGGTTGGGTCACCCGCGGCGCCGGAGTCTCGGTGCACCGGGCCGACTGCGCCAACGTGGAGAACCTGCAGACCCAGCCGGAGCGCATCGTCGAGGTCGAGTGGGCGCCGACCGCCCAGTCGGTCTTCCTGGTGGCCATCCAGGTGGAGGCGCTCGACCGGGCTCGTCTGCTCTCCGACATCACCCGGGTGCTCTCGGACTACCACGTGAACATCCTGTCCGCCGCGCTGACCACCACTCGTGACCGGATCGCCAAGTCCCGCTTCACCTTCGAGATGGGCGATCCGACGCACCTGGGCCATGTTCTGAAGGCGGTCCGCTCAGTAGAGGGTGTCTTCGACGTCTACCGCGTCACCCAGTAGCGGGCCTTTCAGTGCAAGGCCGCGGCTGACCCGCCGCGGCCTGCTGGTGCTGGGCGTGGGCGCGCTGGCCGGATGCAGTTCGGACGATGCGTCCCGAGGCAACCCGCCGGCCAGTACGCCGTCTACATCGCCGACGCCTTCGGCCCCGACCGCGTCGTCGCCTTCAGCCAGTCCTTCGCCGATCACTCCATCGTCTGCCCCTTCGCCTTCGACGCCTGCGTTGCCGAAGGTGGCCCTCTGGCGACCGGGTCGTGGGGAGATCCAGCCATCGGCGAAACTCGTTGCCGTTCAGGCGGTCGAGAAGCTCCTGCGCCGCCCGAACGCAGCGGTAGAGGTGATCGACGCGCAGTACGGCGGTCTGCTGGCCGACACCGCGAGTGTGCTCGTCCCGTGCCGCGTGTACTCCGTTGCCAACGGCAAGCTAGTCACCGGCGGCACCACCGTCGACGTACGGTTGTCGAGGTCAGGTCAGACGTGGCGAGTGACTGAGCTGTTCCCTGCCAAGCCAGGCGCGGCGACCACTCGACTGTCCGCGGCCGCGAAGCAAGTGCTCGCCAGCGGTCGCATCCTCCTGCCGCCCGCCTCGGCCGCCGACATCCGCTCGGGAACCATCCAGGACACGGTCCTGACGGCGATGCTCACTCTCGCCAAGACCTACACGATCGGCGTCAGCGTGATCCGCTCCGGCCACCCCCTGAACGTCTTCGGCACCAACCGCCCCAGCGACCACCCCCGCGGCCGCGCCTTCGACACCTGGCAGATCAACGGCCGAGCCGTGGTCGATCCCGCAACCCCACGCACCCTGATCACCAACTACATGCGCGCCTCAGCCGCCACCGGCTCCCACAACGTAGGCGGCCCCTACCAACTACCAGGCGCCACCTACTTCAGCGACCAGACCCACCACGACCACATCCACGCCGGCTACCGCGCCTGACGGCTTCGCCCCGCTCCGCCCCGCTTCGCGGCTCCGCTCCGCCTCGCCTGGTCGACCCCGAGTTACCCCCGCGGGCGGTGAGCTACCCCCGGTTCGAACAGGGGGTAACTCACCCGGACCCGAGGTACCTCGGCGAGGGAGATACCTCGGCGAGGGAGGTACCTCGGCGAGGGAGGTACCTCGGCGAGGAGTTGCCCCTGCGGGTGGCGGGTTACCCCGGGTTCGAACAGGGGTAACTCACCCGAAGCCGAGGTACCTCCGCGGAGGGAATAACGGGTGGCCGGTATGGCGGTGGGGTTGGTAGCGTGCGTAGGGTCCGTGACTGTACGCCTGGAGGTGAGAACCGATGAACGTTGTAGAGCAGTGGGTGCTCCGGTTCGCGTGGTCACGGGCGGGCGACTGATGTAGGTGTCGCGGGAGCGCCTCGAGAAGTTCGGCACTCCCGAAAGGAAACACCTATGAACTCTTTGCCTTTCAGTCCGGGCGTCGGCGCCCACGCGGTGACGGTCTCGCGCGTCGCGGACAACCAGTGGCATGCGGTGGAGAACGACCTCGTCGTCGGCCGTGGTCACGCTTCCCGCCGGCTCGACGGCCGGATCTTCGTCAGCGTCGACAGTTGGCGCGCTGATGTCTTCGATCGGCTCGTCGCGGCGATCCTGGCCGACCAGGTGATGCCGCTGTACACGGTGGTCGACGAGGCTGACCGTGCGCTGCTGGCAAGTTGGGAGCGGGCTGGGTTTGCGACCTGGCGTCGTGAGCTGGAATTCGTCGTACCGGCAGGTGAGGGGTTTGCTGCGGCTGGGCCCTCGGGCGTCGCGTTCGTGGCCGGAGCCGAAGTGGTCGAGGGGCTGCCTCGTGAGTTGGATCAAAGCATTCGTGCCGAGGTCGAGGCGGCTGCTGGCTGGGCGACGATGCCGGCGGAGGTGCTGCCCTGGCAGGGCGGAACGAGACCGTTGGATCCGTCGAGGTACACGGTCGCACTGCGGGACGGCCGGTACGTCGGGCTGGTTCGGGTCGCGACGATGACGCGGCGTCCACGCATCGGGCTGATCGCGGTACTTGCCGCCGATCAACGGCAGGGCATCGCTCGTGCCTTGCTGGGCCAGGTGTTGAACAGCCTGCACCGCGCCGGTTTCGAGGCGGCTACGGCTGAGATCGACGAGGGCAACACGGCGGCGCTCGCGCTGTTCGAGGGGCTGGGCGCCCGGCGTACGGGCAGCACTGTGGAACTGGTCAGCCGGCCGGGAAAGGTCTGACGATGGCTAGAACAGCAGGCGCCATCGAGGTCGAGGGCACCGTCGTCGAGTGCCTCCGCAACGCCAACTTCCGGGTGGAACTGGCCAACGGCCACCAGGTGCTCGCCCACATCAGCGGCAAGATCCGGAAGAACTACATCAAGATCCTCCCCGAGGACCGCGTCCTGGTCGAGCTGAGCCCCTACGACCTGACCCGAGGCCGGATCGTCTTCCGCTACCGCAACTGAGCCGCCCCCGCGCTCGGCAGCCCACCACTGCCGAGCGCGGCGGCCGGTTGCTCACCAGCGCCGGGGGAGTCGGGGCCAGCGGCAGAGGAAGGCGCCGACGGCCAGCTCCAGGGCGGGGTACGAGCCCCAGAGGTCCGGGCGGTGTACGGGGATGATGTGCCAGCCGAGGCCGGCCAGGTCGGTACGCCGCTTCTCGTCGCGGGTCTGCTGGCGGTCACGGGAGTGCCAGCGGTCGGAGTCGTACTCGAGGCCAAGCCGCCGGTTGTCCACCGGATCGGGGTAGGCGACATCGACCCGGTAGTCGCGGTCAGGGCCTTTGATGCGCATCTGCAGTTCGGGTCGCCCGAAGCCGGCGTCGAGGAGGCGTAGCCGCAGCCACGACTCACCTGGGGACTCCGCTCGGGAGTCGGCGTACTTGAAGATCTGGCGAGCCTGAGGGATGCCGCGATGTCCGGCGTAGTCGTCCAGGAGTACTTCG
Source organism: Kribbella sp. CA-293567 (assembly GCF_027627575.1). Classification (NCBI taxonomy): domain Bacteria; kingdom Bacillati; phylum Actinomycetota; class Actinomycetes; order Propionibacteriales; family Kribbellaceae; genus Kribbella; species Kribbella sp. CA-293567. The sequence goes on from NZ_CP114065.1 coordinate 3,097,681, forward strand.
AGGTCCGCGCGCTCGACTCGGCCGGAGCGCAGGAGGGCGTCGACCGCCGACAACGCGAACGGGCGAGGCAGGGTGAGTGCAAGCTCCACGCCGGTGGCTGTCGGGCTGACCACCGTCAGACCGGCGACCCGGACTGTGTCTGCGGCCTCGCTCGTCCAGTGGATCGACACCTTGTCGTCGGTACGCAGCGCGGTGGTGGGAATCCCATGGATCCAGGCAGCGAGTTGCCCGGAAGCGATCGCGCCTTCCGGGAGAACGAGCGCGGCGGCGGCCGACCGCAACTCGGGGGTGTCAGGGGTGTCGACGGCGACGTAGACATCGGCCAGCAGGTGGCGGATCTCGTCGCAGGACAGCAGCCACTGCAGCTTCTTGCCGGCTTGCCTCCCGCGGAACGGAAGGCCAGCGAAGAACGGTGGAAACGACATCGGCACAGGATCGCCGAAGGCAGCCCTTCCGTGCTTTGCGTTGTCCACAGGACGCGAAGGCGAAGCACTCCAGCCGCCCGGCGCCGCGTTGTCCACAGGACGCGACGGCGAGGCAGTCAACCTGCCGGCACTGCGTTGTCCACAGGCTGCGGAGGCGAAGCAGTCCGCCCGCCTGCCGCCGCGTCCGCCAGGCACACAGACAGCAAGCAGCCCGCCTGCCTGGCGAACCAGGGCGGCGGGCTGCTGTCAGAGCTCAGCTGAAGTCGGCGAGGGCGTTCTGGGCCTGGGTGAGCCATTCGCGGCGGGCGGCGATGGCTTCGTGGGCTTCGGCGGCCTTGCGGGTGTTGCCTTGGGCCTCGTGCTTGGCGGCCTGCTTCTCCAGGTCGGTGATCAGCGACTGGAGCTGCTTCACCGTGGCCTCGGCGCGGGCCCGGGCCTCGGGGTTGCTGTTCTTCCAGACGTCGTCCTCGGCGGACTTGACCGCCTGCTCGACGGCGCGCAGCCGGCCGTCGATCGAGCGCATCGAGTCCCGCGGGATCTTGCCGATCGCGTCCCAGCGGTCGAGCAGGTCGCGGAGCTGCTCGCGGGCGGCCTTGGCGTCGGTGACCGGCAGGATCGCCTCGATCTCGACCAGCAGCGCTTCCTTGGCCGCCTGGTTGGCGACCTGCTCCTCGTTCTCCTCGGCCTGGACCGCGTCGCGGGCGCCGAAGAACGCGTCCTGCGCGCTGCGGAACCGCGCCCACAGCTTGTCGTCGACCTCGCGCGGCGCCGGGCCGGCCGCCTTCCACTGCCGCATCAGGTCGCGGAAACGGCCGGACGTCGGGCCCCAGTCGGTGTTCGACGAGAGCGCCTCGGCCTCGGTCGCCAGCCGCTCCTTCACCGCGGCCGCCTCGTCACGCTTGGAGGACAGCTCGGAGAAGTGCTGCTTGCGGTGCCGGGTGTACGTCGTCCGCGCGGAGGAGAACCGGTGCCACAGCTCGTCGTCACTCGACTTGTCGAGGCGGGGGAGCGCCTTCCACTCGTCCAGCAGTTCGCGCAGCCGGGTGACGCCGTGCCGCCAGTCGCTGCCGGCGGCGATCGTCTCGGCCTCGGTCGCGATCTTGGTCTTCGCGGCCCGGGCCTCCTCGACCTTCGCGGCCCGCTCGGCCTTCTTCTTCTCGCGCTGCTGGGCGACCAGCGGGGTGAGCGCCTCCAGCCGGGCCCGCAGCCCGTCCAGGTCGCCGACGGCCTGCGCCTCGTCGATCGCGCCGGTCACCTTCTTCACCGCGGCCCGCGCGTCGTCCGGCGAGACGGTACCGGCCTGGACCCGCTTCTCCAGCAGCTCCACCTCGAACGCGAGAGCGTCGTACCGGCGGGTGTAGAAGGCGAGTGCCTCCTCGGGGTTCGCGTCCGGCCACTGGCCGACCGCCCTCTCCCCGTCCTTGGTCCGGACGAAGACCGTTCCGTCGTCGGCTACCCGGCCCCAGCTCTCCTCGGCCACAACTCGCCCCTTCCGGCGGTATGCACTGCGCTCGTTCCCATTCTGGTCAGTCGCCGGTTCATCCGGCGGCACAGGGCCCAGACGGGCGCGTCGGCAACTGACCCCACGCGTATCACTGAACAATCACAAACTCCTGGCCGCTGCGCAACGGGAATGCGATCACAATCGGACACAGAACAAGCAGCCGGTGATCGGGCCGGACAATCCGGTTCGTACTCCGTACGCCGTCACCGGTAGCCTTGACAGGTCCCTCAGTTCGCTCCAGGAAGGTCTGTCGTGCTCATCGCCGGGTTCCCCGCGGGGTCGTGGGGTACGAACTGCTACGTCGTCGCCACCGGCCAGGGCACGGAGTGCATCGTGATCGACCCGGGGCAGGACGCCACCGCCGGGGTCGAGCAGGTGGTCCGGGAGAACAAGCTGAAGCCCGTCGCGGTGCTCCTCACCCACGGGCACATCGACCACATGTTCTCGGTGCTGCCCGTCTGCGGCGCCTACGACAGCACCGCCTGGATCCACGCGGACGACCGGCACCTGCTGGCCGACCCGATGGCCGGCATCAGCCAGGAGAGCGCCCGGATGCTGCTCGGTGGCGACCACGAGTTCGCCGAGCCCGACGACGTCCAGGAGCTGGTGGACGGTCAGCGGCTCGAGCTCGCGGGCCTGGACCTGACCGTCGACCACACCCCGGGTCACACCCGCGGCTCGGTCACCTTCACCACGCCGTACCTCGGTCCTGAGGACGTGCCCGCGGTGCTGTTCTCCGGCGACGTGCTGTTCGCCGGGTCGATCGGCCGGACGGATCTGCCCGGCGGCGACCATCCGGCGATGCTGCAGACGCTGGCCACCAAGATCCTGCCGATGCGCGACGAGATCGTCGTGCTGCCCGGTCATGGTGGCCAGACCACGATCGGCCGGGAAAAGGCGACCAATCCTTACCTGCAGGACCTGGAGACACAGAAATGAGCAAGGCCGCATGAGCAAGATCAGTCCGATCAGCGGGTTCCCCGAGTTCCTTCCCGGCGACCGGATCGTCGAGCAGCACTTCCTCGACGTGATCCGGCAGACCTTCGAGCTGCACGGTTTCGCGTCGATCGAGACCCGCGCCGTCGAGCCGGTCGAGCGGCTGTCGAACCAGGGCGAGGACGCCGACAAGGAGATCTACGCGGTTCGCCGGCTGGGCGCCGCGGCCGACGAGAAGTCGGAGCTCGGCCTGCACTTCGACCTGACCGTGCCGTTCGCGCGGTACGTGCTGGAGAACGCCGGCAAGCTCGCGTTCCCGTTCCGCCGCTACCAGATCCAGAAGGTCTGGCGCGGCGAGCGGCCGCAGGAGGGCCGGTACCGCGAGTTCGCGCAGGCCGACATCGACATCGTCGGCGACGGCACGCTGCCGTTCCACTACGAGGTCGAGCTGCCTCTCGTCATCGCCGACGCTTTCCGCAAGCTGCCGATCCCGCCGTTCCGGATCCAGGTCAACAACCGGCAGATCCCGGAGGGGTTCTACCGCGGCCTGGGCATCGAGGACGTCGCTTCGGTACTGCGGATCGTCGACAAGCTGGACAAGATCGGCCCGGACAAGGTCACCCAGTTGCTGACCGCCGAGAACGGTCCGGCCCTGTCGCCGGAGACGGCCAAGCAGGTGCTCCGGCTGGCCGAGATCTCCAGCACCGACGCGTCGTTCGTCGAGCAGGTCCGGGCGCTGGGCGTCGAGCACGAGATCCTCGACGAGGGGCTCGAGCGGCTGGCGGCGATCATGACCGCGGCCAACGAGCACGCACCCGGCCTGCTGGTCGCCGACCTGAAGATCGCCCGCGGCCTGGACTACTACACCGGCACGGTCTACGAGACTCAGTTGATCGGGCACGAGTCCTACGGCTCGATCTGCTCGGGCGGTCGCTACGACTCGCTCGCCAGCGACGGCAAGACGACGTACCCGGGCGTGGGGATCTCGATCGGGGTCTCCCGGTTGATCACCCGGTTGATCAGCCAGGGTCTGGTCAAGGGCTCCCGCAGTACGCCGACCGCGGTATTGATTGCCCTGAACAACGAAGACGAGCGGGCCGACGCGATGCGGACGGCGGCGACGTTGCGCGGCCGGGGGATCCCGGTCGAGGTGGCGCCGGCGGCGGCGAAGTTCGGCAAGCAGATCAAGTTCGCCGATCGGCGTGGCATTCCGTTCGTGTGGTTCGCCACCGAGGTCGGCGCTGAAGTGAAGGACATCCGCAGCGGCGAGCAGGTGCAGGCCGATCCGGCCACCTGGTCACCGCCCGCGCAGGACGTACGACCCAGCATCGAAACACCGCAGCTCGAAACCCCTCAGGAGAACTCGTGATCCGTACCCATTCCGCCGGCTCGTTGCGAGCCGGGAACACCGGACAGACCGTCACGTTGGCGGGCTGGGTGGCGCGGCGGCGCGATCACGGTGGTGTGGCCTTCATCGACCTGCGCGACTCCAGCGGCACCGTCCAGGTGGTCATCCGGGACGAGGAGGCCGCCAGCGGCCTGCGCTCGGAGTACTGCCTGAAGATCGTCGGCACGGTCGCGGCCCGGCCCGAGGGCAACGCGAACCCGGACCTGCCGACCGGCGAGATCGAGATCATCACCGAGCAGATCGAGGTCCTCTCCGAGGCCGCGCCGCTGCCGTTCCCGGTGGAGGAGCACCACGCGACCCCGGTGAACGAGGAGGTCCGGCTCAAGTACCGGTACCTCGACCTGCGCCGTCAGGGCCCGGGCTCGGTACTTCGCCTGCGCAGCAAGGTGAACAAGACGGCTCGCGACGTGCTGGACAGGCACGACTTCGTCGAGATCGAGACGCCGACCCTGACCAAGTCGACACCGGAAGGCGCGCGTGACTTCCTGGTCCCGGCGCGCCTGCAGCCGGGCTCGTGGTACGCGCTGCCGCAGTCGCCGCAGCTGTTCAAGCAGCTGCTGATGGTGGCCGGGATGGAGCGCTACTTCCAGATCGCGCGCTGCTACCGCGACGAGGACTTCCGTGCCGACCGGCAGCCGGAGTTCACCCAGCTCGACATCGAGATGAGCTTCGTCGACCAGGACGACATCATCGCGCTGTCCGAGGAGATCCTGACCGAGCTGTGGAAGCTCGCCGGGCACGAGATCCAGACGCCGATCCAGCGGATGACGTACGCCGAGTCGATGGCCCGGTTCGGCAGCGACAAGCCCGACCTGCGGATGGGCCTCGAGCTGGTCGAGTGCACCGACTACTTCAAGAGCACGCCGTTCCGGGTCTTCCAGGCGCAGTACGTCGGCGCCGTGGTGATGCCGGGTGGCGCCGACCAGCCGCGCAAGCAGCTGGACGCGTGGCAGGAGTGGGCCAAGCAGCGCGGCGCACGAGGGCTGGCCTACGTGCTGGTCGGCCAGGACGGCGAGCTCGGTGGTCCGGTCGCCAAGAACCTGTCCGAGGAGGAGCGCGCCGGGCTGGCCGACCACGTCGGCGCGAAGCCGGGCGACTGCATCTTCTTCGCCGCGGGCGCGGTCAAGTCGTCGCGGGCGCTGCTCGGCGCGGCGCGGCTGGAGATCGGCCGGCGCGGTGGGCTGATCGACGAGTCGGCCTGGTCGTTCGTGTGGGTCGTCGACGCGCCGCTGTTCGAGCCGGCCGACGACGCGACGGCCGCTGGTGACGTGGCGGTCGGTTCGGGTGCGTGGACCGCGGTGCACCACGCGTTCACGTCGCCGAAGCCGGACTCGCTGGACAGCTTCGACACCGATCCGGGCAGCGCGCTGGCGTACGCGTACGACATCGTCTGCAACGGCAACGAGATCGGCGGTGGGTCGATCCGTATCCACCGCGAGGACGTGCAGAAGCGGGTCTTCAAGGTGATGGGCCTGACCGACGAGGAGGCGACCGAGAAGTTCGGCTTCCTGCTCGACGCGTTCAAGTTCGGCGCCCCGCCGCACGGCGGGATCGCGTTCGGCTGGGACCGGATCACCGCGCTGCTGGCCGGCACGGAGTCGATCCGCGACGTGATCGCGTTCCCGAAGTCCGGTGGCGGATTCGACCCGCTGACCGCGGCGCCGGCGCCGATCACCCCGGCTCAGCGCAAGGAGGCCGGCGTGGACGCCAAGCCCGAGGTCAAGGGCGAGGCCAAGGCCGAGGTCAAGGCCGAAGCCAAGCAGTAGCTCAGGAGTCCGTTGGTTCGTTTGCCGTGGCAGATAGCTGCCACGGCATTACCACCTGTGTGCAAAAGCTTGAGCATTCGGCCTTTTGGGTGGAAAGTGACACTGTCGCGATGAGCTGCGTCAAATTGTCACGACACCCGCCCATGCCGCCCCGCCCCGGGAGTTCGTCATGCTCAAGCGAAGAATCCGCCGCCTCGTCACCGCTGCCCTGGCTCTGGCCGGGCTCACCGCCGGTGGCCTCGTCACCGCCGCCCCGGCCCACGCCGCCGTCTTCCAGACCTATGGGACCGGAGTGAACGTCCGCGCCGACGCGTACCTGTCCGCACCGGTCGTCCGCACCCTGCCCGGCCCGACCTCGATCGACGTGGACTGCCAGAAGTACGGCGACCTCGTCACCGTCTCCGGCGGCTCCAGCCGTTGGTGGGCGCACGTTCCGGCGCTCGGCGGCTACGTCACCGTCGCGTACGTCGCGATTCCGCAAGACAAGCTCCCCGGCGTCGCCGAGTGCGGCGGCACCCCGCCCCCGCCGAGTGACATCACCCTGGCGCAGGTCCAGGCGATGTTCGGCAGCCGGATCGCGAATCCGTCACTCGTCCAGACCGGACTCCCGTCGCTCAACCAGGCGATGCGCGACGCCGCCATCAACACGCCGTACCGGAAGGCCGCCTTCCTGGCGACGCTCGTGCACGAGTCCCGGCTGGAGTACAACATCCGCGAGATCGGCGACACCCGCCTGTACGGCGGTCGCGGCTACATCCAGCTCACCGGCGACTTCAACTACGGCCCCGCCGGCCAGTACTTCGGGATCAACCTGCTCGGCAACCCCGAGCTGGCCCGCTCCCTGCAGTGGAGCGCGCCGATCGCCCGCTGGTACTGGACCCAGGCCCGCAACATCAACCCGTTCGCGGACCAGCTCAACATGGCCAAGGTCAATGCCGCGATCGGCTACCCGCGAGGCGACGGCAGCGAGGACCAGCGCCGGTGCGTGTCCTTCCAGAACGCCATCCGGGTCCTGACCGGCTCGGTCCCTGGCGGCATCACCTGCGTCCGGTCCGCCGCCCTCAGCGGCGACACCAGCAAGCTCAGCACCGCCGAGTTCAACAACCTCATCAAGGTGGGCGGCGGCCTCGGCTGACCCCTCCTCAACGAAGGAAGCCGGCCGGCCGCCTCTGGGGTCCGGCCGGCTTTCGGAGGCTACCCGTACTCGGCGCCGCTCAAGACCTGCACCGCGGTGTACTTCGGCCGAGCTGCAGCAAGCTTGACCCTTGGTAATTTGTGTCAATCCAATGGGGACAACGACTACGGGAAGCTGGCTCGGATGACGTTTTCGCTGGATGTGGTGAGGGCCGGATGATCATCTCGGTGGAGCCGGCCGCGGCCACGCCGCCGTACGAGCAGGTGAAGCAGCAGGTCGAGGCGTTGATTCGGCGCGGGGAGCTGGCCCAGGGGACGCGGCTGCCGACCGTTCGGCAGCTGGCCGGGGATCTGGGGTTGGCCACCAATACGGTGGCCCGGGCGTACAAGGAACTCGAGGCGGATCGGCTGGTGGAGACGCGGGGACGGAACGGGACGTTCGTGCTCGCCGCGCGCAGTCAGGTGGACGACGAGGAGACGCGGGCGGCGGCGACCGTCTTCGCCCGGGCCGCTCGCCGGGCCAACCTCTCGTTGTCCGAGGCGACGCGGATCCTCGACGAGGCCTGGTAGCTCCGCCGGCATTGGCCGCTTCCGGTCTCCGCAGCGGTCGGACGGAAACGATTCCAAGCAATCTGCCGACAACGTTGTCCGAGCTCTCGACACGCACCGCATTGCTGGCTAACCTCACCGTCATTTGACAGCGATGTCAGCGACAGGGGAGTGGTCACGATGGTCTCGAGACGAACGTTCCTGGCGGGTACCGGCGCAGTCACGGCAGGAGGGTTCGGGCTGCTTCCCGGGCTCCCGGCGGACGCGGCGACAAGAGCGGCGGGCCTGACGGGCCCGAGTGGCGGCGGTGGCCGGCTGCTGCCGGCCTTCGCGAAACCGAAACACCTGCACTACGGCGACGTCAGCAAACTCAACGGTGCCGACCAGACGCTGCTGACGACCTTGCAAGGCATCGTCAACCGCACCAGGCCGGAGCTCTACTTCAGCTTCGACACCGGCACGCAGAGTACGCCGGACGCGAAGTGGCTGGCCGACATGCACCTGCCCACGACGACGTACGCGAACCCCTTGGACCTGGTGGCCAAGTACCGGCACCGGGTTCGCGGCGCGATCATCCACGATCCCGCTGTCCCGGACTCGCTGAACGTAGCGACCACCCTGGCCGGGTTGGAGAACGCCGTCGTCGCCGACGCGGCGCAGGCCAAGGCGCACGGACTGCGGATCGTCAAGGACCTGCGGGGAAAGTTCGACGACGACCGGGTCAAGACCTACCGATGGCAGCTCGAGAACCTGTTCCCGCGAGTCACCCACCGGTTGCTGGCCGGCCTGCCGCCGACCCGGGTGGCCGCGGTGGAAAACGTGCAGTGGAAGGAGATCGCCCGCGAGACCCGGCAGATCCGCGACTCGTCGAACCGCGGTAGCTACGAGCTCGACGTGTCGGCCAAACTCGGCAAGGAAGCCGTCTACGTCAGGTTCCAGGACTCGTTCACCGACGACGGCTGGGGCGGCTCGGTCTCCGAGATCACCGTGAAGGCGAACGGCGCCCAGCTCGCCCACTTCCTGGTCGGTACCCCGCAGGAGGAGCCGTACCTGTTCGACGGCGTCAACTCGTCCATCGGCGGTGAAGCCAACCGCTTCAGCGACGGCGGCGGCTACTTCATCTACCGCTTCGAACCACCTGCCGGTACGACGTCCCTGGTGGTCACCGCGACGATGTGGAACCAGTACCTGGTGACCGCGACCGACACCTCGCCCACCCGGATCGAGCCGTTCGCGTACTTCCGGGACTACGTGGTCGCCACCAAGGCGCTGGTCAGCTGGCTGCCCCCGGGCGGCGAGACCGGGGAGCTGCTGGTCGAGCACTTCGCCAAGTACCCGACGCTGGCGCCGTACATGGGCTGGTTCGCCAACGACGTCTCCGGCGAGTGGGACGGGGTCGACCTTGCGTCGCAGGGTGGTTCGCCGGTGATCGCGGCCGACTTCTACATGAACGGGACGGTCCACGCCGGCTTCACGGCGCCGATCTCGGACCGGGTCAGGCCGGTTCGGCGGATCAACAAGCCGAAGAACAAGGTCTACCTGACACTGACGTTCGGCGAGGGCGACAACATCCAGTACTGCCAGCGGCACCTGCGTGAGCTCTGGGACGATCCCAAGCGTGGTGAGGCGCCGGCGAACTGGACCATCAGCCCGTTCCTGCTGGAGACCGGACCGGGTCTGTACAGCCACTTCCAGCGGACCGCGACGGCCAACGACCTGCTGGTCTGCGGTCCCTCTGGTGCGGGCTACACGTATCCCGGGTCGTGGGTGCCGAGCGAGTTCACCCAGTTCCTGAAGCTGACCGGCTCGCAGTTGCGCCGGACCGGGTTGGACGTGGTGTATTCCTACAGCCACCGCGAGAACGACCAGTGGGTGCTGCTGTCGGAGGAGATCGCCCGCGGGTTCGCCAAGCACACGCCGCTGAAGGGGATCATGCAGACCTGGGACGGCGACCTGCTCACGGTCCGCCAGAGTGGTCTGCCCGTCGTCGGGCAGTGGAGCGCGCCCGGCAAGGCAGCGGAGTACAAGGCCGCGCTCGATGTCCAGGTCGCGAAGTGGGACGGCACGAAACCGCTGTTCATCTCCGGCGGGATCAATGCGTGGAACTGGACCCCGTCGGACATCGCGGAACTGGCCGCCCTGCTCGGCGACCCGTACGAGCTCGTGCTCGCGAACACCTTCTTCGACCTGCTCGACCGCGTGCTCTGACAGGCTGGGCCTGCCGCGCTGCACGCGGCAGGCCCAGCTGTTCTACCAGCGATGCGCCACGTCGACGACGACTCGGCCGGTGGTGCCCGGCCCGGTCAGCGTGAAGACGCGGAACGGCAGACGGGCGCGGACGCCGACCCCGATCACCGTTTCCCCCTCGAAGCTGCCGGCGTCCACGACCTGCCGGAAGGTCCGGTAGCCCTGCACGTCGGTCAGTTCGTCGTAGTCCGCCGGACGGTAGGTGGCGACGTTGTCGTCGTACGACGGCACCGACAGGACGATCTCCAACTTGGCGCCGCCGCGCACCGGGATCACCCGGCCCTCGCCCACGGTGGCGATGTCCTTGACGTAGTGCACGCGGTACCAGGACGGCTTGCCCCGGACGTCGAACACGATCCGGTCGAAGCAGGAGTGCTGGCCGGTCCGGACGTTCGTCAGGTAGCCGGCCCCGGCGAAGGTGCTTGCCTCAGGCAATGAACCCCAGCCTGTCGGGCAGCCCGCGACAGCCGTGGCGGTCGTGGTCGTCCGGTCGGCGTGCGCTGGAGCAGCGACCGCTCCCGCCGGTACTGCGGCGAAGGCGAGTGCTGCCAGTACTGCGAATGCGGAGCGGATCGGTAGGTGGTGGTGGTCGGCCCTTTCTGCGTGAACACATTTCACGATGCCCCCCTTAGGACACTTGTTAGATGCGTCCCGGGGGCCGAAAGTTACGGGGCCGGTTCGTCGCGGGGGAGCACGACGGAGACGGAGACCAGGCAGCCCGACAGAGCCAGCGGCAGGATCATCGCCTGCTGGATACCGACGTGCTCGACGAGTTGGCCGATGATGGCTGGGCCGACCAGGAAGGCGGCGTACCCGAAGGTCACCACGATTGCGAGCATGCGGCCGCCACCGACGTGACCGGCCACGGCGTACACCTGCGGTGCGACCAGGCCGACGCCGACGCCGACCAGGGCCCAGCCGATCAGCAGCAGGGGAAGCGGCTGCACCAGGACGGTCAGCAGATACCCGCCGATCGCGGTGACGGAGCCGATCCGGACGACTGCCCGGCGGCCGATCCGGGAGACCGCCCGGTCGCCGAGCAGCCGGATGATCACCATGAAGCCGCTGACCGCGACCAGGCCGAGGGCGCCGGTGGACGGGTCGATCCTGGCGACGTCGGTGACGTGGACCGACGACCAGTCGATGGCGGTGCCTTCGGCCAGGCCGAAGCAGAAGGCCATCAGGCCGAGCGCCCAGGCCAGCCGGGGGATCGCGGTCCGGACGCCGTCGGTGGTGTGCTCGATCCGGCGGCCGGCCGGCACGATCCGGTAGCAGACGGCGATCGAGAGCAGGCCGGTGACGCAGAGCGTGCCGAGAGCGGGACCGACGTTGGCCCCGCCGGTCTTCCCGAACAGCCGCGCGATCAGCACGACGGTACCGGCCGCGAGCAGGTTGCCGACGCTCCAGAAAGCGTGGAAACGGCTCATGATCGGTTTCGGCCGGGCCTGCTCGACCTCGACGCCGAGGGAGTTCATCGCGACGTCCATCGCCCCGTTGCCGAGGCCGGCCAGCACCATCGCGATGATTGCTCCGGGCAACGAGGTCGTGAACGCGAGGGTGCCGACCCCGAGGGCCAGCAGGGTCAGTGTGCACAGCGCGACCGGGCGGGCCCCGATCCGGTCGGCCAGCCGGCCGCCGACCTGCATCGACACGACGGCGGAGAAGGCCAGGCAGAACAGCAGCAAGGAGAGCCCGGAGGCGTCGATGTCCAGCCGTTCGCGCAGCGCGGGCAGCGTGCCGCCGATGCCACCGATCAGCATCCCGTTGGTGACGAACAGCAGGAAGACCGCGGCCGCCGCGGTCCGGGTGGACATCGGATTCGCGGACGTGGTGATCATGCGAACCTGATCTCGACGTCGGCCTGGCGGAACGCCTCCAGCGCCTCGTCGTCGGCCGCCTCGTCGGTGACGAGCACGTCGACGGCTTCCAGTGCGGCCACCGTCACCATCGCGGTGCGTTCGAGCTTGGCCGACTCGACGGCCAGCAGCACTCGGGCCGAGGACTCGATCAGCGCGCGTTTCATCGCGGCGTCGGCAAGGGTGTTGGTGGTGAGACCGTGCGCGGGCAGTGCGGCACAACTGCTGATCACCGCGGTGTCGAAGTGGATACCCCGGACGCCGGCCTCGGCCGCCGCGCCGTACGACGCCAGCTCGGGTGAGCTCACCTCGCCGCCCGGCATGATCAGCTTCGTCCGGGCCGCCTCGCCCAGAACGACGGCCGAGTGCAACGACAGCGGCATCACGGTGATCGCGCGGCCGGCCAGCTCACGGGCGACGGCCAAGCAGGTCGTGCCGTTGTCCAGCGCGACCGCCTCGCCGTCGCTGATCAGCTCGGCGACGGCTGCTCCGAGTCGTCGTTTGACCTCCCTGCCCTGCTTGTCCCGCAGGGCGAACGGGATCACCTCGCCCCGCAACGCGACCCCGACCGCGCCGCCGCGGACCCGGCGTACCAGGCCTTGGCCCTGCAGCAGATCGAGGTCGCGGCGGATCGTCATCTCCGAGGTTCCGGTGTCGCGCGCCAGTTCGGAGACGCCGACCCGGCCGGCTCGGGCCAGCTCCTCGACGACGAACCTCAGCCGTTCCTCACCGTTCATTTGTTCATTCGAACACGACTGGTGTTCGCCTGCAAGTCACCAGTGATGAGCCACATCGATGACGAGCCGGGTGGTGCTGCCGGGGCCGGCGAGGACATAGGTCCGGAACGGCAGGCGAGCCCGAACGCCGACCGCCAGCGTCGTCCGGCCCTCGAAACTCCCGCCCCACGCCACCTGGCGAAGCGTGTCGTAGCCGGCCACGGCCGCCAGTTCCTGCTTGTTCTTCATTCGGTACGTCGGCCGCCCGGCCGCGTCGTACGCCGGCGCGTTGACGGCGACCTGCAGGACTGCGCCGCCCCGCGTGCGGATCGGCGCACCGGAACCGTCCTGAGTGGCGGCCTTGACGTAGCTGACGTGGTACCCGGTGGCGCGCTTGCCGGCCAGATCGATCACCAGGCGGTCGAAGCAGCCGTGCCGGCCGGTCCGGACCTTCCGCACGGTCGATCCGGTCCAGGTCTTGCTTGCCTCCGGCAATGAACCCCAGGTGGTGGCGCACCACCCGGCCCGTTCGGCGCCGAGGGGCGCTGCCTGCGCCTGCGCCGGTACGCCGACCGCGGCGCCGGTGGTGAGGGCGGCGATCGCCACAGTGGCGAGCACGCCGCGGACGGGGTGGCGAACGGTGCTGAGCTCGGTCATGACGTTCTTCCCTTCCGTCTGCCTGTGAAGAGGCTCTACTGATGAGACGCCGAAAAGGGGATGACGGTTGACGCGGAAGCCGCCAGGATGACCGGTGATGACACCTGACGAGCTGCTAGAGGTCTTCCACCGCCGGATCCGGTTGCCGGACGCCGACACGATCCCGGGCTGGAAGCAGGAACTGGACGGGCTGGTGCACCGTTCGTACTTCGAAGGTGAGGGTGGCGGCGGGTTCGTCGAGACGCCGCGCGGGCTCGGCGACGACCCGGACGCGGTGATCGCCGCGCAGATCGCGTTCTTCCGCGAGCGCGGGCTGGAGTTCGAATGGAAGACCTACGCCTACGACGAGCCGGCGGACCTGGGCGAGCGGCTGTTGCAAGCCGGTTTCATTCGGGCGGAGTCCGAGACGCTGATCCTCGGTGAGGTGGACGCGATCCTGGCCCGGCCGGGCGCGCTGCCGTCGAAGGTGCGGATGCGTGACGTGGAGGAGCCGGCCGACTTCCACCGGATCGCGGTGCTGATGGACTCGCTGTGGCACCACGGGCTGGAGCGGATCGAGGAGCGGCTGGCCGCGGAGTACAGAATGTTCCCCGACCGGCTGGAGGTCACGCTGATCGAGGACGCGCTGCGGGGACCGGACGGGCCGGCCCTGACGGCGGCCTGGATCCGGTTCCACCCCGGGACCGGGTTCGCCAGTCTGTGGGGAGGCGGCACGCTGCCCGAGTGGCGCAGGCAGGGGCTGTACAGCGCGATCCTGGTGCATCGGGCGAAGAAGGCGAAGGCCCGTGGCTACGAATTCCTCCGGGTCGACGCCTCGGCGGACTCCCGCCCGATCCTGCAGAAACTCGGGCTGCACGCGGTCACCACCACCACGCCGTACGAATGGAAGCCCTGACACGCCCAGGCAGGGGCATGTCTTGCCGTCGCGTGCGTGCTGCGCGGCACTCGGCACGGCACCTCCTCGCTACTGCACGCGACGGCAAGACATGCCCCAGTGAGCGGAACGACCTGTAGAGGTTGTACGTTTCGGAGATCATGGCCATGAAACTCACCTCGCGCTTCCGCCGGCTCCTGCAGCGCCCCGGCTCGATCGACCTCGGCCCGTACGAGAAGCTGACCACTGCGGTCAGCGAGGCTGAGGACTCGCTGCAGGACCTCACGGACGAGGAACTCACCGAGGTCGTCACCGAGATGCGGACGACCGGCGGCCTCGAAGAGGGCGACCAGATCGAGTTCCTCGCGCTCGCCCGGGAGGCCGGTCGGCGGGCGATCGGGGAGCGGGCCTTCGACGGCCAGATCGTCGGCGCGCTCGCGCTGCTGCAGGGCCGGATCGTCGAGATGGCGACCGGTGAGGGCAAGACGCTGGCGGGTGCCTTCGCCGCCGCCGGGTACGCGATCGGCGGCCGGCGCGTCCAGGTGATGGCGGTCAACGACTACCTGGCCCAGCGCGACTCGGAGTGGATGGGCCCGGTCTACGAGCTGCTCGGCGTCACGGTCAGCCACATCGGCCAGGCGTCGACGCCGGAGGAGCGCCGCGCGGCGTACCAGGCCGACGTCTGCTACGCCCCGGTCAGCGAGCTCGGCTTCGACGTACTGCGGGACCGGCTGGTCGACGACGTCGCCGACCGGGTCACCGTCAAGCCCGACGTGGCGCTGGTGGACGAGGCCGACTCGGTGCTGATCGACGAGGCCCGGGTGCCGCTGGTGCTGGCCGGCGCGACCCGGACCGAGGAGCTCGACGACGACGTGGTCGCGCTGGTCCGCACCCTGCGCGCCGGGATCGACTACGAGATCGACGGTGACGGCCGGACCGTCGCGCTGACCGACAAGGGCACGGACAAGGTCGAGGAGCACCTCGACGGCATCAACCTGTACGACGAGGAGAACCTCGACCGGCTGACCCAGATCAACGTCGCGCTGCACGCCGAGGTGCTGCTGCGCCGCGACGTCGACTACCTGGTCCGCGACGGCAAGGTCAGCCTGATCAACAACAACCGCGGCCGAATCGCGAAGCTGCAGCGCTGGCCCGACGGACTGCAGGCCGCGGTCGAGGCCAAGGAGGCCGTGCCGGTCAGCGACTCCGGTGAGGTGCTCGACAGCATCACCGTGCAGGCGCTGGTCAGCAGCTACCCGACCCTGTGCGGCATGACCGGTACGGCGGTCGTCGTCGGCGAGCAGCTGCAGGAGTTCTACAAGGTCGAGGTTGCGGTCGTCCCGCCGAACAAGCCGAACATCCGCGTCGACGAGCCGGACCGGCTCTACCTGACCGTCGCGCAGAAGAACAAGGCACTGGTCGAGCACATCGCCGAGGTGCACGAGACCGGGCGGCCGATCCTGATCGGGACGCACAGCGTCGAGGAGTCCGAGCAGCTGAGCGACCTGCTCGAGGCCGCCGAGGTGCCGCACGTCGTACTGAACGCCAAGAACGACGCCGAGGAAGCTGCGATCATCGCCGAAGCGGGTGTGCCGGGCACGGTGACCGTCTCGACCCAGATGGCCGGCCGCGGTACCGACATCCGGCTGGGCGGGCGGGACGAGTCGCACGATAAGGACCGCGCGCTGGAGCTGGGCGGGCTCTATGTCATCGGCACCGGCCTGCACGCGTCCAGCCGACTGGACGACCAGCTGCGTGGCCGCGCCGGACGCCAGGGCGACCCCGGCGGTTCGCTGTTCTTCGCGAGCCTCGCGGACGAGCTGGTCACCCGGTACTCCGTCACCTCGGGCCTGCGTCCCTCGCCTGACCAGAACGGCCGCCTGACCGACCGCAAGGCGATCGGAACGCTGGAGCACGCGCAGCGCGTCGCCGACGGCGCCAACGCCGAACTGCACCGGACGACCTGGTCGTACCACCGCCTGACCGGACAGCAGCGAGCGATCCTGCTGGACACCCGCGAGAAGGTCCTGACCGAGGACCTGGCCGCGGAGCGGCTGGCGGAGCTGGCCAAGGAGCGGTACGACGAACTGGTCGAGGAGTTCGACGAGGAGACGGTCAAGGCAGCGGCCCGCAAGATCGCGCTGCACCACCTGGACCGCAAGTGGACCGACCACCTCGCCTACCTGGCCGACCTGCGCGAAGGCATCCACCTGCGCTCGCTGGCCGGCGGGATCGTGCACATGAAGCCGATCGACGAGTTCAACAAGTCGGCGATCGCCTCCTTCGACACCCTGGTGGCCGACGCCTGGAAGGAAGCCGCCGAGACCTTCAAGGAAGCCGAGATCACCGCCGAGGGCCTGGACGAGGAAGCCTCCGGCGTACCGCGCCCGACGGCGACCTGGACCTACCTGGTCAACGACAACCCCTTCGGCACCGAGGCCGACCGGATCCTCGGCCGCCTCCGCAACGCGATCAAGCCCGAGTCCGGCGCGCAGGCCGAGGAGATCCCCGCCGAGCTCTTCGACCAGGACGACCTGCCGGAGGAACTGCGCGACCTCGACGACGACGAGCTCCCCGAGGAGCTCCGCGAAGCCGATGACGACAAGAAGGACATCAAGGACTGATCCATAGGTAAGAGGCCGTTAGACCAGGTACCACACCTGGCCTAACGGCCTCTTGCTTTGTCCACAACTTCGGCTTGCTTGTGGACAACTTGACCGAATCTGATCGGTCGCGGATCCCCTTATCTATAAGGGCTTTCGGCTTCAGAAACTGTCGGTGGCGGTGTCTAGAGTCTTCGGCATGGACATCTCGCAGCTACCGGCACCGTGCCACCTGAGCGACAGCGACCTGCTGACCACTCTCGACACAGCCAACGCTGCCCTGTCCACCCTGCTCACCTGGTACTGGCGAGCCGGCGCCGAAATCGAATCCCGCGGCCTCGCCAAAGACCTCGGCGCGAAAGACACCACCGAGCTGTTGTCGCTACGCCACCGCCACGACCCCGGACCACTACGCCGCAACCTCAAGCTGGCTGCCAAGCTGCCGCGGTACGAAGCCGTCACCGCCGCCCTGACCGCCCCTGCCAGCCCTGACACCGACGACGCTGCTGGCTCTTCTGCTGTCTTGAGCGCCGCCCACGCCCAAACCATCATCACCACCCTCGAAAAAGCCCCACCAACAGTCCCTGCCGACCTCCTGCGAGTCGCCGAAGAACAGCTGATCAACGCCGCCCACCACCTCACCCCGATCGAGCTGCGCGACTTCGGCCACCAAGTCCTCGCCCGCCTCGACACCGACGGCCCCGAACCCACCAACGACCCCTACCGGGAAGAGAGCCTCAATCTGCGCCCGGTCGACGGCGGCATCAAGTTCAACGGCTACCTCGCCGCCGAAAACGCCGAACTCTTGAAAACCCAGATCCACCGCCTCGCCAAGCCCCACAAGACGATCGACGGCGAACGCGACCCCCGCTCGCGCGACAAGCGCCAGGCCGACGCCCTCACCACCATCCTCGAAATCGCCGCCGGCGCCACCGCCACACCCGGCATCCCCGGCGTTCCGCACTTGACGGTGACTATCGACTTCGCAGACCTGCAGAACGCTGCCGCCGGAGCCCCCAGAGCTACCGGAGCGACCGGTGAACTGGTCTTCGGCCACAACCTCTCCGCCTCCGCCGTCCGCCGCCTCGCCTGCGAAGCCGCCGTGTTGCCGATCGTCCTCGGCTCGAAATCCCAGCCCCTCGATGTAGGCACCGAGCAGCGTTTCGTCACTGGCGCCATCCGGCGTGCGTTGAACAAGCGCGACAAGGGCTGCGTGATCTGCCACGCCCCACCGTCGAACTGCCATGCCCATCACCTGATCCATTGGGCCAACGGAGGTTCCACCTCGATCACCAACTTGGTGCTGGTCTGCGGCGCCCACCACACCGCAGTCCACGACGGCCACTGGACCATCACCATCACCGACGACGTCGTCCACGTCACCCGCCCGTCCTGGACCGACCCCGGCCCCACCACCCCACTCACCTGGAACAACTCCACCGCAGGCACCCCACCCACCTGCACCGACTCCAGCCCAGATAACCCGCTCACCTGTACCGGCTCTGCACGAGACTGCGCGCCCACATGTGCCGGTTCCGCCCCAGACAGAGCACCAACGCGTCCTGGTTCCGCCTCCGGCAGTGCGCCGACGTGCGCAGCTTCCGCCCCAGACGGCGCACCCACGTGTACCGGCTCTACCCCATGCAGTGAGCCGACGTGCGCCGGTTCCACCTCAAACAGTGCGTCCACGTCTACCGGCTTCACCGCAGACACCCCACCCACCTGCACCGACTCCACCCCAGATAACCCGCTCGCCTGCACCTGCTCTGCGGCAGACTGCGCGCCCACCTCGACAGGCTCCACCCCAGACAGCGCACCAACGCGTCCCGGTTCCGCCCCAGGCAGTGCGCCCACATGTGCCGGTTCCGCCCCAGACGATGCGCCCACCGGCACCGGCACCGGCCCCGCCCCAGACGGCATACCCACGTGTACCGGCTCCACCCCACGCAGTGCGCCCACGTGTACCGGCTCCACACCACGCAGTGCGCCCACGTGTGCTGGCTCCATCCCCGACGGTGCGCCCACCGGCACCGGCTCCACCCCAGACACCCCGATGACCAGCCCCGCTTGCACACCCGCCACCGGCCCGGCTGCCTCAACTCCGTTGACACCCCCGGCAGTCGCTCCCGCCGTCACCGCGCCGCTGACAGCCTCGCCCGCCGCAGGTCTGTCCTGGCTCACCCCGGAGGCTGTAGCCCGCCTCAACCCCTGGGGCGAATCCGGCACCCCATCCACCGGCCCGTGACCCCCACCGCACCACGGCCCCGGCCGCCCCAGCGCCCACCTCCTGGCGGACGCTGATCGCCCACGCCCAACCACGTCAAGGTCCGGACCAACCCCGTCCAATCGCACCCAGCGTGACGTCGTACCGCGACTCAACCTGACCTACTGCCCGGACCCGCCGCCACGTCTTATCGCGAGACCTGACCGGAGGTCGTGCTGCGGGACCTGACCGGAGGTCGTGCTGCGAAACCCGGTTGCAGGTTGTATTGCGACTGCTGACGTGACGGCGCGCTTCGAGACCCGACCTCGACCCCTGACTTCGCCCCGTTCGACCTCGGACTCGGGAACCCGACGCGTGTCTCGTACTACTGGACAAGATCTGACCTCGCACTGCGCGGGACCTGTGTTGAAGTCGCACTGCGCCCGCGGTACCGGCCTCGGCCTGCCACGACAGCTCCGCCCGACCCGTGTTGACGTCGCGCAGCGACTCCAGGGCGACGTCGTACTACCGGGCCCGCCTCGACGTAGTACCGAGGGGAGCCCGACGTGATGTGCTGCTGCGGGCAACTGCACCGCGACCTGCCGCGACGCCCGACCTCGTGCTGCGCGAGCCGGCGCGATGTCGTACTGCAGGAGCTGACCTGGCCTGGTGCTGCGCTGCCGGTTTGGCGTCGTACCGCGGAGACCGGCGTACTGGGGATCCGGTGGCACGGTCAACCCCGTACTGCAGAACCTCAACTGATGCCGCACCGTGCGGACCCGCCGCAAACGACCTACTGCGGGACCGGTCCGATGTACCGCGAGACCCAGCGTGAGGTCGTACTGCGCGTGCAGGCGGGATTTCTTCTGCGGAGTTCAAGCATCTTTTGCCAGGATCGATCCGACCGCGTACCCCGCCTTGGTGCTGCCTTCGTGAATCAATTGATGCTGCGGGCCAGGGTTACGTTCGGCGCCGCAGTCGGCGCCATGTTCGGGGTGGGGCTGGGGCGTCCCTCAAGCGCGATCCTTCAAGTTGCCGACTCGAGGCTCAGTCACATAGCAGGCTGCCAGCGAAGCTCGCTCGGTACCCTCCAACCGCCCCAGACCTGACCGGGCCAAACCACCTACCTCAGCTCACTCATATTCGGTCACCCCACCTGAGCCACCCAGCGGAGCTCACCTGAGCAGCTCAATCACTTGGCCTCGCTCACAGCTCATGCACTTGAGCCCACCCAGCTGAACCATCCCCGCTCACTCACCCAGCCTCCCGAAAGTGGGCAGTGTCGGTGGGGGCGGTTAGGGTCGCGGGGTGACTGATGGGTTGTTCGATCTGCCGGGTGCTCCTGCAAGTAGTCGTGGGGGTGGGAGTCTGGCTGATGTCGATCACAGTTCGGCGCCGTTGGCGGTGCGGATGCGGCCGCGGAGTCTGGACGAGTTGGTCGGGCAGCAGCATCTGTTGTCGCCGGGGTCGCCGTTGCGGCGGTTGGTCGAGGGGGATCAGCCGATGTCGTTGTTGTTGTGGGGGCCGCCGGGAACGGGGAAGACGACGATCGCGGCGGTGGTTTCGCATGCGACCAACCGGAAGTTCGTGGAACTGTCGGCGGTCACGGCGGGGGTGAAGGACGTCCGGCAGGTGATCGACGGGGCGCGGCGGGACCTGGCGCGGATCGGTGACACGGTCGAGACCGTGCTCTTCATCGACGAGGTGCACCGGTTCACCAAGGCTCAGCAGGACGCGTTGTTGCCGGGGGTGGAGAACCGGTGGGTGACGCTGGTCGCCGCGACCACCGAGAACCCGTTCTTCTCCGTCATCTCACCGCTGCTGTCCCGCTCGTTGATGCTGACTCTCGAATCCCTCACCGACGACGACATCGCCGTCCTGCTCGAGCGGGCGCTGACCGACGAGCGGGGGCTCAACGGGGCGTACAGCCTCGACGACGATGCGAAGGATCATTTGCTCCGGATGGCCGGCGGTGACGCTCGCCGGGCTCTGACGTATCTCGAGGCGGCTGCCGGGGGAGCGCGGGCCAAGGATCCGGACGCGGAGCTTGCCGTGATCGACCTCAAGACGCTGGAGACCGCGGTCGATCGCGCTGCTGTGCGGTACGACCGGGCCGGGGATCAGCACTACGACGTCGCTTCGGCGCTGATCAAGTCGATCCGCGGCTCGGATGTCGATGCCGCGATGCACTACCTGGCGCGGATGATCGAGGCCGGTGAGGATCCGCGGTTCATCGCGCGCCGGCTGGTGATCTCGGCCAGTGAGGACATCGGGATGGGGGATCCGACCGCGCTCGGGGTCGCTGTCGCGGCTGCCGAAGCGGTGCAGTTGATCGGCATGCCCGAGGCGCGGATCAATCTCGCCCAAGCCGTCGTCGCGCTCGCGTTGGCGCCGAAGTCGAACGCCGTCATCATGGCGATCGACGCCGCGATCGCCGATGTTCGGGCCGGCAAGGTGGGGCCGGTGCCGTCGCATCTGCGCGATGCCCACTATGCCGGTGCCAAGAAGATCGGCCACGGAGCGTCGTACCAGTATTCGCACAACGATCCGCGCGGTGTGGTCGGTCAGCAGTACGCGCCCGATGTGGTCGACAAGGTGGACTACTACCAGCCGACCCGGCGCGGTGGCGAGGCGGCGTACGCCGAGGCGCTGACGAAGATCCGGCAGATCCTCCGGAAGCGCTGAACCCGGGTCGATCCATTCGCCGATCGGCGGGAACTCGTCCGAGCCAGATCCAGCCTGCGAGTCGTGGAACCTCACCGGCTCGGGAATCGCTCTCGTCCAGGTCATCCGGCCTGGCCGCGGCTCCGGCCCTCGACTCTGGCTCCGCTCCGGCTCCGGTCCGGTCGCAGCTCAAACTCCGGTAGCAACTCCGACTCCGACGACTCAACCTCCGGCGCCATCCCCACCCACCCCACCCCTGAACACCGACTCCCCAAGACCGTCACCGAGGATTTCCCACCCGGTGACGCAGCGCACTGGTCGGTCGGAGTAGCTGATCGGGCAAAGAGGGTGTCCCTGCGGCCAGGACTGTGCTAGTTGCGCGATAAGGTCCCTGGGTACCCGGGGTCTCGGGACAGGCCAGTCGAACGGAAGGCGGATCGTAATCATGAGCGTCGGTGAAGTCGCGGGGCTGATAGCGGCCTGCGCGCTGCTCATCCTGGTGGGCCTGCTGGCCTATCCGATCCTGAAGCTCGGCAAGGTGTTCGACGAGACGCGGATCATGGTCAAGGGCGTCTCGGACTCCAGCGTGCCGCTGCTCGGCGAGGTGACCACCACGGTCGCCACCACGAACGCGCAGCTGGCGAAGGTGGACACGATCACCGACAACGCCACCACCGTGACAACCAACGCGGCGGCCCTCGCGTCTTTGTTCGCGGCGACCGCTGGCGGTCCGCTGGTGAAGGCGGCCGCGTTCACGTACGGCGTGCGCAAGGCCCTGGGCGAGGGGCAGCGCCGGGACGTGTCCCGCCGGGTCAAGGACGAGATGAAGGCCGATCGCAAGGCGAAGAAGCGGGGTGAGGTGTGATGAAGCGGATCCTGTGGCTGATCATCGGGGTCGCGGTCGGCGTCTACGCCGTCACCCGGCTGAAGAAGCGGGCCCAGCAGCTTGCGCCGGACAGCCTGCAGCAGTCGGCCGAGAAGGTGGCCAGCGCGATCCGGCACTTCGGCGACGAGGTGCGGGCCGGGATGGCCGAGCGGGAGACCGAGCTGCGCGACGCGCTCGGGATCGACACAGCAGCAGACCAGAACACTTCAACACAGCGTGAGGACTACCGGTAACACCCATGGAGACCAGTGAAGTTCGCCGGCGGTTCCTGAACTACTTCGAGGAGCGCGACCACACGGTGGTGCCGAGCGCGCCGCTGCCCTCGCCCGACCCGAACCTGTTGTTCAACGTGGCCGGGATGGCGCAGTTCGTGCCGTACTTCGTCGGCCAGCAGACGCCGCCGTACCAGCGCGCCACCAGCGTGCAGAAGTGTGTCCGGACCCTCGACATCGAGGAGGTCGGCAAGACCACCCGGCACGGCACGTTCTTCCAGATGAACGGCAACTTCTCCTTCGGTGACTACTTCAAGGAGCAGGCCGTCCAGTACGCCTGGGACCTGGTCACCAAGTCGCAGGCCGACGGCGGCTACGGCTTCGACGAGTCCGTCCTGTACGCCTCGGTGTACTACGAGGACGACGAGGCGATCGACATCTGGAAGCGGGTCGCCGGGCTGCCCGACGACCGGATCGTCCGGCTCGGGATGAAGGACAACTTCTGGTCGATGGGCATCCCGGGTCCGTGCGGCCCGTGCTCGGAGATCCTGATCGACCGCGGCCCGCAGTTCGGCGCCGACCGGGACTGGGAGGCGGGCGACCGCTACCTGGAGTTCTGGAACCTGGTCTTCATGCAGAACGTCCGCGGTGAGGGCGGCGGCAAGGAGGGCTACCCGATCCTCGGCGAGCTGCCGAAGAAGAACATCGACACCGGGCTGGGCCTGGAGCGGGTCGCGTACCTGCTGCAGGGCGTCGACAACATGTACGAGATCGACGAGATCTTCCCGGTGATCGAGAAGGCGTCGGAGCTGAGCGGCCGCAAGTACGGCGCCGACCAGGTCGACGACGTGCGCTTCCGGGTGATCGCGGACCACGTCCGCAGCGCGCTGATGCTGATCGGCGACGGCGTCACCCCGGGCAACGAGCAAGGCGGCTACGTACTGCGCCGGCTGCTGCGCCGCTCGATCCGGTCGATGCGCCTGCTCGGCTACGAGGACCCGAGCCTGGTCGAGCTGCTGCCGACCAGCCTGGAGCAGATGAGGAAGTCGTACCCCGAACTGGCCGCCGACTTCCCGCGGATCAGCCAGATCGCGTACGCCGAGGAGGAGGCCTTCCGGCGTACTCTCACCGCCGGGACGAGCATCTTCGACCTGGCCGTGAAGAACGTGAAGGCCCAGGGCGGCGCACATCTGGCCGGCAACCAGGCGTTCCAGCTGCACGACACCTACGGCTTCCCGATCGACCTCACCGTCGAGATGGCCTCCGAGCAGGGGCTGCAGGTCGACACCGACGGCTTCCGGTCGCTGATGAAGGAACAGCGCGACCGGGCCAAGGCCGACGCGCGGGCGAAGAAGGCCGGCCACGCCGACACCTCGGGGTACCGGGAGCTGCGCGAGAAGGGCGTCACCGAGTTCACCGGGTACGACGAACTCGCCACCGACTCGCAGCTGCGCGGCGTCCTGCGCGACGGCGTCGTGGCCACTGCCGCCGAGCAGGGTGAGACCGTCGAGGTGGTGCTGGAGAAGACCCCGTTCTACGCGGAGTCGGGTGGTCAGATCGCCGACGAGGGTCTGATCGTCGGCGACGGATTCAAGCTGAAGGTGCTGGACGTCCAGCGGCCGGTCAAGGGTCTGATCGTGCACCGCGTCGAGGTGGTCGAGGGCGCCGTCCGGCCAGGCCTGGACGTGCACGCCCAGGTCGACAAGGAGTGGCGGATCTCTGCTTGCCAGGCGCACTCCGGCACGCACGTGGTGCACGCGGCGCTGCGGCAGGTGCTCGGCCCGACGGCGTTGCAGAGCGGTTCGTACAACAAGCCCGGTTACCTGCGGCTCGACTTCGCCTGGTCGTCGGCGCTGGACCAGGCGACCCGTAGCGAGATCGAGGAGGTCGCCAACCTCGCGGTCCGGCAGGACCTGTCGGTCTCCGCGCAGTACATGTCGCTGCCCGAGGCACGGGAGTGGGGTGCGCTGGCGCTGTTCGGCGAGACCTACGACGACTCGGTCCGGGTGGTCGAGATCGGCGGTCCGTGGTCGCGTGAGCTCTGCGGTGGCACGCACGTCAAGCACTCCTCGCAGGTCGGCGCGCTGACCGTGACGAGCGAGTCGTCGGTCGGTGCGGGAGTTCGCCGGCTGGAGGCGTTCGTCGGGATGGACGCGCTGCACTACCTGGGCCGCGAGCGGGCGCTGGTCCGGCTGCTCTCGGAGAACCTGAAGACGCGGCCGGAGGAACTGCCGGCGAAGGTGGCCGACCTGGCCGAGCGGCTGCGGGTCGCCGAGAAGGAGCTGGAGAAGGTTCGCGCCGGTCAGGTGCTGGCCGCCGCGGCCGAGCTGGCGAAGGCGCCGCGGGATGTCTTCGGTGTCGCGTACGTCGGTCACCGGGCGCCGGACGGCGTGAACGGCGGTGACCTGCGCAAGCTGGCGCTCGACGTCCGCGGCCGGATGCCTGCCGACAAGCCGGCCGTCGTCGCCGTGCTGAGCGTCAACGACGGCAAGCCCGCGGTGGTGATCGCGCTGAACGACATCGCCCGCGAATGGCGCCTGAAGGCCGGCGACCTGGTCCGTACCGCGGCCGAGCAGCTCGGCGGCCGAGGTGGCGGCAAGGACGACGTCGCCCAGGGCGGCGGCACCGACCCGGCAGGCTCGGACAAGGCCCTCAGCGCGGTCGAACACGCCATCGGTCACCTGGTCACCGGCGGATCGTGAACCGCTCCCGCCCCCTGACGACGCCGCGCCGCGCTGCTCCGCAGCGCGGCGCCGCGGTCAACAGCAGGAGTGCGCGCTCCGCAGCCACCCTCCTTGCTGATCCGCGCTGTGGTCGGGGCGGGGCGAGGCTCGTGCGCGGTTCGCGGTTGTGCTGTTGGCCCCCAGTGGGGGCAAACTAGTGCGCCGCGGGGTTCGGGTCGCGCTCGACGTCGGTGATGCCAGGATCGGTGTCGCCAGCAGCGATCCGCACGGGATCCTTGCGACGCCGGTGGAGACTGTGAAGGCGGGAGCGGGTGCTCTCGAGCGGATCGCCGGCCTGGTGGCCGAACTGGAGGCGTTCGAGGTGGTGATCGGGTTGCCGCGATCGTTGTCCGGTGGCGAAGGGCCGGCGGCGGTGAAGATCCGGACGACGGCGGCTCAGCTCGACGAGCTGCTGCGGAAGGTGAGCTCGACGGTGGAGCTGCGGCTGGTGGACGAACGGTTCACCACCGTCACCGCCGAGCGGATGCTGCGGGAACGGGGTAAGAAGGGCTCCAAGCGGCGGGCCGTGGTGGACCAGGCCGCGGCGGTCGTGATTCTGCAACACGCGCTCGACTTCGAGCGTGAGACCGGCAACCCACCCGGGAGGCCCCTGTGAACGGAACATCGGTGAACGAAGACCGTGGCGATCGAACCGAAGACCTGAACGACCACCTCGGCCTGCGGCCGGAGAGCCGGGTCGAACGCCGGGCGAACCGGCGCAAGACCCGGGCCCGGCGCGGCTTCGGCTGCTTCGCCGGCCTGGTCTCCCTGGTCGTCGTGGGTGCCCTGATCGGCGGTCTGGTGATCGGCTTCGGCAAGGGCCGGGACGCGATCGAGAAGGTGTTCGCAGCGCCCGACTACGAGGGCGCCGGTACGGCGGAGACGGTCACCGTGGAGATCGCCTCCGGGCAGAGCTCGCAGGCGATCGCCGACACGCTGGAGAAGAAGGGCGTGGTGAAGAGTGCCAAGGCCTTCGAGCGGGTCGCCCGGGACGATCCGCGCTCGAAGAAGATCCAGGCCAACACGTACACGCTGAAGAAGGAGATGTCGGCCCAGTCGGCGCTCGAGCTGCTGCTCGACACCGCCAAGTCGGTGCTGGTCACCCGCTTCACCATCCCGCCCGGCCGGACCAAGGCCGAGATCGTCAAGGCCCTGCAGAACGCCAAGGCGGTCAAGCTTCCGGCCGGCGCCGCGCAGGCCGCGATGAACCGCCCGCAGACCCTCAAGCTGCCGGCCTACGCGAAGAACGACCCCGAGGGCTTCCTGATGCCCGGCACCTACGACATCCCCAAGGACGCGAACGCGAACCTGGTACTGCGGATGGCGACGGCCGGCTTCGCCAAGGCGGCGGCGGAGCTGAACCTGACCGCGACGGCCAAGCGCAAGAAGCTCGACCCGTACCAGGCGGTGATCGTGGCCAGCATCATCGGCGCCGAGACCAACCGCAAGCAGGACTACGGCAAGGTCGCCAGGGTGATCTACAACCGGCTGCAGTCCAACTCCAAGCTGCAGATGGACTCCACCATCCATTACATCACCGGCCGCGACGGCAAGGTCTTCACCTCCAAGGAGCAGCGCGACACCGAGTCGCCGTACAACACCTACCTCAACCGCGGGCTGCCGCCGACGCCGATCAACTCGCCGGGCAAGGAGCTGCTCAGCGCGGCGCTGAACCCGACGCCGGGCAGCTGGAAGTACTTCACGCTGGTCAACCTCGACACCGGTGAGACGGTCTTCGCGACCACCGGCGAGGAGCACCAGAAGAACGTCGAGAAGCTGCAGGCGTGGTGCCAGGCGCACAAGGGCCGGTGCTGAGCCGATGACCCGATGTGCGGTGCTCGGGCAGCCGATCGCGCACTCGCTGTCGCCGGCCATGCACCGGGCGGCGTACGCCGAACTCGGGCTCGACTGGCGCTACGACGCCTACGAGGTGGCCGAGGACGAACTGCGGTCTTTCCTGAGCACGCTGGGCGACGACGTCCGTGGGCTGTCCCTGACGATGCCGCTGAAACGGGTCGCGCTCGACCTCGTCGACACCGTCGATCCGGTCGCCGAACTGATCGGCGCGGCGAACACGATGCTGTTCGAGGCCGACGGCTCCCGCTCGGCGCACAACACCGACGTACCGGGTCTGATCGCGGCCTTCGCCGAGCGGGGGATCACCGCCGCGGACACCGCCGTCGTGCTGGGTGGGGGAGCGACCGCCGCGTCGACCCTGGCCGCGCTGCGGGGACTGAAGGTCAGCGAAGTGACGCTGGTCGTGCGCGATCTGGCGAAGGCCGAGCGGCTGCTGGATCTCGCGGCCGAGCTGGGACTGAAGACGTCGGCCACCGACTTCGGCAAGGTCGAGGAGATCGGTGGCTTCGATCTGTGCGTCTCCACTCTGCCCGGGGGTGCGGTCGACCAGTGGGCGGAGCACTTCGCCCAGGTGGCCCCGGTGGTCTTCGACGTGGCCTACCACCCGTGGCCGACGCAGCTCGCGCTGGTGGCGCACCGGATCGGTACAGAGCTGTTGAACGGCCTTGACCTGCTCGTGCATCAGGCGACCCTTCAGGTGGAGATGATGACGGGAAGGTCGCCTGCGCCCTTGGCGGCGATGAGAGCCGCCGCGCGCGAGGAGCTGAACGATCGTGAGCCCAGTTGACCGCCGTACCGTCCTGAAGGCGGGCGGCGCAATCGCTGCGCTCGCCCTGACCGGCGCTGCCGAGGTGTTGCCGGCCGGTGCCGGGGCGGGCAACCTCGCCGGCGCGACCGCTGGGCCCGACTGGGCCGGCTTCCAGAAGAGCATCAAAGGCACCGTGTACCTGCCGGGCAAGCCCGGCTACCCGACTGTCCGGCAGCTCTTCAACCCGCGATGGGACACGATCGCTCCGGCCGGCGTGGTGCGGACGGCCAACGCGACCGACGTCCAGAAGGCGATCAACTTCGCTCGCAAGAACAAGCTTGTCTCGGTACCGAAGAGCGGCGGCCACTCGTACGTCGGAGCCTCGACGGTCAGCAAGGGCCTGGTGGTGGACGTCAGCGCGATGCGCTCGATGAGCTACTCGGGCAACGTGCTCACCGTCGGTGCCGGCGCCAAGCTGTACGACGTGCACGCGTTCCTCGACAAGTACGGCAAGTCCCTGCCGACCGGCACCTGCCCGACGGTAGGGATCGCGGGTCTCACCCTCGGCGGGGGTATGGGCGTGCACACCCGGGCGTTCGGCCTGACCTGCGACCGGATCCAGTCGCTGGGCGTGATCACCGCCGATGGTGTCGCCCGCAACGTCAGCGCCACCTCCGACCCGGACCTGTTCTGGGCGCTGCGCGGTGGTGGTGGCGGCAACCTCGGCATCGTCACGTCGTTCCGGCTGATCACGATCCCGGCAGCGAAGCTCGGCTTCTTCCGGCTGACCTGGCCCGAAGCCAAGGCCGCGGACGTCGTCCGCGGCTGGCAGAAGTTCGCCGTCGCGGCCCCGATCGCCTCCTGGGGCAATCTGCACATCGATGCCAAGAGCAACGGAACGCTCTCGATCCACGTGCTCGGCATCTCCACCACCGGCAACGGCGCGGCCGCGGCAGCGGAGCTGGAGTCGTACGTCGGTTCCAAGGCGGCCACCCGGTCGTTCGCGGTCCGCAGCCACATGGAGGCGGTCAACTACCTCGGTGGCGGCGCGACCAGCCCCCGTCAGGGTTTCCTGGCCGGGTCGGACGTCCTGAAGCCGATGAGCGCGCCGACCATCACCGCCCTGCTGGGCGCGGTGAAGGCGGCTGCCCGGGTGAAGCTCCCCGCTTCGGCGATCCTGGATCCGCTGGGCGGCCAGTCGGCGAAGATCCCGTCGGGTGGCTCCTCGTGGGGTCACCGCTCCGCGGTCGGCGTCGTCCAGTGGTACACCGGGCTGGCCGCGCATCCGACCTCGGCTCAGCTCAAGGCGGCGCAGACCTTCATCAGCAACGGCCACAAGGCGGTCCGCCCGTCGACGGCCGGTGGCTACGTCAACTACGTGGAGACCGGCCGCTCGGTCAGCACGTACTACGGCGCCAACTACGCCAGGCTGCAGGCGGTGAGGAAGAAGTACGACCCCACCAACTTCTTCCACAACGCCTACACGATCGCTTGAACGGACCGTTGGGGCACTAGCCTTCGGGCCATGAAGCTGTGGCGGTCGGTGGCCGGTGTGCTGGTTCTCGCGTTCCTGGCGGCGGGTGTCTCGCCTGCCTGGGCGTGCGCGTGCGGTGGCTACCTGCCGGACGCCGACTCGCGCGCCAAGGTGTTCGGGGAGAACGCGCTGGTCCGTCACGACGGCAGCCAGGAAGAGATCGTGCTCTCGATGTCGGTGCAGGGCCAGTCGCGCAAGGCCGCCTGGATCATGCCGGTGCCGGCGGCCGCGAAGGTGGAGCTCGGCGACGAGGACCTGTTCTCCCGGCTGCAGTCGATGACCCGGCCGAAGGTCGTCACCCGCAAGACGTACTGGCCGTTCCGCGATCTGGGCATCATGGGCAGCCGCCGCGGCGAGGGTGGTGCTCCGACGGCTCCGGGGGCCGGCGTGAACGTTCGCGAGCAGATGCGGGTCGGTCCGTTCGAGGTCGCCCGGCTGAGCGGCTCGAGCGGCACGGACGTGACCGCCTGGCTGACCAGCAACGGGTACGCCGCACCCGCGAGCCTGGCCACCAACCTGACGCCGTACCTGGCCGAGAAGTGGGAGATCGTCGCGGTCAAGCTCGCCCCGCAGGACGTCGGCACACCGATGACCGGCTCGACCCCGCCGCTGCGCCTGACCTTCGCCTCGCCGCGGATCGTCTACCCGATGCGGCTGAGCAAAGGCGCGACGACCGCGCAGACGGTGACCGTGTACGTCGCCGCGCCGTACCGGGTGGACGCCTCGAAGCTGCCTGACCCGAACGTGAAGCCCGAGCTGCTGTATGCCGGCCGCCTCGAAGGCGAGACCTCCCCGGCCCTGGCGGCGCCCCGCTCTTCCTTCCTCACCGCCTACTCGGTGACCTATCGCGAGCCCGAGCGCATCACCGACGACTTCGTCTTCACCCAGGCCGCTACCGACGACGAGTTCCAGCGAGTTCGCTATGTGACCAGGAACGACGGTCTGCTGAGCACGGCCGCGGTGCTCTTCGGCGGAGTGCTCCTGATCGGAGTCGGCGCCGCTGTGATCGCCCGCCGCCTGGTGCGTCGCCGGTAATCCACAGGCACGCTCGATCGGCGGACATCGGCAGCTCCTGATCGTCTAGGCTCCTGGATCGTGTCGGGTGACAACGCGGTGATCGCCGCCGGGATCGGTGTGGTGCTCTGTGGAGCGGCCGCGTTCGTGCTCGGCCCGTGGCTGATGCGCCGCATCCCCGAGCCTGTGCTGGAGGAAGGCGACAGCAAACCGCTGTACGCCGAGCTGGCGGGGCAGGGCTTTGCCACCAGGGCGGCGTACTGGTGTGGCGCGACAGCGGCGGTTGCCGGTGGACTGCTCGGCTGGACGCTCGGCACCTCGGCCGGGCTGGCCGCATGGCTGGTGCTGGCGGTTGCCGGAGCGGTGCTCGGCTACATCGATGCCCGGACGAGATACCTGCCGTCGGCGATCATCTGGCCGACGTACCTGCTGGTCGGTGTCGCATTGGTTGCGGCAGCGCTGATGACAGGGGAGTGGGGATCGCTGCGCCGGGCCGCGATCGCGGGGGTGATCGGTTTCGGGGTGTTCTACCTGCTCTGGTCGGTGTTCAAGCGAGGCGTCGGGTTCGGTGACGTCCGGCTGTCCGGCCTGCTGAGCATGGCTCTGGGCTGGCTGGGCTGGGGCGAGTTCGTCCTCGGTCTGTACGGCGGGTTCTTCCTCGGTGCGGCGATCGGGATCGTCCTCACGGCGGCGAAGGTGTTCCAGCGCAAGCAGTTGTTCCCGTTCGGCCCGTTCATGCTGGTCGGCGCGCTCGTCGGCGTACTGGCCGGTGAGCCACTGGCCCGCTGGTACGTCGGCTGAGGTTCATGGCCTCGGCCAGAATCCGCCGGCCTCCCAGCGGTGCCTGGACACCTCCTCGACCCGCTGGTGCAAGGACAGCTCCCGGCAGTTCCGCAAGGCCTGCTCGAACGCTGCCGGCAACCGGCCGGACAGTTCGCCGCTCGCCGGGACCTCGACCGTCGCGGGCGCTTCGATGCCCTCGGCCAGGACCTTCAGGCGTTCTCCGGCGGCCATCAGCAGGCGGGGATCCAGATCGGCCAGCAGGTCTTCCAGCTCGTACTCGACCTTGTGCTCGTCGCGCGGTACGCCGATGTTCACGCTGGTGGCCGGCGTCGGCCCACAGTTCTCGCCGACGTGGTAGTAGCTCGACGGCCAGTAGAGCAGGTCGCCGGGCTCGACCTCGACCGCGAACGACGTGGGCAGGAACCGCTGGTAGTCCACTACTGTGCTGACCGGATCGGTCCACGGCCGTTCCGCCCAGAAGCGCATCCGTTTGCGTTCGCGCAGACCGAACATGAAGGTCGCGAAGCGGTCCTTGTGCACACCGACCGGGCTGTTGTCGTAATTCCCGTGGAACATTGTCGTGATCGCGCCGGTGAGCGGCAGTCCGACCTGTTCCCAGAGGCTGGCGAAGAATTGCCGTTCCCGCTGCCACATTTCCCGGTCGAAGGCGTGCAGGACGCTGACGATCAGCGCGTAGCCGCGGTCGTCCAGCACCGGCTTCAACCGGGCCTCGTACTGATCGAAAGTCCGGTCGGCCGCTGCCGGCAGCAGCAGGTCGTTCCCGCCGTGCACGGTGCGCTCGATCGTGAACTGCGCCGTCGGCGCCCGTTGTCCGCCGTACTCGGCTTCCTGCGCGCCGACGGCGGCAGCGAACACCTCCTCGGCCACGAAGGGCGGCGGTTGCACGCCACGGATCAAAACCGGACGCCGATCCCAGTAGAGCTGGGCGAACTCGGCCCAGTCCAGCTTGTCCGTGATCGCCAGTTCGCTCACGGAGTCACCACCTCCACGGCTCGCAGAGCATGCAGTCTCCGCACCAAAGGCAGGTAGGCGTCGTCGCGGACGGCGAACTCACCGTCGCGCAACTCGGCCAGTAGTTCGTCACCACCGCCGACGGTGAAGGCGTGCCCATTGACGGCCCACAGGAACTTGTCGTCGTCGGGTTGCCGATACACCCGCGCGACTGACCGGACCCGCTGCCCAGGCACCAGGTCGGACCGCCGAGGCGCCGGCACAGGCTCCAAAGCTCCCGCGCTGATCCGCTTGGCCCACTGGACCCGCAGACTCCGCTCGATCGCCGGGCTGTGACTCAACTCGGCCATCCTGGCCGCTGTCTCCTGGTACGGCGACATCACCTGGTCCGCCTCGGACAGGGGCAGATAGGGGGCGGCAGCCGTTCCGCGTCGACGCTCCAGATTCGCGATCAGGAGTCTGACGACCTCTTCGGCCGCCAGTTTGCCGTCGGTCGGCAGCAGCAAGCGCAGCCACAGGCAGCCCGAACCGCTGATCTCGGCAGTACCTGGCGGCCAGGACAGGAGGTCGCCTGCCTCACCCGTCAGAGTTTCCCCGTCCACCTGCGCGGTCAGTTGGCCGTCCAGTGCCCAGACCAGACTGTGATAGCCCGGCGTGCTCTGCTGCCAGGGCAGCCCGCCGGACACCACCAGGTCGCAGGACACCGGCGCGACCGGTACGCCGATCAGTTGCCAGAGCGGTTCGATCAACGCGCGGACCTGCGACCAGAGTGGGTAGCCGAGCATCAACGGTTCCCGCACGGCCAGCACGAACGGCTCGGCGCCGACCCGGCCCAGGTACTCCTGCAGCGACGTGTCAGTAGGTCCGGGGAGCAACTCGCCTGGCACGCCGACCCGTCCCGGTGCACGCAGAAAGCGGACGTCGGGCAGCGTCCGGAACCTCGAACCGTGCCGGAAAGGTTCGGCCGCCGCGACCACCGCGTCGTACGCCGCTTGCCCGCTGATCGGAGAGGCATCGCCCCGCAGGCGCAGGGCTGTGGTCTGCCAGGGCTGTGCGACGTACGTCGTCCAGTCGGTCATGCATCCTCCGCCATCTCGGTTGTCGTCGTCGCGTGTGGAAACCGCTGTTGTAGCCGGGCGGCGTAGGCGGCCAGTGGCTCGAGACCGACAGCCGAACGACGTTCGTCGACGGTGCCGGGGTC
The DNA here is from genome assembly GCF_027627575.1 of Kribbella sp. CA-293567. Taxonomy (NCBI): domain Bacteria; kingdom Bacillati; phylum Actinomycetota; class Actinomycetes; order Propionibacteriales; family Kribbellaceae; genus Kribbella; species Kribbella sp. CA-293567. The sequence continues at coordinate 3,131,153 of NZ_CP114065.1, forward strand.
TTCCAGCGCGCACGGCACCAGCCGGCCGTCCACGGTCCGGAACTTGGTGCCGTAGACCTGCGGCCGGTCTTCGGCCAGCCGCAGGGTGTCGGTGAGATAGGCGACCTGCGAGCGGGGTACGTCGACCGCTGCGGTCAGCAACTCCAGGCAACTCCGCTGGAAATCGGCCTGGTCATCAAGATGCTGAACGAGCCGGCAGGCCGCGTCGGCGGCGTCCTCGCCGACGAGCAGTGGCCCTGGCCACCCGTGCTGCTCGATCACCTGTCGCAGCCAGGTCGAAGCGACTGTGGTCAGTTTGGCCAGCCGCTCGGCGATCGCCTCGTCCTGGAACGCGCCGTCGGCCCACGGTCCGCGCCAGCTCGCATCGACGGCGTCGACCTTCAGCAGACGCTCGCGGATCGCGGCGAGTTCGTCGAGTGCCGACAGTCGGAGCTTGAGCTTCTGTCCGTGCCACTGGTAGATGAATCGCCGGTTCGCCTCTGGCCAGTCGAAGCCGACCGCGCCGTGTTCGGGATCGCGCACGACGAGGTGGGCGTGCTCGTCGATGAGCTGGATCGGCTGCTCAGCGATCGGGGTGACGGCGTCGCGAAGGGCGACACCCAGCCGGGACAGGGTGAGCCCGCCGGCCCAGTCGAGTGGCGGTGGGACTTCGTGCCCTGTTTCGACTGAGGCGCCGGTGGCTGGATCCCAGTGCTTCAGTGGGCCGCCTCGCAGGGAGCGGTAGAAGTACGGGACGTCGTACCGCAGGAACTGTTCGCGCTCGGCCGGGATGAAGTCGTCCGGCGGTGCGGCGCCGGTCAGCAGGAAGTCGTCGAGAGGCTCGGTGTAGCCGGAGGTGGAACGGAGCAGTACCCGGGTGGTGGCCGGCTGCTCGAGGACGGCCTGCAGCTTCGGCACGTTGCCGACCAGCAGCGTCCAGGCGTCGAACATGCCGCGGAGGAACCGGGTCGGGTAGGCGCCGTACCCGAGCTGTCCTTCTCGGTCGGCGACCACCGTCCGAGTCTCTTGCCGTGCCCAGGGCGCGGACCGCGGCCGGGTGGCAAGGGCAGTCGCTCGCCCGGCCGCGTCGGTCCCGACTTCGACCAGGCAGAGAGTCGGGCCGTCCAGAGCGCAGAAGCGAGGCTCGCTCTCCAGTCCGACATGATGATGCGGAGTATCCGGGCCGCCGACCAGGCCGGTCTCGGGCAGCCTGCGCACCTCGACCAGGGCCAGTTCCAGGTCGATCGGATACATCAGCGGTTGGGGTTGCCCCGGCCGGACACCGACGGCCAGGTTGCCTTCGGCGAGGTCGGTGATGCCGAATCCGAAGCAGGCCGCCGTCAGGGAACCGGCCCGATGCCAGAAGACCCCGGCGTCGTCGAGCCGCGCACCGGACAACGAGTTGCCGGCCCGCTGTCGGAGTACTCCCCACTGAGCCGGCGGCTCGATCCACTCTTGCCACGAGTAGGTTCCGTCGCCGGGCAGCTGCTCCATCAAGGGCAGCAGGATCGACCCTGACGCCGGTGGCAGCTCGTTCAGCAGCGCGAAGACGGACGATTGCCGAGCAAGGAAGAGCCGGTCGACATCGGCGGGCCGTGGCTTGTAGGCGACGCTGCGGCCGTCGGAGAAGTCCACCCGGAGTACGCGTTGGCGGCCGTTGTGCGTCTCGCCGTCGTGCGCGGTCAGGCCGGTCACCGGAAATTGCGCGTCGAACCAGAGCCGGTCCGCGTCGGCCGGCAACCGCTCCAGAAACGTTCGCAGGAAGGCGAGGAACCGAACGCCCTCGGCCCGCGGGTTGTACCGGGACGCGCTGTCCGCGCCGCCCAGACAGGCCAAGAAGGCCGATCCGGTCAGCGGCCCGAACAGCGCGCCGTTGAGCGGTTGGAGAACGCCCTCCGCCAGGACGCCAGGGAAGGTGGAACGCAGCTCGGTGCAGCCGTTGGCCAGGGTGGCCAGCAGCTCGAGTAGGCCCGAGAAGTCCGGGCGGGCGAGGAGTTCGGCGACCAGGTCGGCGTCGGCCCGACCGGACAGGTGCCGTTCGGCCCTGATCAGCCCGTCGGCGTCGACGGCGACGATCGGTGGCAGAACCCCGTTGGCGCGCCCGGCCCGGATCGCGGACACCAGTGCGGCGCCGGCCTCCGGAGTCATGGCGGAGAGGCTCCCCACTAGTCGACGAGGCAGTAGACCCCGTGGCAGGTGCCGCGGGTGGCGACTCCGTCGGTTTCGGGCAGGTCGGACTCCAGCTCGCCGATGGTCAGATCGAATTCGCGGGTGATCTCCACGTTTCCTCCTTGAGATGGGTTCGCCGGAACGGTCGGCCCCGGCGCGAACATCAGTACTGACGAGCCGCCGGCCGGCAAAGTTGCCGGCTGGCAGGAAGTGGCCACGAGGAGTCACCGGATTCGATCTCGGTCGAAGTGATCGGTGGATCTCGGAAATCCGTCTGCTGGCGGATGCCGCGCGGTTCGCGCCTCCCTAGTGTCGATCCATGCCACCAGTGAGCCGAAGGGGCCTGTTGTCCGGCGGTATCGCCGCCGGTGCCGCCCTGAGCATCCCGACCGCCACCGCCACCGCCACCGCCACCGCCACCGCCACCGCCACCGCCACCGCCACCGCCGCTGTCACCACCACCGCCACCTCGGGCAGCGGCAAGATCCGGCCGAACGACGCCCGCTACCAGGATCTCGTACAGCGAGGCACGAACCGGCGGTTCGTCGCCCGGCCCGAGTACGCGCGGGTGATCCGCTCCGCCGAGGACGCCGTCCAGGCCGTGCAGGAAGCGGTCCGCGCGAACAAGCGGATCGCGGTCCGCGGCGGCGGGCACTGCTTCGAGGACTTCGTCGACCACAGCGACGTCGAGGTGCTGCTCGACATGTCGCAGTACGACGAGGTCACCTTCGACGAGCGCTACCACGCCTTCTCCATCGGCGCCGGCGCGACGCTCGAGACCGTCTACAAGGCGCTCTTCTACGGCTGGGGCGTCACTGTTCCCGGTGGCGGCTGCCTGGGCGTAGGGGTCGGCGGGCACTTCAGCGGCGGCGGGTACGGGCCGCTGTCGCGCAAGTACGGCTCCGTCGTCGACCACCTGTACGGCGTCGAGGTGGTCGTGGTCGACGCTCGCGGTCGCGCTCGCGCGGTGGTGGCGACCAGGGACAACCAGTACAAGGATCTGTGGTGGGCCCACACCGGCGGTGGTGGCGGCAACTTCGGGGTGATCGTCCGGTACCTGATGCGCAGCGTCGGTGCCCGTGGCTCGGACCCGGCAAAATTGTTGCCCAAGGCACCTGCTTCGCTGCTGTCCAGTGTGCTGGTCTACGACTGGAAGACGGTGACCCAGGCGGGGTTCGTCCGGACACTGCGCAACTGGTTCGACTTCTTCGAGGCGAACAACAGCGCCGGTTCGCCGTACTCGACGCTCTACAGCCCGTTCATCCTGACCCCGGTCAAGGCCGGGAACTTCCTGCTGTCCACCCAGCTGGACGCAGCGGTGCCGAACGCGGCCGGCCTCATGAAGGCGTTCAACGCGGCGATGACCGCGGGGATCTCCGATCCGGCGCCGCAGCTGATCGAGGTACCGGAGGGGCCGTTCCTGCGCCTGACGATGCAGCGGTCGATCGCCGAGGACCTCGCGCCGGCCCGCGGCAAGTTCAAGGCGGCCTATCTGCGCAAGGGGTACTCCGACGCGCAGCTGAACGTGCTGTACCGCAATCTCAGCGACCCGGAGTCGGTGGTCGCGCCGGGATCGTCGGTCCTGCTGATCCCGTACGGCGGCCAGGTGAACACGGTGCCGCCGGCCGCGACGGCGACCGTCCAGCGTGACGTGGTGGCGAAGATGGTGATGACCGCGAGCTGGGAGGACCCGACGCAGGACGAGGCGCAGATCGGGTGGGCCCGAAAGCTGTACTCCGACCTGTACGCCGAGACCGGCGGCGTCCCGGTGCCGAACGCAACCAATGCCGGCTCCTACATCAACTACCCGGACGTGGATCTCGCCGATCCGCGGTACAACAAGTCCGGGGTGCCGTGGAGCGAGCTGTACTACCAGGGCAACTACGCGAGGTTGCAACGCGTGAAGGCGACCTGGGATCCGCGGAACGTCTTCCGGCACAAGCTTTCGATCGAACCGGACTACCAGCCTGGGTAGCGGGTGGTCCAGCCGGTCTGCGGGCCGTAGTCGCCGTGCAGTTGGCCGGCCTGGGTCAACTCCAGGACGAAGTCGTCCGCCAGTTGCAGGATGGTGCCGCGGCCCTCGAGGCCGAAGACGAGCGCTGCCGGGAGAGCGGTCTCTCCGTGCAGTGCTCCGAGGAGGTTGCCGCAGATCGATCCGGTGGAGTCGGAGTCGCCGGAGTGCGTGACCGCAAGCGCCAGTGCGTCGAGGAACTGGGCCGGCTCGGGATAGGCCAGAGCGCAGTACACGCCGATCGCGAGCGCTTCCTCGGCGATCCAGCCGCCGCCCAGCGACTCCACCGTGGCAGGTCCGGGGGTGCGGTCACCCGCTGCGAGTTCCCGCGCCTTCGCGAGCGCGGTACTGGTTTCCTCGTGGCCTGATTGGGTCGCGAGGACGGCCTGGGTCGCGTCCAGGGCGGTGTCCAGGTCGGCGCCCTGGTTGAGCTGGTTGACGATCGCGGCGAGGGCACCGGAGGCCAGCTTGCCGGTGACATGACCGTGGGTGTAGCCGGCTGCCTCAGCTGCCGACTTGAAGATCCAGTTGAGGTCGGAGGTGGGGAGCAGGCCGAAAGGGGCGACTCGCATCACGCCCCCGCAGCCCTTGGAGTCGTTGGCAGCCTGCGCGCCGAACTGGGCGATCCGGTCACCGCCTTTACGCGCCTCGGTCAGTGCGGACAGGCAGGTGTTGCCGGGAGCACGCCGTGCGTACAACCACTGCTCGGAGTGCAACCAGCCGTCACGCTCGCCACTGGGACCAGGCAGCAGTTGGGTGTCCAGCCAGCGATCGTAGGCGTGGTGCACGACCGCGACCGTGAACCCGATTCCCCGGTCGGTGCGGACCCCGGCCCGGATCAGTCCTTCGACCGTGAACAACGTCATCTGGGTGTCGTCGGTGATCGTTCCGGCCGGCCATCCCGCGCCGCCGTCCACGAACTCCCGGACCCCGCCGGGGTGCGCGGCGACGATCGCCGCCGCGTCGGTGAACTCCACCGGTCCACCCAGCGCGTCCCCGATCGCCCCACCCAGCAGACACCCCCGGACCCGCGCCCGGTAAGCCTCGTCGTCGGCCCGTGTCATCGGTGTCTCCCAGTTGTCATCGGTAACGGTGGTAGCGCTAGCACTACCTCAAGACGGGACCCAAGGCCAGTTCGTTCCACTCGGCCGGCGAATAGCGTCGTACTCACCGAGCAACGAACTCCGGGAGGACACGATGACCACCAAGCTGCGCCGCACCGTCGCCAGGGCGGCCGGCACGGGCCTGGCCATCCTCGTACTGGGCGGTGCCGCGGCCGGCGGCGCCAGTGCCGCCCTGCCGCAGAACCAGAGCAGCTGCGCCGCGAACCCGGTGGCCCGCGCCCTCGATGTCGCGCTCTCCGTCCGCAGCGCGCTGGATCCGGACCGCGCCACCACCTGCTGACCGCCGACGGATGGCGAGACTGCCGCCGGGGCGGCCCGGTCGGCATGGGAGGATTGCGGCATGCTGCGCTGGCTCACCGCCGGCGAGTCGCACGGACAAGCGCTCGTCGCCGTACTCGAAGGTCTTCCCGCAGGCGTCCAGGTCACCACGGATCACGTGGCCGACGCCTTGGCTCGTCGTCGTCTCGGTTACGGCCGTGGCGCCCGGATGAAGTTCGAACGGGACGAGGTGACGTTCCTGGGCGGGTTCCGGCACGGGCTCTCACTGGGCAGTCCCGCGGCGATCCAAGTCGGCAACACGGAGTGGCCGAAGTGGGAGCAGGTGATGTCCGCGGACCCGGTCGATCCCGAGGTGCTGGCCGACCTGGCCCGCAACGCGCCGCTGACCCGCCCGCGGCCCGGCCACGCCGACCTCGCGGGGATGCAGAAGTACGGCTTCGACGAGGCCCGCCCGGTGCTGGAGCGGGCGAGCGCGCGCGAGACGGCGGCCCGGGTGGCCCTCGGTGAGGTCGCGGCCAGGTTCCTGCGGCAGGCGTACGGCGTGACGATCGTCAGCCATGTCGTCGAGCTCGGCACGGTCAAGGCGCCGTACGGCGTGATCCCGTCGATCGACGACCTGGCCCGGCTGGACGCGGACCCGGTCCGCTGCCTGGACGCGGACGCGAGCAAGCAGATGGTGGCCGAGATCGACCAGGCGCAGAAGGCCGGTGACACTCTCGGCGGCGTCGTCGAGGTGATCGTCGACGGCCTGCCGCCGGGTCTCGGCAGTTACGTGCACTGGGACCGCCGGCTGGACTCCAAGCTGGCCGGCGCGCTGATGGGCATCCAGGCGATCAAGGGCGTCGAGCTCGGCGACGGCTTCGAGCTGGCCCGTACGCCGGGCTCGAAGGCGCACGACGAGATCGTCGCCGACAACGGTGAGGTCCGCCGGACCAGCGGCCGCTCCGGTGGAACCGAAGGTGGTATGAGCACGGGGGAGACGTTGCGCGTGCGCGCGGCGATGAAGCCGATCGCGACCGTGCCGCGGGCGTTGCGCACGATCGACACCGTCACCGGTGAGGCGGCGGCCGCCCACCACCAGCGGTCCGACGTCTGCGCCGTACCGGCCGCGGGCATCGTCGCCGAGGCGATGGTCGCGCTGGTGCTGGCCGACGTGTCGATCGAGAAGTTCGGTGGCGACTCGGTCGCCGAGACGTCGCGCAACCACAAGTCCTATCTGGCGAGCCTGCCGGCCACGATCACCCCGCGCGAGTGGAGCGCCGAGTGAGCGACGCCGTACCAGGCTCCGCTCCGGGCACGGGCTCGCGCGGGCCGGCCGTCGTACTGGTCGGACCGCCCGGTTCGGGAAAATCGACGGTCGCCGAGCTGCTCGCCGCCAAGCTCGGCAAGCAGCACCGCGACACCGACACCGATGTCGTGAACACCGCGGGCAAGCCGATCTCGGACATCTTCGTCGATTCCGGTGAGCCGGCCTTCCGGGCACTGGAGCGGGCCGCGATCGTGGCGGCGCTGGCCGCCGACGACGTCGTCCTGTCGCTCGGTGGCGGCGCGATCCTGGACGCGGACACCCGCGCCGAGCTGGTCGGTCACACCGTCGTGTACCTCGAGGTGTCGGTCGGTGAGGCGGCCAAGCGGGTTGGTCTGGGCGTCGCCCGGCCGCTGCTGCTCGGCAACGTCCGGACCCAGCTGAAGAACCTGATGGACGCCCGCCGGCCGCTCTACGCCGAGGTCGCCAAGCACACGGTCAGCACGGACGGCCGGACGCCGCAGGAGATCACCGACGAGATCGTGGAGCAGCTCGGATGACCGACCCGTCCACCGGCCGGCCCACCGAACCCACCGCTGAACCCATCGACGGGGCCCGCCGGATCCGGGTGGCCGCCGCCGCGCCGTACGACGTTGTCATCGGCAACAATCTGCTCGGCGAACTGCCCGGCCTGCTGGGCGACGACGTCCGCCGGGTCGCCGTGATCCACCCGCGCGCCCTGCGGACCAGCGGCGACGCCATCCGGGACGACCTGGTCGCCGGCGGCTTCACCGCGCACGCGATCGAGATCCCGGACGCCGAGGAGGCCAAGTCCGCCGAGGTGCTGGCGTACTGCTGGTCGGTGCTCGGGCAGGCGGGGTTCACCCGGTCCGACGCGATCGTGTCGATCGGCGGTGGGACGACCACCGACCTGGCCGGCTTCGTCGCGGCGACCTGGCTGCGTGGCGTCAAGGTCGTGCACATCCCGACGACGCTGCTCGGCATGGTCGACGCGGCCGTCGGCGGCAAGACCGGGATCAACACGGCCGAGGGCAAGAACCTGGTCGGCGCGTTCTGGGAGCCGGCCGGGGTGCTGTGCGACCTGGCCGCGCTGGAATCCCTGCCCCGCAACGACTATGTCAGCGGTCTGGCCGAGGTGGTGAAGTGCGGCTTCATCGCCGATCCGGTGATCCTGGACCTGGTCGAGGCCGACCCGGAGGGGTCGTCGTCACCGGCGTACCGGCACACCGAGGAACTGATCGCCCGCTCGATCCAGGTCAAGGCGGACAGCGTCGGCGCCGACCTGCGGGAGAAGACCACCACCGCCGGCGGCCAGATCGGCCGGGAAGCCCTGAACTACGGTCACACCCTCGGTCACGCGATCGAGCGGGTCGAGCGCTACAAGTGGCGGCACGGCGCGGCGATCAGCATCGGAATGGTCTTCGTCGCCGAGCTCGCGCGCGCCGCCGGCAAGCTCGACGACGCGACGGCGGACCGGCACCGCGCCGTACTGGAGTCGCTCGGACTGCCGGTGCGCTACCGCGCCGACGCCTGGCCGCACCTGCAGGACGCGATGAAGCTCGACAAGAAGACCCGCGCCGACCGGCTCCGCTTCGTGATCCTGGACTCGCTCGCCAAGCCCACGATCCTCGAAGCCCCGGACCCGGGCCTGCTCGTCGCCGCCTACGCCGAGATCAGTTGAGGTAGCAGTCGCTCCTCGTCTCGACGAGTCTTGCCGAACTGCCGCCCGGGAGTGCCGAAGTCAGGCCTCGCTTCCCCTCAGCTGGGGCGGCAGGGGGCGGGAGTGCAGGACGTCGAGGCGCGACACCGCTCGGGTCAGGACGACATAGAGGCGGTTCAGTCCTCGGGGTTCGGCGTCGATGATCGCGGCGGGCTCGATCACGATCACGTGGTCGTACTCCAGGCCTTTGGCCAGGGACGCGGGTACGACGGCGACCCGGCCGTCGCCCTCGGCCTCGATGGTGTCGATGCCGTCGAGTCGGAGGGCATCGCGGAGCTGGTCGATCGCGTCGTCGGTGGCGATCACGCCGATCGAGCCGTCCTCCTTCAGGGCCGCTCGGACGGCGTCGGTACAGGCGGTGGTGAGGTTGTCGCTGTGCTGGACGGTGAGGCGGCCGTCGGCGCGGAACGACCTGGCGGGCGGTACGTCGACGCCGAGTCCTTCGAACAACCTGTTCGCGAACTCGACCACCACAGCGGGAACGCGGTACCCGGTGGTCAGGGCGATCACGGTGCTGTCCGGTTTGCCGAGGTGGGTGAGTTGCTGCGGCCAGTCGCGGGCGGCCCACGGTGTCGTCCCTTGGGCGAGGTCGCCGAGGACGGTGATCGAGCCGTGCTCGCTGCGCCGGGCGATCGCGCGGCACTGCATGGGGGAGAGGTCCTGGGCCTCGTCGATGATCACGTGCCCGTAGGAGGGGCCGCGCTCCAGTAGCGCTCTCGCTTCGTCCAGCAGGACCGCATCGGCCGCGGTCCACTGAGCGCTTTTCGCTTTGCGTGGACGCTTCCAGGCGATCGCTGCCTGTTCCTCACCAGAGAGCAGGTCCCCGGCAGCCGCGGCGAGCATCGCGTGATCGCTGAGTAGGTCGGCCAGCAGATCCTCTGCCCTGACCGCCGGCCAGACCGCGTCGACGGCGGGCATCACTGCACGATTCATCTTGCGCAGCCAGCTGCCGTTGCAGTTCTGTCCGCGGGCCTCGGCCTGACGCTGCAACACGGCGACGAGCCGCGAGATCACCCGGTCCCGACCCAGGTTGTACGTCGCTGCCTCCTGCCGGGCGTCGTCGACCAGCTGCTCGAACTCGGGCTGGTTCACCCGCCACCGATAGGAGCTGTCCGGTACGACGACAGCCTCGGCCGGTGGACGGAGGCGGTGGTAGAGCGCTGCCCGGAGAACCTCGGCCATCCGCGGATCCTGTTTCACCCGCGCGGCGGCCAGTTCGTCGGTAGCGCGGACCGGGTGCTGCTTGCCGGTCAGCAGTTCCTCGATCGTGGTCTGCTCGACGTCCACCTCGCCGAGCGTCGGCAGCACCGCAGAGATGTAGTGCAGAAAGGCCCGGTTCGGACCGAGTACCAGTACGCCGTTGCGCTGCAACCGGGCGCGGTGCACGTACAACAGATACGCCGCCCGATGCAGTCCGACCGCGGTCTTTCCCGTCCCCGGAGCCCCTTGCACACAGAGCGATTCGGCCAGTTCCGCCCTGACCAGCACGTCCTGCTCCGGCTGGATCGTCGCCACGATGTCCCGCATCGGTCCGGTTCGGGGCCGCTCGATCTCCGCTCGCAGGATGCCTCCGAGAGCTGTACCGGCGAGATCGGCCTGGTCCAGGTGCTCGTCCTCGTACCCGGTCAGCGTGTCCTCGGACCAGCCGAAGCGGCGCCGGGTGCTGACACCGAAGCGGTTCGCCGGACTCGCGCGGTAGAACGAGGTGGAGACGGGGGCTCGCCAGTCGATCACCAGCGGCGGCCGGCCGATCGCGTCGGAGATGTGCCGCCGGCCCAGATAGTACGTCTGGTGGCGGTGCTCGCCGGCGCTCTCGTCGGTGCCGTAGCCGATCAGCCCGAAGAACGGCGGCCCCGCCCCCTCGTCTCCGAGCTCCCGCGCCAGGCTCTTCAGGTAGTACCCGAGTCGCTCGGCCGTGTACCGATCTCCCCAGGTCACTTGGCCGACCACCACGTTCTCCCGCGCCCCGGCGATCATCGCCTGTAGCGCCACCCGGCAGCGCTCGGCGTACTTCCGCTCCTCGTCGAGTCCGCGCATCCGTTGCTCCTTGAAAAGCTTGACTCGGTTAACTGATTGACCAGGTTAACATTTGCTATGGTCAGGGCATGACCGGACTGCGGGACCGTAAGAAACAGCAGACGCACGAGGCGCTTTCCCAGGCGGCGATCGAGCTGTTCCTCAAGCGTGGCTTCGACCAGGTGTCGGTAGCGGACATCGCGGCCGCCGCGGACGTCTCCAAGCCGACCCTGTTCAAGTACTTCGCCACCAAGCAGGACCTCGCGCTGCACCGGATCGCCGACCACGCCGGCGAGGCCGCCCGAGTCGTCACCGCCGCCCGAGCCGCAGCCGGCGGCGCCGGGTCTGGGACGGGCGCTCGCTCCGGCGCCGGGTCCGCGACTGGTGCTCGCGCCGGGGTCGCAGTCGGCGCCAGATCCGCAGCCGGCGCCGGGTCCGCGACGGACGCACGCGCCAGGGTCGCAGTTGGCGCCAGATCCGAAGTTGGCGCTCGCGCCGGGTCTGCTTCGTCGGTTGATCCGGTGGAGGTTCTGCGCGACCACTTCGTCGACGGACTCAAGCGCCGGGACCCGGTCACCGGCCTCAACGACGATCCGGAGGTGCTCGCCTTCCATCGCCTGATCTTCGAGACTCCGGCGCTGGCGACCCGGCGGCACCAGTTCGTTGCGGCGGATCAGGCGGCACTCGCGGCGGTGCTGACCGACCAGCTGGGCAGCGTCCTGGCCGCCGAGCTGGCTGCCGCGGACCTGATCTCCACCCAGCACGTTCTGGCCCGCCGCAACTGGACGGTCCTCAACTCCGGAATCGCCGCCGATACGCAGTACCGGACCGCGCTCGCCGAGGCCAAGCAGGCATATCAGCGGCTGCTCCGCCGCTGAAGCGATCCGCCGCCCGGTGGCACTAGGGTGGAGTGGTGACTGATGCTGGTGGGCGACGTGTGCTGGTGCTGAACGGGCCGAATCTCGGCCGCCTCGGATCCCGGGAGCCGGACGTGTACGGAGCGACCACGTTCGCGGACCTGGTCGCCGACTGCGAGCAGACCGGTGCCGAGCTGGGGCTCGAGGTCGAGGTCCGGCAGACCGACGACGAGGCCGAACTGGTCGGCTGGCTGCACGAGGCCGCCGACGCGAAGACCCCGGTCGTCCTCAACCCGGCCGCCTTCACCCACTACTCGTACGCGCTTCGCGACGCCTGCGCGCAGCGCACCGCCCCGCTGATCGAGATCCACATCAGCAACCCGGCCGCCCGCGAGGAGTTTCGGCACACCAGCGTCGTCGCGGCCGTCGCCACCGGCACGATCGCCGGCTTCGGCCTCGACTCCTACCGGCTGGCTCTGCGCGCGATCACCACCCTGCCCTGACCGTCAGGAGCCGACGGTGAAGCGGACGCCGCGGTGGAGTGGTTTTTCTGCTTCGTCGATGAGCGCCACCGCGAAGTCCTCCATCGACAGGTACGACGTCCCGCCGGGTGCCACCAGCAATTCGTCGCGCCCGACGCGGTAGTTCCCGGTTCGCGTTCCCGGCTCGAGCACCGCCGGCGGACTCAGGTAGGTCCAGTCGACCCCGCTGCTCCCGCGCACCACCTCCAACTGCTCGTTGCAGGCCAGCGCAATCGGTAGCAGTTCCACCGGGAACCCGGCTTGCTCGACAACGGTCGTGCCCGGATTGCCCGGCAAGGTCAAACTCGCCGCGCCGCCCACCATCAGCAGCCGGACACCGCTCCCTGCCAACCCGGCCGTCAACCCCTTGGCGGCAATCGCCAACTCACCCTCCTGCCCCACAACGGGTCGGGTCGCAGCGATCACCACATCCTGTCCCCGGCTCAGCCGTGCAACCTCAGCCGGATCAGACGCGTCACCTCGCTGAACCCGCATCCCGCCGCCGCTCGACACGTCGGTCTCATCCGCACCGGACGCGAGCGCCCGCTGACCTCCGCCATTTTTCGTCACCTCGGTTTCGGTCATCCCGGCGACCAGCGCCCTCAGTCGCTGCTCATTCCGCCCGACCGCCGTCACTTTGTGGCCTCTGGCAACAGCTTCGGCTACCACGCGACTGCCGACGGCGCCGGTGGCTCCGAAGATGGTGATGCGCATGAACTCAAACCCTTTCGGTGACAGGAACAGGTGGAATGCTGGGTGTTCTCGTGCTGGGCTTCTTCTTCAACTGAGCAGTGACCAACGCAGCCAGGACAATCAACCCACCCACCAACTGCAGTGCGGTGAGCTGCTGGTTGAGCACCAGCCAGCCGAGTGCGGTAGCCACCACCGGGCTGAGAAGACCGAGGAAGGTGACATCGGTGGGCGAAAGCGCACGCAGGCCACGGAACCAGAGCGCGTACGCGACAGCTGATCCGAAGATCGTCAGGTAGCTGTAGCCCGCGAGATTGGCGAGAGTGAGCGACGACGGCAGCGACCCTTCGACGATCCACGCAACAGGCAGGAGCAGCAGCCCACCCGTGACCAGTTGCCAGCCGGTTGTGGCGAGCAGGGGAGCGGGGGAGGCCCACCGCTTGCTGAGTACTACGCCGGTGGCCATCACCACAGCACCGCCCAGCGCGGCGACGACACCCCAGGCGTCCAGCCGCGCGTCAGCACGTAGTACGAGGAGACTCACGCCGGCTACTCCTGCCGAGGCGGTCAGCACGGTTCGGGTGGTCAGCCGCTCGCCGAGCAAGCCAGTCGACAGCAGGGCAACCAGGAGAGGTTGCAGCGCCCCGACAGTCGCCGCGACTCCGCCCGGCAGCCGGTAGGCGCCGATGAAGAGCAAGGCGTTGAACGCCCCGATGTTGAGGGCTCCGAGGACGAAGGCGCGCCACCACCAGACACCTTGTGGCAAGCGCCGGGTGAGCGCGACCAGGAGCAGTCCCGCAGGCAGTGCGCGGATGAAGGCGGCGAGAAGCGGACGCTGCGGCGGCAGCAGTTCCGTTGTGACCAGGTAAGTGGTTCCCCACAGTGCCGGCGCGATCGCCGTGGTGAGGATCAAGGCAGCTCGATTGCTTAGCACTAAGCTAAAGTATCTCAATACTAAGCTACTTTCAAGACTTTATCTCACCGCTAAGCGATCCAGTAGGCTGGCCACATGGCGGATCATGTCGACCTGGTGCTCGGGCAGTGGCGCGAGCGGCGCCCCGACCTGGACGCCTCCCCGATGGCCGTCCTCGGCCGGCTCAAGCGGCTCGGCGTGGTGGTCGACAACGAACTGCGCCGCAACTTCGCCCGCCACGAGCTCGACCGCGCCTCGTTCGACGTACTGGCGACGCTGCGGCGCAGCAACGCCGAGCACAGCCTGACTCCGGCCGGCCTGATGCGCTCCTCGATGGTCACCTCCGGCGCGATCACCCAACGGCTCGACAAGCTGGAAGCGCGTGGCCTGGTCGAGCGCAGTCCCAGCGAAACGGACGGTCGCGGTGTCCTGGTCTCCCTGACGCCCGCCGGCCTGGAGCTGATCGACAAGGTCCTGCCGACCCATATCGACACCGAGAACCAGTTGCTGGCCGCCCTGTCCAGCGCCGAGCGCGACGCTCTGGCCGGAACTCTGCGCAAACTGCTCGAGTCCCTCGGCGACAAGACGGACTGATGGATGCCGACAGCAACGATCCGTCGTACGCCGGGACGTTGCGCGCCGCGCTGACCGAGTCGCTGGTCGCCGAGGGCGCCATCCGGGACGCCCGGATCGCCGATGCCTTCCGGGCCGTTCCGCGGCATCTCTTCGTTCCGCAGGTCCCGGTCGAGCTCGCCTACACCGACGACGTCGTGCTGATGAAGCGGGACGGTTCCGGGATCGCGATCAGCTCGGTCTCGCAGCCGACCGTGGTCGCGCTGATGCTCGGACAGGCCGACGTCCAGCCCGGCCACCGAGTGCTCGAGATCGGCTCCGGCGGCTACAACGCGGCGCTGCTGAGCGAGCTCACCGGGCCGGACGGCGCGGTCACCACGATCGACATCGACCAGGAGGTGACCGCTCGCGCCTGGCGAGGTCTGGAGGCAGCCGGCTATCCGGCGGTTCGGGTTCGGCAGGCCGATGGCGAGTTCGGCTGCCCGGAGCATGCTCCCTACGACCGGATCGTCGTCACGGTCACCGCCTGGGACATCGCCCCTGCGTGGGTGCAGCAGCTCGCGCCGGGTGGCCGCATCGTCGTACCGCTGAGGATGCGGTCGCAGACGCGGTCGACCGCCTTCGATCTGGTCGGAGCCGCTGAATCGGGAACCAGCCTGGAGAGCCGGTCGATGACGGTCTGCGGCTTCGTCTCCATGCAGGGAGAGGGCGCGGGGGACGAGCGCTTCGTGTCGTTGCACGGCGGCCGGGTGAAGCTGAGCTTCGACGAGGATCAAGCCGGTCAGCCGCTGCCACCCGAGCGGGTGCTGGACCGGCGGCCGGTGACGCAGTGGTCCGGCGTACTGATGAATCGCGAGGAGCCGTTGTCCGACCTCGACCTCTGGCTCGCCTCGACGCTGCCGGGATTCTGCGTTCTGGTCGCCGAGCAGCGTGCGGTGGAGAAGGGGCTCGTCTCGCCGGTCCCGCGCTGGGGAGCCTCTGCGGCCGCGTCCGCCAGTTCGCTGGGGTATCTCACCGCCCGCCCCACCGCGGATCCGGATCATGTCGAACTCGGTGTCATCGCACACGGTCCGGACGCGCGAGCCATGGCGCGGTCGTTCGCAGGCGAGGTGCGCTACTGGAAGGAGAATCAGCGTGACGGCGCCGGACCGACAGTACGAATCTACCCGGCCACTTTTTCGCCGGCAGCGCTACCGGCAGGCTTCCGGCTTCGGAAGCGGCATCACCAGGTGGTCGTCAGCTGGCCGGAGTAGCGGGGCGGCCGGCGTTGCGGACTGTCTGCCACAGCTCGTCGATGTCGGTGCGGTCATCGGTGTCGGCCTTCTCGACCCAGCCGCTGGCCCAGACGTTCTCGTCGCGATCGAGATCGAAGACCGACTCGGCGAAGGCGGCGGAACCGACGTACCGGTTCTCCTCTGCGGGCGAGTCCGACCGCGAGCTGTCCAGGTCAGGGGTCGCGCCTGCCCTGCTAGGCGGGGCGACCAGTTCGCGGGCGTACTTCTGCGCCTCGATGATGCCGAGGTCCTGCTCGTCGCAGAGCAGCCGGATCGCCGGCACCTCGTTGCCGGTGCTCATCAGCTCGCGGATGCGGCGCTCCAGCGGGCTGTTCGGGGCCGGGAAGTTGTGCTCCGGCTGACGGCCGTGCTGGGTACGGTTGGCCTGCGGTGCGTACTGCGGTGCGTGCTGGGGTGTCTGCTGGTACTGCTGAGCAGGCGGCGCCTGGTAGTGCTGGGCTGGCGGGCCTTGCTGGTACTGCGGCGGCCAGTTGGTCGGCTGCTGTGCGGGGTACTGCTGGGCCGGCTGGTACTGACCGGGAGGCGCGTATCCGCCTTGTGCAGCAGGGCCGCCGTACTGTCCCTGGTTGACCTGACCTTGGCCGTACTGTCCCTGCGCTTGCGGGTGCTGGCCGTAAGTGGGGGACTGCCCCTGCTGACCGGCCTGGAGCAGCGTGTGCAACATCCCGGCGAGCTGAGCGCTGCTCTGGGCGCGACCGCTTCGGTGGACCTGGGTGGGCGGAGCGCCGGGGAAGGTCTGTCCGGGCAACGGCTGACCCGACAGGGGCTGGGTGAATTGCCCCTGGACCTGCGGCGGCTGCAGACCGGCCTGCTGGGCCTGGATCTGCTCCAGCAACCTCCGCACCCGAGGGCTCGCGGTCGACGGGTCCGCCTTCGCGGATTTCGCGGCCTTGCGGCCCAACCCGAAGATGAGCAGGAAGACGACAAAGATGATCACAGTCGTCATCGGGGGCCTCCGGGGTGCGGTCGGGGAACTGCCTGGAGGCCAGCGTAGAGCCCCCGGAGACCACGAGTCGGGAGAACTGCCTGCTGACCGCTACAATCTGGCGTACCGCTGATCACTTCTGACTGCTGACTTCTCTCAGTCACTTCGTAAGGGGAACTCCCGCGTGGCATCGACGAACGACCTCAAGAACGGCATGGTGCTCAACCTGGATGGGCAGCTGTGGTCTGTCGTCTGGTTCCAGCACCACAAGCCCGGCAAGGGCGGTGCCGTGATGCGGACCAAGCTGAAGCACGTGCTGAGCGGCAAGGTCGTCGACAAGACCTTCAACGCCGACGTCAAGGTCGACGTGGCCAACGTCGACAAGCGCGACATGACGTACCTGTACAACGACGGTGGCTCCTACGTCTTCATGGACAGCACCACCTACGAGCAGGTGCACATCACCCCCGAGGTCGTCGGCGACGCCTCGAACTTCCTGCTGGAGAACCAGGAAGCCACCGTCGCGGTGCACGAGGAACTGCCGCTCTACATCGAGCTCCCGGCCTCGGTCGAGCTCACCGTGGAGTACACCGAGCCCGGCCTGCAGGGCGACCGCTCGACCGGTGGCACCAAGCCGGCCAAGCTGGAGACCGGCTACACCATCAACGTCCCGCTGTTCCTGACCACCGGCGAGAAGGTCAAGGTGGACACCCGGACCGGGGACTACCTCGGCCGCGTCACCTCCTGACACCCGAGAGCTGGACAACAGAACATGTCTGCCCGTAGCAAGGCCCGCAAGCGCGCCCTCGACGTGCTCTTCGAGTCGGAGCTCCGGGGGTTGCCCGTCGGTGGCACCCTGGCCGACCGGGTGGCCGACAACGACCCGCCGGTGAACGAGTTCACCGTCGCGCTGGTCGAGGGGGTCTCGGAGCACATCGAGGCGATCGACGAACTGCTCGGTGCGCACTCGGTGGGCTGGACGCTGGACCGGATGCCGGCCGTCGACCGCAACATCCTGCGGATCGGCGCCTACGAGTTGCTGTTCGACGAGCAGGTGCCGGACGTGGTGGCGGTCAGCGAGGCCGTCTCGATGGCGCGCGACCTGTCCACCGACGAGTCGCCGGCGTTCGTCAACGGGCTGCTGGCCCGGCTGCTCCAGCTGAAGCCCACGCTGGGCGTCTAGGACTGCTCCAGCCGAAACCCGGACTGGCCCGTCCTGTCACTCTCGTCCAGGCCCTCAGCAGGCCTGTAGTGCTCAACAGGCCCGGTACCGCCACGGTGCGGTGCCGGGCCTTCTCAGCGTCCCCGTTCGTCGGCGCGGGGGGAACGGCCCCGGCCTGGTGGTGCGACTACTCGTACTGAAAAAGCCTTTCCTGCGACCCGGGCAGGTCCCGGGTGGCCCGTCTCCGTGTGGAGAGGCGGGCAGGCGGCCGTGGGCAAGCTGCTACGAGCCCCGACCGTCTTGTCACGCCGTCGCGAGTCGGACGCCGGTCAGGCGCCGGCTGCCTCGGACTCCTCGACGTCACCCTTCGCCTCCGGGTTGAGCACACCCCAGGAGATGAAACGCTCGGTCAGAGTCGTCGGCGACTCGTCGTAGATCACGGCCAGGGTGCGCATGTCGTCCTGACGGATCGACAGCACCTTGCCGTTGTAGTCCCCGCGCTGGGCCTGGATCGTGGCCGCGTACCGCGTGAGCGGACCGGCCTCGCTCGCGTCGAGGTGCTGCAGGGCCTCCAGGTCGAGGATCAACCTGGGCGGAGCAGCAGCCGCTGCCGCCGCGCTGGCGGATCCAGGAAGCAGCTCACGGATCGGCACGCCGTAGAAATCGGCGAGCTCCGCAAGCTTCTGGACGGTGACGGCCCGATCGCCACGCTCGTAAGAGCCGACGACGACCGCCTTCCAGCGACCCTTGGACTTCTCTTCCACGCCGTGCAGCGACAGACCTTGCTGCTGGCGGATGGCGCGCAACTTGCCGCCCAGTGTCTTCGCGTATTCGCTAGGCACGCTGGTTCTTCCCTCCGACTTTTGGTCGATACTCCGGTGGTCCGGCGGTCACTTTCCCCCGGACCCTGGGGCGGTCATTTGATCAAACCCCCCACGATTACACAGAGTAACAATATTCTGGCCGCGAGGCCAGCGTCAAGACGGCGTGTCACTTCCGATACGATGTCAAGCGGTCCGAACGTCCTTTAAAGACCCGTCCAGAGAGGCGGGAAAGGAGGAACGGTAGCGATGAGCCCTGCCTCGGTACCCGAGCCTGCAGTCAAGGCCGTGCCCCGCACAGTGCTGGATGCTTCCGATATTTCCCGGGCACTGACCCGGATCGCGCACGAGATCCTCGAGCGCAACCGTGGTGCCGACCCGGTGGTGCTGCTCGGCATTCCCACCCGCGGGGTGGGGCTGGCGACCCGGATCTCCGAACGGATCGCGGCGGTGGAAGGGCAGAGCGTGCCCACAGGGTCACTCGACGTGACGATGTACCGCGACGACATCGGCCTCAAACCGGCCCGCGCGCTGGAACACACCGACATCCCGCCCGGCGGGATCGACGGCAAGGTCGTGGTGCTGATCGACGACGTGCTGTTCTCCGGCCGCACCATCCGGGCCGCGCTGGACGCGATCGGCGACATCGGCCGGCCGAAGGCGGTCCAGCTGGCCGTCCTGGTCGACCGCGGCCACCGCGAGCTGCCGATCCGCGCGGACTACGTCGGCAAGAACCTGCCCACCTCGCTGGCCGAGCGGGTCACGGTGCACCTGACCGAGTACGACGCGGAGGACGCCGTGGTGATCGCGGACAAGCCGGCGCCCGAGCGCCGTCCGGCCAAGCAGGGCTCGGCCGAGCAGGAGGTGGCGCAGTGAAGCACTTGCTGAGTGCCGGTGATCTGTCCAGGGACGAGGCCAATCTCATCCTCGACACCGCCGAAGAGATGCGCAGCCTGGCGGACCGGCCGATCAAGAAGCTGCCCGCGCTGCGCGGCCGCACGGTGGTCAACCTCTTCTTCGAGGACTCCACCCGGACCAGGATCTCGTTCGAGGCGGCCGCCAAGCGGCTGTCGGCCGACGTGATCAACTTCTCCGCCAAGGGCTCCAGCGTGAGCAAGGGCGAAAGCCTCAAGGACACCGCGCTGACCCTGCAGGCGATGGGCGCCGACGGGGTGGTCTGCCGGCACGGGTCGTCCGGGGCCCCGCACCTGCTGGCCACCTCCGGCTGGCTGAACGGCTCGGTGGTGAACGCCGGCGACGGCACCCACGAGCACCCCACCCAGGCGCTGCTGGACGCGTTCACGATGCGCCGCCACCTCGGCTCGCTCGACGGCCGCCGGATCACCATCGTCGGCGACGTCCTGCACAGCCGGGTGGCCCGTTCGAACGTGCTGCTGCTCTCGACGCTGGGCGCCGAGGTCACGGTGGTCGCCCCGCCGACGCTGCTGCCGGTCGACATGACCAGCTGGCCGTGCGCCACGTCGTACGACCTGGACGGCACGCTGGCCAAGAGCGACGCGGTGATGATGCTGCGGGTCCAGCGGGAGCGGATGGGTGAGGCGTTCTTCCCCAGCGCCCGCGAGTACACCCGGCGCTACGGCCTGGACGTGCACCGGATGGCGCAGTTGCCCGACGAGGCGATCGTGCTGCACCCCGGCCCGATGAACCGCGGGATGGAGATCAGCGCCGAGGTCGCCGACTCGACCCGCTCGGTGATCGTCGAACAGGTCACGAACGGCGTGGCGGTCCGGATGGCCGTGCTTTACCTGCTGCTCTCGGGCAGTACCGATACCAATCCCACTGAGGAGCCCAAGGCGTGAACGCGTACCTGATCACCGGAGCCCGCATCGTCGGCGGTGAGGTGGCGGACCTGCTGATCGACAACGGCGAGATCGTGGCCGTCGGCAACGACGTGGCCCGGCCCGAGGGCGTCGAGATCATCGACGCGACCGGCCAGATCGCGCTCCCCGGCCTGGTCGACCTGCACACCCACCTGCGCGAGCCCGGCCGCGAGGACGCCGAGACGGTGCTGACCGGCACCCGGTCGGCGGCGATGGGCGGTTTCACCGCCGTCTTCGCGATGGCCAACACCGACCCGGTGGCCGACACGGCCGGAGTGGTCGAGCAGGTCTGGCGCCTCGGCCGCGAAGGCGGGTACGCCGACGTCTACCCGATCGGCGCGGTCACGGTCGGCCGGCAGGGCACGCAACTGGCCGAGCTGGGCGCGATGGCCGACTCGGCCGCGCGGGTCCGGGTGTTCTCCGACGACGGCGACTGCGTCTGGGACGCCGCCCTGATGCGCCGCGCCCTCGAGTACGTGAAGGCCTTCGGCGGCACGATCGCGCAGCACGCGCAGGAGCCGAGGCTGACCAAGGGCGCCCAGATGAACGAGGGAGCGCTCTCCGGCGTCCTCGGACTGACCGGCTGGCCGAGTGTCGCCGAGGAGTCGATCATCGCCCGCGACATCCTGCTCAACGCGCACGTCGGTTCGAAGCTGCACATCTGCCACCTGTCCACCAAGGGCTCGGTCGAGATCGTCCGGGCCGCCAAGCGGCGCGGGCTCGAGGTCACCGCCGAGGTCACGCCGCACCACCTGCTGCTGACCGAGGACCTGGCGGCGTCGTACAACCCGGTCTACAAGGTGAACCCGCCGCTGCGCACCCAGGCCGACGTCGAGGCGGTCCGGGAAGGGCTGGCCGACGGCACCATCGACATCGTCGCCACCGACCACGCGCCGCACCCGGTCGAGGACAAGGACTGCGAGTGGAGCGCGGCGGCGTTCGGCATGACCGGGCTGGAGACCGCTCTCTCGGTGGTCCAGCACACGATGATCGACACCAAGCTGCTGACCTGGGCCGACCTCGCCGACCGGATGAGCCACCGGCCGGCCGTGATCGGCCAGATCAGCGAGCACGGGCAGCCGCTGGTGCCGGGCGCACCCGCCAACCTGGTGCTGGTCGACCCGGCGGCCGAGCGCACCGTCGTACCGGCCGAGACCGCGTCGCTGTCGCGGAACACGCCGTTCGCCGGAATGAAGCTGCCGGGCCGGGTGATGGCGACCTTCCTGCGGGGCGAGCCGACCGTCCTGGACGGGAAGCTCACCAAGTGAAGGCTGTCCTGGGGGTCCTCGGCACCCTGCTCGTCATCGGAGTGGGCTGGTTCGGCATGTACCGCGGCTGGCGCAACCGTCAGGCGCGGCAGGCCGGCCTGGCGCCGCTGCCGGCCGTGCCCGCCGCCACGGACGGCAAGGTGAAGGGCGTCGAAGGCGTGTACGTCGCCACCACCACCGCCGGCGACTGGATGGACCGGATCGCCGTGCACGAACTCGGAGTCCGCAGTACCGCGGACCTGGCCGTCAGCGAGGCCGGCCTGGTCTTCCACCGGCAGGGAGCGGCGGACGTCTTCATCCCCGTCGACCAGCTGACCGGCGTCCGGACCGACCGCGGGATCGCGGGCAAGGTCACCGCCGAGGCCTCCGGCCTGGTGGTGGTCACCTGGACCCACGACGGCCGCGAACTCGACACCGGCTTCCGCCCGCGCCGCAAGGCCGACACCGCCCCGCTGACCGAATCCATCTCGACCCTGATCGGAGCCGAGCAATGAGCCAGGCCGCCACACAAGCCGCGCTGCTGGTCCTCGAGGACGGCCGCGCCTTCGCCGGTACGTCGTACGGGGCGACCGGCGAGACCTTCGGCGAGGCGGTGTTCACCACCGGGATGACCGGCTACCAGGAGACGCTGACCGACCCGTCGTACCACCGCCAGATCGTCACCCAGACCGCGCCGCACATCGGCAACACCGGGGTGAACGACGAGGACGACGAGTCGCAGAAGATCTGGGTCGCCGGGTACGTCGTCCGCGACCCCGCCCGGGTCTCGTCGAACTGGCGCGCCACCCGCGGTCTCGACGACCAGCTGAAGGGCCAGGGCATCGTCGGCATCGCCGGGATCGACACCCGGGCGCTGACCCGGCACCTGCGCGAACGCGGCGCGATGCGGGCCGGGATCTCGACCGAGATCCTCGATCCCGAGGTGCTGCTGCGCAAGGTGCTCGAGCAGCCGGCGATGGCCGGCGCCGACCTGGCCGACGAGGTCACCACCGCCGAGGCGTACGTCGTACCGGCCGAGGGGGAGAAGCGGTTCACCGTGGTCGCCCTCGATCTCGGGATCAAGACGATGACGCCGAAGCGGATGGCCGAGCGCGGGATCGAGGTGCACGTGCTGCCGGCCACCGCCTCGCTGGCCGACGTCCTGGCGGTGAACCCGGACGGCATCTTCATGAGCAACGGCCCGGGTGACCCGGAGACCACCGAGCACCCGACCACGCTGCTGAAGGAACTGCTCGGCCGCGAGATCCCGTACTTCGGGATCTGCTTCGGCAACCAGGTCTTCGGCCGGGCGCTGGGGCTGGGCACGTTCAAGCTGAAGTACGGCCACCGCGGCATCAACCAGCCGGTCCTCGACCGCGCCACCGGCAAGGTGGAGATCACCTCGCAGAACCACGGTTTCGCCGTCGACGCGCCGCTGGACGCACTGGTCGAGACGCCGTACGGCATCGCCGAGGTGACCCACGTATCGCTCAACGACAACGTCGTCGAAGGGCTCAAGCTGACCGGCAAGGACGGGAAGACCGTCGCCTTCTCGGTCCAGTACCACCCAGAGGCAGCCGCCGGGCCGCACGACTCGGCCTACCTGTTCGACCGCTTCGTAGAGCTGATGGAGAAAAGCTGATGCCCCGCCGTACAGACATCGACTCGGTGCTGGTGATCGGCTCCGGCCCGATCGTGATCGGTCAGGCCTGCGAGTTCGACTACTCCGGCACCCAGGCCTGCCGGGTGCTCAAGGAGGAGGGGTTCCGGGTCATCCTGGTGAACTCCAACCCGGCCACGATCATGACCGACCCGGAGTTCGCCGACGCGACCTACGTCGAGCCGATCACGCCGGAGTACGTGGAGAAGGTGATCGAGAAGGAGCGCCCGAACGTCCTGCTCGCCACCCTGGGCGGCCAGACCGCGCTGAACACGGCGATCTCGCTGCACGAGAACGGCGTTCTGGAGAAGTACGGCGTCGAGCTGATCGGCGCCTCCGTGGACGCCATCCAGCGAGGTGAGAACCGGGAGTCGTTCAAGCAGATCGTCGAGAAGCTGGGTGCCTCGACCGCGGTCTCGCGGATCTGCCACTCGATCGACGACGTGCTCGGCGCCGCCGCGGAGCTCGGCTACCCGCTGGTCGTCCGGCCGTCGTTCACGATGGGTGGCGTCGGCTCGGGGATGGCCTACGACGAGGCCGACCTGCGCCGGATCGCCGGCGCCGGCCTGTCCGCCAGCCCGACCACCGAGGTGCTGATCGAGGAGTCGATCGTCGGCTGGAAGGAGTACGAGCTGGAGGTGATGCGCGACAAGGCCGACAACGTGGTGATCATCTGCTCGATCGAGAACGTCGACCCGATGGGCGTGCACACCGGCGACTCGGTCACCGTCGCGCCGGCGATGACGCTGACCGACCGCGAGTACCAGACCATGCGGACCCTTGCCATCGGCATCATCCGCGAGGTCGGCGTCGACACCGGCGGCTGCAACATCCAGTTCGCGGTGAACCCGGCCGACGGCCGGCTGATCGTGATCGAGATGAACCCGCGGGTCTCCCGGTCCTCCGCGCTGGCCTCCAAGGCGACCGGCTTCCCGATCGCCAAGATCGCCGCGAAGGTGGCGATCGGCTACACCCTGGACGAGATCCCGAACGACATCACCCAGCAGACCCCGGCCAGCTTCGAGCCGGCCCTGGACTACGTCGTGGTCAAGGTGCCGCGGTTCGCGTTCGAGAAGTTCCCGGCCGCCGACGCGACGCTGACCACGCACATGAAGAGCGTCGGCGAGGCGATGGCGATCGGCCGCAACTACACCGAGGCGCTGCAGAAGGCGCTGCGGTCGCTGGAGAAGCCGGAGGCCCGGTTCTCCTGGCTCGGCGCTCCCGCGACCGAGCTGGAGCCGTTGCTGGAGGCAATCAAGATCCCGCACGACGGCCGGCTGCGGACGATCATGGACGCGATCCGGGGCGGTGCGACGCCGGAGCAGATCTTCGACGCCACCAAGATCGACCCGTGGTTCGTGGACCAGATGTACCTGATCCACGAGACCGCTCTCCAGGTCGCGGCCGCGCCGCGGCTGACGCCCGACGTGATCCGGCTGGCCAAGCGGCACGGGTTCTCCGACCTGCAGCTGGCCGAGATCCGCGACCTGACCGAGGACGTCGTCCGCGGTGTCCGGCAGGCGCTGGGGATCCGGCCGGTCTTCAAGACGGTGGACACCTGCGCGGCCGAGTTCGCCGCCGCGACGCCGTACCACTACTCCTCCTACGACGAGGAGACCGAGGTCGCCCCGCGCGAGACCCCCGCGGTGCTGATCCTCGGCTCGGGCCCGAACCGGATCGGCCAGGGGATCGAGTTCGACTACTCCTGCGTGCACGCGTCGATGGCGCTGCGCGACGCGGGCTACTGCACGATCATGGTCAACTGCAACCCCGAGACGGTCTCCACCGACTACGACACCTCCGACCGGCTGTACTTCGAGCCGCTCACCTGCGAGGACGTGCTGGAGATCGTGTACGCCGAACTGCAGGCCGGCCCGATCGCCGGCGTCATCGTCCAGCTGGGTGGCCAGACGCCGCTCGGCCTGGCCCAGCGGCTGGCCGACGCCGGCGTACCGATCGTCGGTACGTCGCCCGAGGCGATCCACCTGGCCGAGGAGCGCGGTGCCTTCGGCAAGGTGCTCGACGAGGCCGGGCTGCCGGCGCCGAAGCACGGCACCGCGATGTCGTTCGACGAGGCCCAGGAGATCGCCGCCGAGATCGGTTTCCCGGTCCTGGTCCGGCCGTCGTACGTGCTGGGTGGCCGCGGGATGGAGATCGTGTACTCCGTCGCCGAGCTGACCGCCGCGCTCGAGCGGCTCAGCGGTGGCGCGCTGACCGCGAACTGGGAGCACCCGGTGCTGATCGACCGGTTCCTGGACGACGCGGTGGAGATCGACGTCGACGGGCTGTTCGACGGCAACGAGCTGTTCCTGGGGGGCGTGATGGAGCACATCGAGGAGGCCGGCGTGCATTCCGGCGACTCGTCGTGCGCGCTGCCGCCGATCACCCTGGGCAGCGCCGACATCCAGAAGATCCGCGAGTCGACCGAGGCGATCGCCCGCGGGATCGGCGTACGAGGTCTGCTGAACATCCAGTACGCCCTGGCCGGTGACGTGCTCTACGTGCTGGAGGCCAACCCCCGGGCGTCCCGGACCGTGCCGTTCGTGTCGAAGGCGACCGCGACCCCGCTGGCCAAGGCGGCCGCCCGGGTGATGCTCGGGGCGACGATCGCCGATCTGCGGGCCGAGGGCATGCTGCCGGCCACCGGTGACGGCGGCACGCTGCCCGCGTCGACGCCGATCGCGGTGAAGGAAGCGGTGATGCCGTTCAACCGGTTCCGGACCATCGACGGCTCGTCGGTGGACACCGTGCTGGGGCCGGAGATGCGCTCGACCGGCGAGGTGATGGGGATCGACGAGACCTTCGGGACGGCGTTCGCCAAGTCGCA
Source organism: Kribbella sp. CA-293567 (assembly GCF_027627575.1). NCBI lineage: Bacteria > Bacillati > Actinomycetota > Actinomycetes > Propionibacteriales > Kribbellaceae > Kribbella > Kribbella sp. CA-293567. The sequence goes on from NZ_CP114065.1 coordinate 3,157,050, forward strand.
GGCCGGCGCCTCGCAGCCGCTGCCGGGGTCGGGCAAGGTGTTCGTGTCGGTCGCGAACCGGGACAAGCGGCACATGATCTTCCCGGTCAAGCGGCTGGCCGATCTGGGCTTCCAGATCTACGCCACCGAGGGCACCGCCGAGGTCCTGCGGCGCAACGGCGTCCAGGCGATCACGGTCCGCAAGAGCAGCCAGGGCCCGGGCCCGAACGGTGAGCCGACGATCGTCCAGATGGTCCAGGACGGCGAACTCAACCTGATCGTCAACACCCCGATCGGGATCACCAAGGACGGCTCGCCCCGGCTCGACGGCTACGAGATCCGCAGCGCCGCCGTCGCCCGCAACATCCCCTGCATCACCACCGTGCAAGGGCTGGGCGCCGCCGTCCAGGGCATCGAAGCCCAGCAGGCAGGTGACATCGGAGTGCGCTCACTGCAGGACTGGGCGAACCGCATCCGCGGCGGGTTGGACGCGCCTGCCGGCACGGCGCCGACGGCGCCCGCAGGCTCCGCCGGCGACACGAATGCGCCCGCAAGCTCCGGCGGCGACGCGAATGCGCCTGCGGGCTCCGCCCCTGCGCCGGCGGCGCCGGCCGGCGACACGAATGCGCCTGGGGGTTCCGCGTCTGCGCCTTCCCTCGCCTCACCGCCGCCGCAGGCGGCGAGCTGATGTATCAGCGGCTCATTCGGCCCGTCCTCTACCGCCTCGGCAGGGGCGACGCCGAGGTGGCGCACGAGCAGACGCTTCACGGGTTGCGGCGACTGAGCCGCATCCCGGGGGCGGTGCCCGCGCTCTCCCGCTCGTACGGCGCGCTGCCGGCCGCCTTGGAGCGCACGGTCTTCGGAGTGCGCTTCCCGAGCCCGGTCGGGCTGGCCGCGGGGATGGACAAGAACGGTGTGGCGTTGCCGGCCTGGCGCGCCCTCGGATTCGGGTTCGTCGAGGTCGGCACGGTGACCGCGCAGCCGCAACCGGGCAACGAGAAGCCCCGGCTGTTCCGGCTGGTCGAGAGCGAAGCCGTGATCAACCGGATGGGCTTCAACAACGAGGGTTCGGCCGCGCTGGCCACCCGGCTGGCGCAGTACGGCGATCTCGGGTATCCGCTGGGTATCAGCATCGGGAAGTCGAAGGTGACGCCGCTGGAGGAGGCGGTGGGGGACTACGTCACCTCGCTGCGGCGGCTCTACCGCTTCGGCGACTACTTCGCCGTCAACGTCAGCTCACCGAACACCCCGGGGCTGCGCTCACTGCAGGACTCGGGTCACCTCCGGGAACTGCTGACCGCGCTGCACACCGAGGCGTCGGCGCTGACCACGGGCGGGCTCAAGCCGAAGCCGATCCTGGTGAAGATCGCACCGGACCTGACCGAGCAGGCGATCGACGAACTGCTCGGCGTCTGCACCGACGTCGGAGTGGCCGGCATCATCGCCACCAACACGACCATCGGCCGCGACGGGCTGGCGGCCGGCGACCAGCGGCTGGCCGGTGAGGCCGGCGGTCTGTCCGGCGCGCCACTGACCGAGATCTCCGCCAAGACCGTTGCCCGGATCAACGCGAGCACCAGCGGCGCGTTGCCGATCATCGGGGTCGGCGGTGTCCTCGACCCCGACGACGCGGCCCGGCTGTTCGACGCCGGCGCCAGCCTCGTCCAGTTGTACTCCGGCCTGATCTACCGGGGCCCCGGCCTCGTCCGCCGCACCAACCGCCTGCTGGCCTCCCGATGAGAGAGCGTGATCTCCCCATGCAGAACAAGCCGTTCGGGTCCCGCCTGCGGGCGACGATGGACCAGCGTGGTCCGCTGTGTGTGGGCATCGACCCGCACTCCCATCTGCTCGACCAGTGGGGGCTGCCCGACACCGCGGAGGGCCTGGCCGCCTTCACGTACGGCGTCGTCGACGCGCTGGCCGAGCACGTCGCGGTCTTCAAGCCGCAGTCGGCCTTCTTCGAGCGGTTCGGCTCGGCCGGGATCGCCGTCCTGGAGCAGGCGACGATCAGGCTTCGCGAAGCTGGTGCCCTGGTGATCATCGATGCCAAGCGCGGCGACATCGGGTCGACGATGGCCGGGTACGCGTCGGCGTACCTGGCGGAGAAGGGACCGCTGGCCTGTGACGCGCTGACGGTCAGCCCGTACCTCGGGTTCGGGTCGCTGCAGCCGGCCATCGACGAGGCACGAGAGGCCGGAGCCGGTCTGTTCGTGCTGGCTCTGACGTCCAACCCGGAGGGGCCGCAGTTCCAGTCCGCCCGGACGGTTGCCGGGCCGACCGTCGCCGGTGCGGTGCTTGACGGATTGCGGGACCTCAACGCCGATGCCGACGATCTCGGCTCGTTCGGGGCCGTGGTCGGCGCGACGATCAAGTCGACGGGGGAGAACCTGGACATCCGCGGTCCGCTGCTCGCGCCGGGTCTCGGGGCCCAGGGTGGCACCGCCGAGGGGCTGGCCGAGGTCTTCGGGGCGGCGGTGCGCGACGTCGTACCGGCGAGCTCTCGTGAGATCCTCGGCGCCGGTCCGGACGATGCCTCGCTGCGGGCCGCCGCCGAGCGCGCCAACGATGCCTTCCGGACGGTCCTGGGGTACTGACCGGGGCTGCGACGCGACAGGTCGCGAGCCGGTTCCAGCTGGGCCGTGGGAGCTTCCTCACGGCGTCGCGCGGGGCCGGATGACCCTGCCGTTCGCCAGGGTTGCCGAGGACGGGAAGAGCGAGTCTTCCCGCGGCAACAGTTAGGACTGGAATGCGCAAGGTTGCGGCCCTCGTGGCGGTAGTGACAATGGGCGTCGGCACTCTGACGGCCTGCTCGGGCGGCGACTACTGCGGCGAGTTGAAGAGCTACGCGGAGACGTCGAAGAACCTGAAGGACCTGAAGGACAAAGAGGCCGTCGAGAAGCTCACCGACGAGGCGAAGAAGCTGTCGAAGTCGGCGCCGGACGACCTGAAGGATGACTGGAAGGTCATGAACGAGTACCTGGCCAAGGCCAAGGACGCCAACGGCGACCAGGCGAAGCTCGCGGAGCTGGGCAAGGAGGCCGGGCCGAAGCTGGTGACCGCCGGTGAGGCGATCACCAAGCAGGCCAAGGACACCTGCCAGATCACCCTCGGCGCCTGAGCTTCGCCGACGGCCACCGCCGGCCGGTCCTTTGGGGCCGGCCGGTACCGTGACCCTCTCCGACCGCTGTTCCCCCCGAAAGCCGAGAACCCAGATGCGCCGTACCGCTGTGCTGACCGCGACGATCCTGCTCGCGGCCGCCGGACTGACCGCCTGTACCGAAGAGCAGGCCTACTGCGTCGACCTGGCCGGCTTCGCCGCCGCCGCGACGAACGTCGATCCGCAGGTACCGGCGGACTACGCCAAGCTGCTCGACGACGCGAAGAAGCTGCAGGAGAGCGCGCCGGCCGAGGTGAAGGACGACTGGAAGGTGGTTGCGGCCTTCGCCGAAAAGGCCCAGCAGGCCGGAACGAACGAGATCGAGCTGGCCCGGCTGAGCCGGCAGCTCGGCGCCGTCACCACGGCGTACAAGGCGATCGCGACCCAGGCGAAGGACGCCTGCAAGGTGGAGATCCCGAACCTGAGCTGACCGCCGGGCCGGCCGCTGATGTTGCCTTTGGCAACTCTCACCCGGCCGGCGACCACGGTCCGGCGCCGAGGGGAACGTCCGATCGCGCGGCCGTACGACGGTGACGTCGATCTCACCTGACGCCTTCGCCAGGTGTCCGCGGGCCCGCGGGCCCGCGCCTCATCCTCACCCAGCGCGACAGCCGGCGCCCGGATCGGCGACGGTGCGACCGCTGACTGTGATCCGGACCGGTCGTCTCCGCTTGGTGTGTTGTTTGCTGTCGGAGGGCGTGTTTGGCTAGGTTCACCTGCGAAGACACACAACGGGACAGGTGAGACGGTGCCACTTCCTTCTTTGACTCCGGAGCAACGCGCGGCCGCTCTGGACAAGGCCGCTGCCGCACGGCGTGAGCGTGCGGAGATCAAGAACCGGATCCGGCACTCGGGGGCATCGCCTACGGAGGTGCTGCACGAGGGGCAGACCAACGACGTGATCGGCAAGATGCGGGTCAGCGCGCTGCTGCAGTGTGTCCCGGGCGTCGGCAAGGTCCGGGCGCAGCAGATCATGGAGCGGGCCGGGATCTCCGAGACCCGCCGGGTCCGGGGTCTGGGGACCAACCAGATCGCGGCGCTGATGCGTGAGTTCGCGGAGTGACGCCGATGATGCAGACTGAGCTGACCTCGACCGAACTGGCGTCGAGTGCGCCGAAGCCGAGTGAGCTGGAGACAGACGTGGCCACGGGGAACGGTTCCACCGACAGTGCCCGGGACGCTCAGCACGGTTCCACAGACGGCACCCAGGACGGGGACCGGGAGACCGGTGGAGCCCGGCTGACCGTGCTGGCCGGTCCCACGGCGGTCGGCAAGGGCACGGTCGCGGCCGACATCCGGGAGCGGTTCCCCGACATCTGGATCTCGGTGTCGGCGACCACCCGCAAGGCGCGGCCCGGCGAGACGCACGGCGTGCACTACCTGTTCGTCTCCGACGACGAGTTCGACCGGATGATCGCCGCCGACGAGCTGCTCGAGTGGGCCGTGGTGCACAAGGCGGCCCGGTACGGGACCCCCCGGCAGCCGGTACTGGACAAGCTGGCGGCCGGTCGGCCGGCGCTGCTGGAGATCGATCTGCAGGGCGCCCGGCAGGTCCGCGAGACGATGCCGGAGGCACATTTCGTCTTCCTGGCCCCGCCGAGCTGGGACGAACTGGTCCGCCGGCTGGTCGGCCGGGGGACCGAGACGGCCGAGGAGCGGGAGCGCCGGCTGGAGACCGCGACCCTCGAACTGGCCTCCGAGAAGGAGTTCGACGTGACGATCGTGAACGCGTCGGTTCGGGAAGCGGCCGATCAGTTGGTAAAGTTGATTCGATCACCCAACATCTCTGGAAAGAGCTGACATTTTGTCTGGCAACCAGCCCGTCGCCATCGGCATCACCTCGCCGCCGATCGACGACCTGCTCACCCACACCGACTCGAAGTACAAGCTGGTGCTGTACTCGGCCAAGCGGGCGCGGCAGATCAACGCCTACTACTCCCAGCTCGGCGAAGGCCTGCTGGAGTACGTCGGACCGCTGGTCGAGACCCACGTCCAGGAGAAGCCGCTGTCGATCGCGATGCGCGAGATCAACGACGGCGTGCTGACCTGCACGGACATCGACCCCGAGGCCGAGGCGGAAGCCGCCGCGGCCGCCGCGGAGAAGTCCTAGTACCTTCGCTCCATGACGACAACGGGGCAGCGGCCGTCGGTGGTGCTCGGCGTCGGCGGCGGGATCGCGGCGTACAAGGTCTGCGATCTGCTCCGCCGGTTGACCGAGTCCGGACACAGTGTCCGGGTGGTGCCGACCGCGGCCGCCCTGGAGTTCGTCGGCGCCGCCACCTGGGCGGCGCTGTCGGGCCATCCGGTGACGGCGGACCCGTTCGACGAGGTTCACGAGGTGCCGCACGTCCGGATCGGCAAGGGCGCGGACCTCGTGGTCGTCGCGCCCGCGACCGCCAATCTGATCGCCAAGGCCGCCCACGGGCTGGCTGACGACCTGCTGACCAACACCCTGCTGACGGCCCGCTGCCCGATCCTGTTCGCGGCGGCGATGCACACCGAGATGTGGGAGCACCCGGCCACCCAGGCCAACGTGGAGACCCTGCGGTCGCGCGGAATCACCGTGCTCGACCCCGCCGTCGGGCGGCTGACCGGCTCCGACACCGGCCGTGGCCGGCTGCCCGAGCCGTCGGAGATCTTCGCGATCAGCCAGCTGATGCTGGCCGACCACGCCGCGCGCGCCGCGGGCCAGTCGGTGGCCGATCTGACCGGCAAGAACGTCCTGATCAGCGCGGGTGGCACCCGTGAGCACCTCGACCCGGTCCGCTACCTGGGCAACTCGTCGTCCGGCAAGCAGGGCTACGCGCTGGCCCGGATCGCGGCCGCCCGGGGCGCGAAGGTCACTCTGGTCGCCGCCAACTCCGAGCTCGCCGACCCGGCGGGCGTCCAGGTCGTCCAGGTGACCAGCACCCGCGACCTGTACGACGAGATCACCGGCCGCGCCGGGGACGCCGACGCGATCGTGATGGCGGCCGCTCCGGCGGACTTCCGCCCGGCCGACGTCGCCGAGCACAAGATCAAGAAGACCGGCGACGGCTCGGTGCCCGCCGTCAGCCTGATCGAGAACCCCGACATCCTCGCCACCATCTCGCACGAGCGCCGCCGCGCCGACCAGGTGATCGTCGGATTCGCCGCCGAGACCGGCGACGCCGACCACACCGTGCTGGATCTCGGCCGGGCCAAACTGGAGCGCAAGGGCTGCGACCTGCTGGTCGTGAACGACGTCTCCGGCGGCAAGGTCTTCGGCAGCGACGTGAACGAGGCCGTCATCCTCGACCGCGCCGGTGCTGCCCTCCCGGTGCCGTCAGGCAGCAAGGACGCCCTGGCCGGCGTCATCTGGAACCTGGTCGCCACCCACTGGCACTGAGCTGCCGCCTAGGTCAGTTCCTGACCGCTGTTGCTTCTAGCCTCCTCTCATGAAGTCCGTGAGCTGGCAGGCCGTCGTCGCACGACGGATGACGAGGCACCACCTGAACGTTCCCGCGACGGGGACGCCGACGGACGTCGTACGGGGGATGGCCGGGGCTCATGCTCAGGTGTTGTCGGCCGCCGAGATCTCGGTCGCGTTGCGGCTGGAGGGTGGAACCCGGGAGCACGTCCAGCAGGCTCTGTGGGGCGACCGGAGTCTGGTGAAGACGTTCGGGCCGAGGGGGACCGTTCACCTGCTGCCGACCGACGAGCTGGCCAGTTGGGTGGCGGCGCTGTCGGCTCTGCCGGGTCCCGTCTCGTCGGCGTCGCCCGCGATGCGGATGACTCCGGAGCAGACCGCGCAGGTGATCGCCGCGGTCGGGGACGCGCTGGCCGAGGACGACCTGACCGTGGACGAGCTCAGTGACGAGGTGATCGGGCGGACCGGTTCGTGGGCGGGCGACCTGGTGATGCCGGCCTTCCAGGGCTACTGGCCGCGCTGGCGGCAGGCGATCTCGGCTGCCGCGAACGCCGGAGTCCTCTGTTATGGCCCGAACCGTGGCCGGAACACGACCTATACCAACCCGCATCGCTTCGCCCCGTTCGAAGCCGTGAGCTCGGAGAGCGCGCTCAGCGACCTGGTACGGCGGTTCCTGTGGTCGTACGGGCCGGCGACGTCGCAGCACTTCGCCAAATGGCTCAGCGTCTCGCCGACGGCCACGGCCAAGCTGTTCACCCGGCTGGCGGACGAACTGGAGAAGGTGCTGGTCGACGATCGTCCCGCTTGGCTGCTCCGGGGCGACACCGAGTTCACCGCCGATCGTGCGCGCGGAGTCCGGCTGCTTCCCTACTTCGACGCGTACGGCGTCGGCAGCCACCCGCGCGAACTGCTCTTCCCCGGCAAGGCCTGGGATCGCGCTCTCGCCCGGGGACAGGCCGGCAACTATCCATTGCTTCTCGTCGACGGCATCGTCGCCGGGGTCTGGCACCAACGCCGCAGCGGCCGCAAGCTTCGCCTCACGGTCGAGACCCTCGGTGATCTCCGACCCCGCCAACTCGAACAGCTCGACGCCGAAGCCGAACGCCTCGGCGAGATCAGCAACGCCCAGCCGCAACTGACCCTTGGAGAAGTCAGCGTGGGCCCGCACGCCTAGATCCCAGTTCGAAATCCTGGGCGCGGACGAGTTGCAGACCGTGCTCGCCATGCCGGACCTGCTGTTTAGGAAAGGCTCACCTTAGTCCATTGTGGGATGAATTACTCGTTCGTTTTACGCGGCAGTGTTCACGATGTGAGCACACTGTCTCGGTAAATGGGCATTTCAGCGCATTTTCCGGCCTGGTGAACGGAACTGCTGGCATACTTCCCCACAGCGTCGCGGGGTGCGGTGCGCGGGTGGGGGAACGACCTTCCCCTGCCGGGTGGCAGACGAGGAATTCCAAGGAGAATCCGTGGCACGGCGCCTTTTCACGTCCGAGTCGGTGACCGAGGGTCATCCCGACAAGATCGCTGACCAGATCAGCGACTCGATCCTCGACGCACTGCTGGCCGAAGACCCGAAGAGCCGGGTGGCGGTGGAGACCCTGGTCACCACCGGGCTGGTGGTGGTGGCCGGCGAGGTCACCACGTCGGCGTACGTGGACATTCCCGGGATCGTCCGGGACCGGATCCTCGAGATCGGCTACGACTCGTCGCTGAAGGGCTTCGACGGCGCGTCCTGTGGCGTCACGGTCGCGATCGGCAGCCAGTCGCCCGACATCGCGCAGGGCGTCGACACCGCCTACGAGAACCGGTCGGAGTCGTCGTCCGACGAGCTCGACCTGCAGGGCGCCGGCGACCAGGGCCTGATGTTCGGCTACGCGTCGAACGAGACGCCCGAGCTGATGCCGCTGCCGATCACCATCGCGCACCGGTTGTCGGCGCGGCTGTCGGAGGTCCGCAAGGACGGCACGATGGCGTACCTGCGCCCGGACGGCAAGACCCAGGTCACGGTCGAGTACGACGGTGACAGGGCGGTCCGGATCCACACCGTGGTGGTCTCCAGCCAGCACGCCGCCGACATCAGCCTGGACTCGATGCTGACGCCGGACGTGAAGAAGCACGTCGTCGACCCGGTGCTCGAGCAGTTCGACATCGACTCGACCGACTACCGGCTGCTGGTCAACCCGACCGGCCGGTTCGAGATCGGCGGCCCGATGGGTGACGCCGGGCTGACCGGCCGCAAGATCATCATCGACACCTACGGCGGGATGGCCCGCCACGGTGGCGGCGCCTTCTCCGGCAAGGACCCGTCGAAGGTCGACCGCTCGGCGGCGTACGCGATGCGCTGGGTCGCCAAGAACATCGTCGCCGCCGGCCTGGCCGCGCGGGCCGAGTGCCAGGTCGCGTACGCGATCGGCAAGGCGGCTCCGGTCGGCTTCTACGTCGACACCTTCGGTACCGAGACGGTCCCGGTCGACCAGATCAGCGACGCGGTGCTGGAGGTCTTCGACCTGCGCCCGGCCGCGATCATCCGCGACCTGGACCTGCTCCGCCCGATCTACGCGCAGACCGCGCGCAACGGCCACTTCGGCCGCACGGGTGAGGACTTCACCTGGGAGCGGACGGACCGCGTCGAGGCGCTGAAGGCTGCCGTCAGCAAGTAGTCACCTCGAACACCATCCGGCGACCTTGAACAAGTTATTTCCTGTTCAAGGTCGCCGCTTGCTGTCCGAACCCACCACTGGTGACATATCCACAGGGTGCGGCGGGACGTCGTCTCGCCCGACTAGAGTTCCCAGGTGGCATCCAACGGGGACTCACCGGAGCAGTTGACGTTGCTGCGCGAGACCGTTCGGCGTTCACGGACCAAGACGCCGGCCGGGATCACCTCGGAGTTGCCGGTGGCCCGGATCGCGGTCGACATGCCACTGCCGCACCTGGACCGGCCGTTCGACTACCTGGTGCCCGACGACCTCGCCGACGCGGCGCAGCCCGGCACCCGGGTCAAGGTCCGGTTCGCGGGCAAGGACCTCGACGGGTTCGTGCTGGAGCGACTGGAGTCCTCCGAGCACGAGGGCAAGCTGGCCCGGATCCGCAAGGTGGTCTCGCCCGAGCAGGTGCTGACGCCCGAGATCGCCGACCTCTGCCGGGCCGTCGCCGACCGGTACGCCGGAGTCTTCGCCGATGTGACCCGGCTGGCCGTCCCGCCCCGGCTCGCGAAGGTCGAAGCGGAGGCACTGAAGTGCACGCAGCCCGTCCGCCCGGCGGCTTCGACCTCCCGCTCGGAGTGGGCGCCGTACCCCCAAGCGGGAGGATTCCTCGACGCCTTGACCCGGGCCGAGGCGCCGCGGGCCATCTGGACCGCCGTACCGGGAGCCGATTGGGCGCTGGCCTTCGCCCAGGCCGCTGCCGTCTGCGCAGCGTCCGGTCGTGGCGCCTTGCTGCTCGCACCGGACGCCCGCGATCTCGAGCGACTGGCCGCAGCCTGTACCGCGGTGCTCGGGCCAGACGGTTTCGTCACCCTCTCCGCCGACCTCGGCCCCACAGCGCGGTACCGGGCGTTCCTTGCTGCTGTGCGTGGCTGCACCCGCGTGGTGATCGGCACCCGTGCCGCGGCTTTCGCACCCGTCGCGGATCTCGGTCTGGTGGCGCTGTGGGACGACGGCGACGACTCGTACGCCGAGCCGCGCGCCCCCTACTCGCATGCCCGCGAGGTGCTGCTGCTGCGCGCCCACCGGCAGAAGTGCGCCGCCATCATGGGCGGGTTTGCGCGGTCGGCCGAGACCGCCGCGTTGATCGAGTCCGGCTGGGCCGGTGAGCTGATCGCGGATCGCACGGTCGTCCGGGCGGCCTCGCCTGCGGTGCACATCACCGGAGAGACCGACACCGACCTCGCCCGGGACCCGGCGGCGCGGGCCGCACGGCTTCCGCACCGTGCGTTCGAGGTCGCTCGCGAGGGACTGAAGACAGGCCCCGTGCTGGTGCAGGTTCCCCGGGCGGGCTACCTGCCGAGCCTGGTCTGCCAAACCTGTCGTGCACCGTCACGCTGCTCCACCTGCGGCGGCACACTTCGGCGAACCGAGGGTGCAGGGCCGCCGAGTTGCAGTGTGTGCGGTCGACCTGCGGCGGATCACCGCTGTCCCGAGTGCGGTGACACCCGGATGCGGGCCGCCATCGTGGGAGCCCGCCGGACCGCCGAAGAGCTAGGCCGCGCCTTTCCCGGGGTCATCGTTCGGACCTCGGGCGGCGACAACATGCTGGACACCGTCTCAGGCGAGCCCGCCTTGATCGTCACGACCCCGGGCGCGGAGCCGGTCGCCGCTGGTGGCTACAGCGCCGCCCTGCTGCTCGACACCTGGCTGCTGCTCGCTCGGCCGGATCTCCGGGCACCGGAAGAGGCGGTACGGCGGTGGTTCAACGCGGTGGCCCTGGTGCGCCCGGCCAGGTCTGGCGGCTCGGTGATCATGGTGGGTGAGCCTTCGGCCACGCCTTTGCAAGCCGTGGTCAGGTGGAGTCCGGAGGGTTTCGCGGCGCGGGAACTGGAGGAGCGGCGTACTGCGCGGCTGGCGCCGGCCGCGAAGCTCGCCGAGTTGACCGGGCCTATGGACGCGGTCTCCGATCTGGTCGCGCGGGTGCGGCAGGTGATGGATCCTCAAGCAGGGTTGGATGTTCTCGGTCCGGTGGCGATCGACGACGAAACCGCACGCGCCGTCCTGCGAACTCCGCGGGTGGCCGGGGCGAGTCTCGCCCGGGCACTGAAGGAAGGGCAGGCAGCGCGGAGTACCAAGAAGCTGCCGGGCTCCGTGCGCGTACAGGTCGACCCTGCCTCCTTCGGCTGAGCGGCTAGGTCAGAGCCAACGTCGCTGGGCGGGACGCGGCCAGCAGTTGGTTGCCCAGTGAGGTCCGCGAGTAGAGGACCGTGCGGCCGTCGCGGCGGGAGTCGACCACCCCCGCGTTGCGCAGAATGCCCAGGTGGACGCTCAAGGTGGGTGCGGAAACGCCGAGTTGGTGGGCCAGGTGAGTGGTCGACATCGGCAGGTCGAGGTGGCTGACGATCGCTGCGCGGGTCCTGCCGACGAGCTCGGCCAGCGGCGACCCGCTGACGTCATCCTGGCTGTCCCAGAGCCGGCCGAGGCCGCGTGGCGGGTAGGTAATCGTCGGAACGTGCGGGGCTCCGGTCACCGGCAGGGCGGCCGGCCAGGTGAAGACGCAGGGGACGAGCAGCAAGCCCTGACCGGGCAGCGGTTCGCCGTCGCAGCAGTACGGACGGTCGATCTCGATGCGGTCGCCGCAGAAGCGCACTGATGGGTGGAGATTGCGAAGTACGCGTCCCATCCCACCGCCGGCCAGTTCCTCCAGCCGGAAGGCGAGATCCTCCTGCAGCAGCGCCCGCATCCGGCGCCAGTCCGGCTCGATCGCCAGCCGCCAGTAGGCGTCGAGCGCCGAGGTGAGCCGGTCGAGTGCCACGGTGGGCTTGGCGATCAGCTCCGGTAGCAGCGGGTGTGGAGTGTCCTCGTGCAGCTTGGTCAGCTCGGCGACGACGAGGGGCAGAGGAGTGGCGGCGATCGCGGCGAGACCTGACTCGAAGCTGGTGGAGCGGCGGGGTGGCGCCGGGGTGATGAAGTCGGGAATGTAGCTGACCGGTGGAACAAGGGCCTTGAGCAACGAGAGGTCGTGCTTCTCCAGCAGCGGCCGGACCTTGCGCAGCCAGGGCCCGTGCACGCTGCTCGCCGTACTGTTGCTCAGCGCCCGGATGCTCGTCACTGTCTCCCAGACCGGCGAGAAGGCGAACCGGATCCGGCTCACGTCCTCGCTGCCCAGCCTCAGGGTGATCACCTGTCCGACCCTAGTGGGGGCGGCGTACGGGCGAAAGGATTAGTTCTCCGCCTAATGTTCGACAGGCCGCGCCCACCGCTCGACAGTTGGAGCCATGAACGACGCACCGCGCTTGCCACGCGCCTTCTGGGCCCTGTGGGTCTGCCAGCTGATCAACCGGCTCGGCAGCTTCGTCCAGCCCTTCCTGGTGCTCTACCTGACCCAGGACCGCCAGCTCTCGGCCGGTACGGCGGGTGCCGTGGCCGCTGCGGTCGGTGTCGGGTCGGTGGTCTCGCAGCTCGTCGGTGGCTGGTTGTCCGACCGGTTCGGCCGTCGCCGGACGATGCTGATCGGCTTCTTCGGTACGGCAGCAGCGCTGATCCTGCTCGGCTCGGCGCGGTCGATGGGGACGATCTGGGCGGCGGCCTTCGTGGTCGGCCTGATGGGCGACCTGTTCCGGCCCGCGGTGCAGGCGACGGTGGCCGACCTGCTGCAGCCGAGAGAGCGCGTTCGCGCGTACGGGCTGCTCTTCTGGGCGATCAACCTCGGCTTCTCCGTCTCCACCGTCAGCGCGGGCGTGCTCGCGGGGATCGGCTACAACTGGCTGTTCTGGATCAACGCCGGTACGTCGGTCGCCGCCGCGCTGGTGATCTGGCGGATGGTGCCCGAGACCCGGCCGGTGCTCGACGAAGGGCCACGCCGCCGGTTGCTGCCGGTCGCGCTGCGGGACACCACCTTCCTGCTGATGATCCTGCTCCAGATCGGCTACGCGACGATCTACTTCCAGGGCTACTCGACACTGCCGCTGGCGATGGCCGGCGACGGGTTGCCGAGCTCGACGTACGGGCTGGTGATCGGGCTGAACGGGGTCGTGATCGTGCTGGTGCAGCCGTTCGTGAACCGGCGGCTGGCCGCACTCGACCGGCCGAAACTGCTGGCCGGGTCGATGCTGATCGTCGGCGTGGGCTTCGGGCTCGGCGCAGTGGTGCACAGCTGGTGGGGCTACGCGCTGTCGGTGGTGGTCTGGACGGTCGGCGAGATCGGGTTCGCGGCCGTGATCGGCGCGGTCCTCGCCGACCTTGCCCCGGTCGACCTGCGCGGTGGCTATCTGGGGCTGGCCGGGAGCATGTCGTTCGGCCTCGGCAGCGTCGTCGGGCCGCTGCTCGGCACGAACACGCTCGAGCACGCCGGCAGCGCCACGGTCTGGATCGGCTGCGCCGTGCTCGGTGCCCTGCTCTTCGCCGGCCAGCTGGCACTGGCCCCGGCCCTGCAGGCCCGCGCCGAGGCGAACAGCGCAGTACAGCGAACTCAACCTGCCACCTAGGGTGGCGGTATGACCGAGCGGAGCATTGACGATGTGGTGTTCGATATCGGCGGAGTGCTGCTGGACTGGAGCCCCGACTACCTCTACCACGAGCTGATCCCGGATGCCGCGCAGCGCGAGCACTTCCTGACCACCGTCGCGACGCCCGAGTGGAACGCGGAGCAGGACGCCGGCCGGACCTGGGCGGAGGCGGTCAGCGAGCTCAGCTCGCTGCATCCCGAGCACGCGGAGTGGATCGCGGCGTACGACACCGGCTGGCTGAAGATGGCCAAGGGGTTGATCGAGGGCACCGCGGAGCTGATCACCGAGCTCCGTGAGCAGGGCATCCCGACGTACGCGCTGACGAACTTCTCGGCGGAGAAGTGGGAGGTCGCGAAGGAGTCGTTCCCGATCCTCACCGGCTTCACCGGCGAGGTCGTCTCCGGCACCGAGCAGACGGTGAAGCCGGGCGAGAAGATCTACCGGATCCTGATCGAGCGCTACCAGCTCGACCCGGCCCGCAGCTTCTACACCGACGACAAGGACTACAACGTCGTGGCGGCCCGCGCGGCCGGCCTCGATGCCGAGGTCTTCACCGACGCCAACACCCTCCGCGCCCAGCTCAGAGCCCGCGGTCTGCCCGTCTGACGGCAGACCGCCGGCCCGCTGACCTGCCCGTCTGACGGCGCACCGCGGGCCCGCTGATCTGCCCGCCCGCGACCGGGCCACCGACCTCGGCGGGGAGGTCAGGGGCGGCGAGGTCAGTGCCGCCGGGTCAGGTGCGGCGGGGGTCACGGGCGGCGAGGTCAGGTGGTGGTGACGGCCAGCGCTTCGGTGTACTTGGCACCGGCGCCCAGGTGGGCGACCTCGAAGATGAGGCTGCCGTCCTGGCAGGTCGCCGGAGTGATGGCAGCATCCGGGGGAGTGGCGTAGACGCGTTGCGGGCGGGCGATACCGGGCTGCCAGCGCTGGAGCTGGAAGCGCTCCACCCCCTCGGTGACGGTGCGCACCTCCCAGTGAATCCAGTTGCCGCAAGCAACGATGGTGTCGGTGACGATCGGCCCGATCGAGCGCACCGTGGCACCGGCCTTCTCCCGGACATAGCCGGTGCTCTGGTACTGGTCGGGGTCCGAGGCGCCGACCTCCGACCAAACGGTTGCCCCACGCAACGAGGCCCCGCTCCACTGGATGCAGTTCTTCGCGGCTACCACCGGACCGGCCGCACCGCCGGCCAGCGGCGCAGTGAGCAGCCGTTTGCACCGTCTCGCCGTCTGTGGCGCGGTGATCTCGCTGAACGTGACCGAGTCGCTCGAGACGACCGGATCGGCGAAGTAGCCGGGATCGGCCACGCAACTCACGGTCCGTGCCTTCAGCGTCGCCAGCTCGGCGACCACCAGGCAGGAACGGCGCTTGGCGTCGGTGCTGCTGTAGGCGAACGTGCCGCCGGCCGCGCCGATCTCCGGCTCGGAGATGGGAGGAAGCGCTCTCTGGGCCGCCAGATCGACGCTCTTGCCCGTGGTCAGGTCATAGCGGTACGCCCGGATCTGCGGACTCGGACCGTTGTCCCGGATCTCCTCGATCAACGCCCAGCGGTCGTCGATCACCACCGGCGACTGGGCCACGAACCCGGCCGGCGGCACGTGCTTGACGACGGTCCGCTTGCTGGCCCGGTCCGTCACCGTCGTGGTGCCGGCCTCGTCGCTGCCACGGGTGACGAGGTACTTGCGGTGCTGGGTGACGATGTGCTGGCCGTCGACCGGTTGCTTCAGGATCTTGGTGAAGCTGGGTGGACCGGCCGGGGTCGGCGGAACGCTGGGGGTCGGCGAGCTCGGCGTACTGCCCGGTCCCGCCGGGGTCTGGCTGGCGCCCGGCGTACCGGTGGTCGTCGGCGAGTCTGGTGGAGCGCTCTCCGGCTGACCGGAGGAGCAGGCACTGGCGAGCAGGGCCAGCCCGGCGACCACGGCCACCGGGCCGAGCAGCTTCGACGGACGCATCCGCCTACAGCCCGATGTTCTTGAACTGGTTGGCCAGGGTGGCGTTGAACAACGCCGAGGCCGGGATGTTCTTCGGCCCGTCGGTGACGTTGCCGCGGCTGTTGAAACGACGCTCGTTGAACACCTCGAAGATGCCGATGGTGCCCTTCTTGGCGTCGTACCCGCGCCCGACCTGGTAGTGCCCGCTGTGGTTGAAGGCGAGGTACGGGAAATACCGCTTGAGCAGCTGGACGTGCTCGATCACCGGGGCCGGCTTGCCGTCGCCGAGGTGGCTCTTGTGGACGGCGAAGAACTTCTGGGTGTTCCAGTGACCGACGCTCTGGACGATGTACTTGCCCGCCGCCAGGTCCCAGTCGGTCTTCAGGTTGGTCTGCTTGACCAGCGCCGAGATCGCGGTCCCCGACGTGGTCGCGCCGAGGTCCTTGGCCCAGGACGCCTGGGTGTCCTTCTGCCGGTCGTCGGCCCAGTCGATCGCCTGCAAGGTGGCCGGACCACACCAGTAGCCCTTGTCCTGCGAGGTCTGGAAACCCTTCATGATGTACGCCGACGACGGCAGCTTCACCGGCGGCTTCGAGACCGGCGGCTTCGGCTTCGGCGTCCCGGGCGCGGTCGGCGTGGACCGCTCCGGAGCGGTCGGGGTCGAGGTAGGGGTCGGAGTCACGGTGGGGGTCGCCGTCGGGGTGGCAGCCGGAGCCGCCGTGGCATCCGCCGAGGGGCTCGTCGCCGCGCCCGGCTCGGCCGGCGCCTGCTCAGGGTCGGCGGGGTCCGAGGCGCTCGCCGGGAGATCGAGTTCACGCAGCGCACGGGCCTTGTCGCGGCCGTCCCAAGCGGACTGCATCTCCTCCAGTTCCGCATCGAGGCGAGCACCGTCCGAGAGGGAGGACCTTTCGGTCACGAAGGCAGCCGGGCTCAGGGCGCCGGTCGCGATGTCCTGATCGGACGACGCGCGCTCGGTGTCACCGGAGGTCTCGGACGTGGCGGTCATCTCGGTGAACTGAGCGCCGCTGGGCAGCTTGTCGACGAAGCCCAGACCGAGGCAGTACTTCTCGGTCTCGAGCTTGAAGCAGCGCATCACCTGCTTGCTCTGGTCGGCGAGAGCGGTTGCTCGCAGCATCGACGAGTCCGGCGAGGTGCGGATCACTTCCTGGACGACCTCGGTCCACGACTTCGCCGCCGGCGGCTCGGCGACCGGGTCACCGGACGGCTCCTGGTCGTCCGGCGCGGTCGGGTCGGGCTCGGGCGCGATCGTCGGTTCCCCGGCAGGGTCTCCGGCCGGTCCGCTGGTAGGTGTCGTCGTCGGTACCGCGGAGGGCGCTGCGCTCGGCGTCGTACTGGGCAGCTGGGAAGGGGTGGTGTCCGCTCCGGAGTACGACGGTTCGGATGGCACGCGCGCGGCGGCCGATGGAGCTTGGGCGAGCAGGGCACCGAGCAGGATCAGGCCGGCTGCCCCCCGTGTCGCTGTGGGCATTTGTGTCTCCCGTTGGGCGTGTGACGGCAGTGACTGTAGGTACGCCTGGGACCACAGTACGTGCTGATGGCAACAATGTGGAGGGGGGTGGTCGCTGTCAGCGACTGGAGGCGGTCGGCTCGGGGCCGGCGCGATGACCACTAGACTTGCCGGGTCCCCCCTTCGGTGAGTGCTGTGGAGTTTGCGTGTCGGTTCAACCCATCCGCCTGTTCGGCGATCCTGTTCTGCTCACCAAGGCCGACCCGGTCGTCGACTTCGACGCCGAGTTGCGCCGGCTGGTCCAGAACCTGACCGACACCATGCAGGCCGCGCCCGGATCGGGGCTGGCGGCACCGCAGATCGGCGTCGGGCTGCGCGTCTTCACGTACTTCGTCGACGGCGAGCTCGGCCACCTGGTCAACCCCGAGCTGAGCCTGTCGGCCGACGAACAGTTCGGCCCCGAGGGCTGCCTGTCGATCCCCGGCCTGACCTTCGACTGCCGCCGCGCGATGAGTGTGATCGCGCACGGCTTCAACATGTACGGCGACCCGGTGGTGATCGAGGGCTCGGACCTGCTCGCGCGCTGCATCCAGCACGAGACCGACCACCTGGACGGCGTGCTGTTCGTCGACCGGCTGGACACGGTCACCCGCAAGAGCGCGATGAAGGCGATCCGCGAAGCGGAGTGGTCCGGGCTGTCCGGACCGCCGCAGGTCAAGGTCTCGCCGCACCCGACGAACGGATTCGGACTGTGAGAGTTGTCTTCGCCGGCACCCCCGAGGTGTCCGTCACCGCGCTCCGCGCGATCGTTGCCAGCGGCCACGAGCTGGTCGCCGTCGTCACCCGCCCGGACGCCCCGGCCGGCCGCGGCCGCAAGCTGGTCGCCTCCCCGGTCGCGCAGTACGCCGAAGAGCTCGGGGTCGAGGTGCTGAAGCCGGTCAAGCCGAGCGACCCCGACTTCCTGGCCCGGCTGACCGAGCTCGCACCGGACTGCTGCCCGGTCGTCGCGTACGGCGGACTGCTGCCGCAGGCCGCGCTCGACATCCCGCCGCACGGCTGGATCAACCTGCACTTCTCGGTACTGCCGGCCTGGCGTGGTGCCGCGCCGGTGCAGCACTCGATCATCTCCGGTGACGACGTGACCGGCGCGAGCACGTTCCGGATCGTCAAGGCGCTCGACGCCGGACCCGTGTACGGCGTACTGACGGAACGGATCGGCCCGAAGGACACCGCCGGCGACCTGCTGACCAGGCTGTCGGAGTCCGGTGCCAAGCTGCTCGTCGACACCCTCGACGGCATCGAGGCCGGCGCGCTGGTGGCCGTCGAGCAGCCGGCCGACGGTGTCACGCTCGCCCCCAAGCTCAATGTCGAGGACGCCGAGCTCGACCTCACCGCGCCGGCCCAGCGCGTCGACCGCCTGGTCCGCGGCTGCAGCCCGGCGCCGGGAGCATGGACGACGTTCCGCGGTGAGCGCCTCAAGGTGCTCGACGTGGACCTGACCGATGAGGACGACCTGCCGCCGGGCGAACTGCGGATCACGAAGTCGAGCGTCGAGGTCGGTACCGGCAGCAAGGTGCTGAAACTCGTCACCGTGCAGCCGCAGGGCAAGAAGCCGATGGCCGCCGCCGACTGGGCCCGCGGCGTCCGGATCACCGATGAGGACCGCCTGGCCCCGAGGGCCGCGGAGCCGGGCGAGTCACCTGCCACCAGCGCCGCCGGCGCGGAATCGACTGCCGGGTGAGCGACCGCACTCCACGCAACCGGGCGCCGCAACGGCGGCCCGACCAGGTCCGGCTGGTCGCCTACAAGGTGATCCGGCAGGTCTCGTCCGAGGACGGCTACGCCAACCTGGCCCTGAACAAGGCGCTCCGCGACCACAAACTGAGCGGTCGCGACGCAGCCTTCTGCACCGAGCTCGTGCACGGCACCCTGCGTTGGCAGGGCACTTACGACGTGATCCTCGCGCGCAGCGTCTCCCGGCCGCTGGCTGAGCTGGATCCGGAGCTGCTCGACCTGCTCCGGCTTGGCACGCACCAGCTGCTCCGGATGCGTGTCGACACTTACGCGGCCGTCAACGAGATGGTCACCCTGACCCGTGCCGAGGTCGGCCAGAGCCGCAGCGGCCTGGTCAACGCCGTCCTGCGCAAGGTCAGCCAGCGCACCTTCGACCAGTGGATCGTCGACGTCGCGCCGCACTCCGACGACGACCTGTTCGGCTTCCTGTCGATCGCGAAGGCCCACCCGCGCTGGATCGTCGAGGCCTTCGCCGGTGCGTTGCACACCGAAGGCTATGAACTCGACGACCTGCTCGACGCCGACAACGAGCCGCCGCGCGTGACGCTGGTGGCACGGCCTGGTTTGGCCGAGGTGGACGATCTCATCGTCGCCGGAGCGACTCGCGCGCGTTACTCGCCGTACGCCGCCGTCCTGCAGAGCGGCGGCGACCCTGGCAAGATCTCCGCCGTCTCCTCCGGCCGGGCCGGCGTGCAGGACGAGGGGTCGCAGTTGGTCGCCACCGCGCTTGCGACGGCGCCACTGGAGGGCAGGGACGCCAAGTGGCTCGACCTGTGTGCCGGCCCGGGAGGCAAAGCCGCTCTGCTCGCGGCGATCGGTCGCCAACGGGGTGTGGCGATCACTGCGGTAGAGCCGCTGCCGCACCGCGCCGAGCTGGTGCGGTCGAACCTGCGGGCCGTCCCCGGAGACCACAAGGTGCTGGTCGCCGACGGCACCAAGCCGACTTGGCCGGAGGGCTCCTACGACCGAGTGCTGGCTGACGTGCCGTGCAGCGGGCTCGGTGCGTTGCGGCGACGCCCGGAGGCACGCTGGCGTCGTACTGCGGAAGACGTGGCTGAGCTGCGCCCGCTGCAGGAGCGGCTGCTCGACTCTGCGATCAACTCGGTCCGCAAGGGCGGCGTGGTCGCATACGTGACCTGCACGCCGCATCCGACGGAGACCCGCGAGGTGGTCGACGCAGTACTCGCGCAGCGCAGCGACGCGGTGCTCGAGGATGCGCGGCCGCTGCTTCCTGACGTGCCGTCGCTGGGGGAAGGCCCTGACGTGCAGTTGTGGCCGCACCTGCACGGCACCGACGCGATGTACCTGGCGCTCATCAGGCGGACCTGATGTCAGGTGTCTGAGCTCGAACGGTCATGATGGAGAGGTGACAGCCACCGACCTCCGACCGGCCCGAAGCACTCAGCATCCCCAGCTCATCGGGCTGACGGCGGCGTTCGGCATCGGCATGCTGGTCGCCGTCCAGTCCCGGCTGAACGGCGAACTCGGGCACGAACTGGGCGACGGCGTAGCGGCTGCACTGATCTCCTTCGGCACCGGCCTGGTCGTGCTGCTGATCGGTTGTGCCGTGATCCGCCCGATCCGGCGGTCGGTCGGCCGGGTTTGGCGGACCATCAGGACGCCGTCGGACGGCAGTGGACTGCTCCGGTGGTGGCAGTGCATCGGTGGAGTGGCCGGTGCGTTCCTAGTGGCTACTCAGTCGATCACTGTGTCGGTGATCGGTGTAGCGGTCTTCACTGTCGCCGTGGTGGCCGGTCAGGCCGTCAGCAGCCTGGTAGTCGACCGACTGGGATTCGGGCCGGCCGGGCCTCAGCCCTACACGCCGCTGCGTGTGGTGGGCGCCGTCGTGGCGCTCGTGGCCGTCGTACTGGCTGTGTCGGATCGCCTGAGCCACCCGTCGGGCCTGGCGCTCGCAGTACTCCCTGCGCTGGCGGGAGTCGGTACTGCGGTGCAGCAGGCCATCAACGGCCGGGTTGCCCAGACTGCGGCGGTCGATGCGTCCGGGGCGGTGGCAGCCGGAGTCATCAACTTCCTGGTCGGCTTCGTTGCGCTGCTGGCGGTTTTCGTGGTCGACCTGATCGTCCGGGGCGCTCCCAACAGTTTGCCGTCCAGCCCGTGGCTCTACCTCGGCGGCCTGTGCGGCGTGATCTTCATCAGCGCCGCGGCCGCCGTCGTCCGCGTGGTCGGGGTGTTCGTCCTAGGCCTTGGCACGATCGCCGGCCAGCTGATCGCCAGCCTCGTCATCGATCTGTTCCTGCCGGCCACCGACCAGGCCGTCACCCTGCCGGTCGTGGCCGGCACCCTGCTGGCTCTGGTCGCCGTGGTGGTCGCCTCCGTCCCGAACCTCCGGAAGAGGTAGCGGCCGCGCCCGGACGGTGCGGATGACCCCTTGGGAGACCGCGACCCCGAGCAGCACGATCAGCGCGCCGACCGGCTGGTACCAGGTCAGGTGCTCGTCCAGCACGAGGACGCCGACCACGATCGCGAAGATCGGCATGATGTAAGTAACCATCGACGTCATGCTGGCGCCGATCAGGCGGATCATCCGCAGGTTCAGCACGAACGCGATCCCGCTGCCGAGCGCGCCCAGCGCGATCACGCTGCCGATCACCTCGATCGACAGCGACCAGGGCCGCGGCGGCGCCTGACCGGAGATGAGCGGCGCCAGGATCGCCAGCTGGAAGGTTGCGCAGAGCAGCAACGTGGCCGACAACGTCGTACCGGACAGGTTGCTGCCGGCGATGAACCGCTTCTGGTAGGGGATCGCGATCCCGTACGAGAGGGCGGCGCCCATGCAGAAGAGCTGACCGACCAGATCGGCGCCGCCGTGCAGCTGCCAGGCGCCCAGCACGACCATCATGCCGCCGAAGCCGATCACCAGTCCGAGCACGCGTTGCAGGGTGAACTTCTCGGTCCGGAAGACCAGTACCGCGACCGGCAGGACCACCAGTGGGGTGATCCCGTTCCAGATGCCGGCCAGCAGCGACGGGACGCGTTGTTCGCCGTACCCGAACAGCGTCCAGGGAACGGCCGAGCCGATCAGCCCCGCGACGAAGTTGTGCCCCCAGATCCGCGGCGATCGCGGCAACGCCTCCCGCTTGACCAGCAGGATCGCGACCAGCACCAGCGCGCCGGCCAGCACCCGGCCGAGCGCGAGGTAGGTCGGATGCAGCTCGCGCACGCCGATGGAGATGAACAGGAAGCTGCAGCCCCAGACCGCGGCCAGTGTCAGCATCGTCGGAAGCCAGGCCCGGACCGCCGGCTTGTCAGGAGTCGAAAGGGTGCTCACTCCTGACATCCTGCAGCATGCTGCCGACAATCGCTGCTTTTTTGCCTGACATTGGGCAGGGTCGAGCGGCTGTACGTCGGCTCGCGGTTCAACTCCACGCCGTTCGAGGGGCCGGCGTCAGTGTTGTCGACTCGTCGCCGCACACCTTCGACCAGACCGTCCGGCAGGTCCGGTTGGACCCCTTGGCCGGCCTCGTCCCCGGTCCGGTGCGCAGACCTGGTGCCCCGATTCCGTGCGCAGACCTGGTGCCCCGATTCCGTGCGCAGAACTGGTGCGCCGATTCCGTGCGCAGAACTGGTGCGCCAACTCCGTGCGCCAGCCCGTTGCGCCAATTCCGTGCACCGGCTGGCTACTCCACCTCCGGGTGCGCCGATTCCGTGTGCCGGCCGGTGCGCCAACTCCGTGCACCGGCTGGGTGCTCCACCTCCGGGTGTGCCGACTTCGTGTGCCGGCCGGTGCGCCAACTCCGTGCACCGGCTAGGTGCTCCACCTCCGGGTGTGCCGACTTCGTGTACCGGCCGGTGCGCCGACTCCGTGCGCCAGCCCTGTGCGCCGGACTTCTCGGGGGACCGCCGAGTACCAGGTCGTGTTCGAGCAGTGACGGCACACCCGCCGGCCGGACGCGCAGAGGCTGTGCGAGGCAGGATGGCGGCATGGGCTTTGACGTGGAGACGGTTCGGCAGCAGTTCCCGGCGCTGAGCGAGGGGGCGGCACACTTCGACGGGCCGGGCGGGTCGCAGACGCCGCAGGTGGTGGCTGATGCGGTCGCGGCGACCATGGTGGCCGCGCTGGCCAACCGGGGTCAGTTGACGGCTGCCGAGCGGCGGGCCGACGAGATCGTCGTCGGCGCCCGCCAGGCGATGGCCGACCTGCTCGGCACCGATCCGGGGGGCATCGTCTTCGGGCGGAGCATGACCCAGCTGACCTACGATTTCGCCCGGACACTCGCCAAGGACTGGGCGCCGGGTGACGAGGTGATCGTGACCCGGCTGGATCACGACGCGAACATCCGGCCGTGGGTGCAGGCGGCCGAGGCGGCCGGGGCGGCAGTTCGCTGGCTCGAGTTCGATCCGACGACCTCGGAGCTCGACGACATCACTCCGCTGCTGTCGGACCGGACGCGGCTGGTCGCGGTGACCGGAGCGTCGAACCTGATCGGCACCCGGCCCGATCTGCAGGCGCTGGCTTCGATCGTCCACGACGCGGGAGCGCTCGTGTTCGTCGACGGCGTGCACCTGACTCCGCACGCGCCGGTGGATGCCGGATTCGCTGACTTCTACGCCTGCTCGCCGTACAAGTTCTTCGGTCCGCACTGTGGGGTGCTCTCAGCTGCTCCCGCGCTCCTGGACCGGCTGCACCCGGACAAGTTGCTGCCGGCAACGGACGCGGTACCGGAGCGGTTCGAGTTCGGCACCCTGCCCTACGAGTTGCTGGCCGGTACGACGGCCGCGGTCGACTTCATCGCCAGTCTCGGGGGAGAGGCGTCCGGAAGTCGGAGAGAGCGGTTGCTGACCTCACTGGCCGCGCTGGAGTCCTACGAGGATGACTTGCGCGCGGACCTGGAGAATCGGCTGGCCGCGATCGACGGCATCACGCTGCACGGTCACGCGCAGCGCCGTACGCCGACGCTGCTGTTCTCGGTCGCCGGCTGGGAACCGCGAGCGGTCGCCGCCAAGCTGGCCGAATCGGGGGTCAACGCTCCAGGTGGATCCTTCTATGCGCTGGAGGCGTCGCGGCACCTCGGGTTGGGGGATGCAGGCGGTGTCCGCGCGGGGCTCGCGCCGTACACGAACCAGTCCGATGTGGATCGCCTGGTCGAGGGAATCAAGACGCTGACGGTCTGAAGTCATTGCGAGACGCACTAAATCAACTCTGTGGGGTAAATGCGGATAAACTCGTCCGGGTGAGAGAGCCTGATCAGGTCTTCGTCCAGCTCGACCCCGCCGGCGACCTCCGCCCGGCCACCGCGGCCGGCGGTCGCTGGAGCGCCACGGGCGCCGACGTAGGTTGGTCCGGCGGCGAGGTCGCCGTGACAGCCTCCGGCGGCATCTCGCGGGTGGCCCTGCGGTGGGACGAGCCAGTCGCGCCCGGCGCCCTCGTCCTCGGCGACGCCTGGGAGCGCTCGTACGGCGATCTTCAATGGCGTCATCTCCAGTCCGAGCGTTTCCTCCCCTGGTACTGGCTGGGGCACGACGAGCAGACCGGCCGAACCTTTGGCGCGGGCGTCGACGTTCACCCGGGGGCGTTCTGCTCCTGGACGGTCGACCGGACGGGTTTCACTCTCTGGCTCGACCTCCGTAACGGCGGCGGTCCGACCCAGCTAGGTGGTCGCGAGCTCACGGCCGCCGTGGTGCGCAGCTTCGAAGACGCCGGTACGCCGTGGCTCACGCTGCACGCCGCTGTCGAGGCGATGAGTTCGAAGATCGCGCTCTCTGACATTGGCCCTGTGGTGGGCGCCAACAACTGGTACTACGCCTACGGCGAGGGGTTCGACGAGAAGGCCGTCCTGCAGAACGCCGCGACCGTGGTCGAGCTGGCCGACGGTCATCCCGTGCGGCCGTTCAGCGTCGTGGACGACGGCTGGAACCCGGGCGGCAACGGCTCCGGCGGCCCTTGGGAGAGCGGGATCCCGGGTCTCTTCGACAACCTGGCCGGAACCGCCGCGGCGGTCAAGGAGATCGGGGCACGGCCAGGGCTCTGGTTCCGGCCACTGCTGTCGCGTGAGCAAGGTCCCTGGGGACGTGCCGGGCAGTCCGACGGCTTCGGGCGCACCCTCGACCCGACACACCCGGAGGTCCTCGATCTCGTCCGGGCGGACCTACGGCGCTTCAAGGACTGGGGCTTCGAGCTGGTCAAGCACGATTTCAGCACCTACGACCTGTTCGGCCGCTTCGGTCCGGCAATGGGTGCTCGCCTGACGAGCGACGGTTGGCAGTTCCACGACACCACCCGGACGACGGCCGAGATCGTCCTCGAGCTGTATCGCGAGATCCGGTCGGCCGCCGACGTCGTGCTGATCGGCTGCAACACCGTCGGCCACCTCGCCGCCGGTCTGGTCGACGTCCAGCGGACCGGGGACGACACCTCGGGGCGCGACTGGGAGCGGACCCGCAAGATGGGGGTCAACTCGCTCGCCTTCCGGCTGCCTCAGCACAACCGCTTCTTCATCCTCGACGCCGACTGCGTGCCCTGCACGCCGCAGACGCCGTGGGAGCTGAACCGGCAGTTCCTCGACCTGGTGGCCAGATCAGGGAGCGCTCTCTTCGTCTCGGTCGATCCAGCCGCGCGGACCGCGCGGACCGATCGCGATCTTGGCGACGGTATACGGTTGGCGCTCAGTGGTGGCGATGCCACGGACGGTGGGATCGAGCCGCTCGACTGGCTGCATGACACGACCCCCACGGTCTGGCGGGCCGCTGCCGGGACGACTCGTTACGACTGGTCGAGCCCGTGGGGCGCGGACCCGGCCGCGGACTGAGGCGGGGGCCTTGCAGCGCGACCGTTCGACAAGCGATGGGGGGAAGCGGTGAGCAGCGACCAGCCGCCGGCCGTGGCACGCCGGGGTACCAATCTCGATCGCGTTGGTGGATTCAACGACACGGTGGTGCTGGACGCGATCCGGCGGGCGGACCAACGGCTGAGCCGGGTCGAGATCGCGGCCGCCACCGGGCTGTCCGGGCAGGCCATCTCGAACATCACCCGCAGACTGCTCGACGCCGGCCTGGTCCGTGAAGCCGGCCGGCAGAAGGGCACGGGTCTCGGCAAACCCCGCACTCTGCTGGAGCTGGAACCCACCGGTCAGTACGCGGTCGGCGTTCACCTCGATCCTGCCGTGGTCACCACCGTGATGCTCGATCTGACCGGTCAGGTGGTGGTCCGCGACCGGACCGAGACGCCGGCCTCCGATGATCCTGGCGTGCTGATCGCGGGAATCGCTGCCACCGTGGAGCGCGTGATCTCGGAGGCCGGCGCGCCCCGCGAGCGCGTGGTCGGTGTCGGCATCGCCGCGCCCGGACCGATCGACGTGGAGCGCGGGGTCGTCATCGATCCGCCGAACCTGTCCGGCTGGCATCTGGTGCCGCTGCGCGACGCCTTGCGCGAACGCACCGGCCTGCCCGTCCTGCTGGACAAGGACGTCACCGCCGCCGCCTCGGCCGAGAAGTGGGCCGGTGGGCCGAACGGTCGGGGCAGTTTCGTCTTCTTCTACCTCGGCACCGGGGTCGGCGCCGGCCTGGTGATCGGCGACGAGGTGGTCCGCGGTTCGAGCAGCAACGTCGGCGAGATCGGTCACGTGATCGTCGATCCCGACGGCCCGCTGTGCTACTGCGGACGCCACGGCTGTGTCGGCGAGACGAGCCAGCCGCGCTACCTGGTGCAGCAGGCGGTCCGAGCCGGAGTGCTTGCCCAGGGCATCGATCTCGACGACCGGCACGCCGTCGACCTGGCTTTCGCCGAGCTGTGCCGGCAGGCCGCCGGGCCGGGAACGGCCCGCGAGCTGATCGCCGCGCTGGCCGGCCGGATCGCCAAGGTGGTCGAGGACATCGCGAACCTGCTCGACCTGGAGCGGGTGGTGTTCGGCGGTCCGCACTGGGACCAGCTCGCACCGTTCTTCGACGAGGTGGTCCGGGCAGCGCTGGAAGAGCGCTTCCTGGTCCGCTCGGTGCACCCGTTCGTCGTCACCGGTACCGCGCTCGGCGCGGACGTCGGTGCGGTGGGTGCGGCCAGCCTGGTGCTGGACCACACCTTTTCTCCCAACCCCTCAGTGCTTCTTCTCGGACCCGCGGAGAGCGCTCCCTCTGTCGTCGTCGGGTCCGCTGAAAGGTGATGTTGCAGATGACCGGTATCGATCCCGAGGTCCTGGCCCGTGCCACCGAAGAGGTACGCCGGGCCACCGGCGACCAGGTGATCGCGGACATGTTCCACCGGTCGATGGCGGAGAACCTGCCCGCCGTCGCCGAGCGGCTGCCGGACGGCACGACGTTTGTGCTGACCGGTGACATTCCGGCGATGTGGCTGCGTGACTCCGCCGCCCAGTTGCGGCCCTACCTGGTGCTGTGTGCCGACGACCCGGCGCTGCAGGACGTGCTGATCGGTGTGCTGCACCGCCAGCTCGAGTACATCGCGATCGACCCGTACGCCAACGCCTTCAACCGGGAGGCGAACGGCGCGGGTCACACCACCGACGAGACCGAGATGTCGCCGTGGGTGTGGGAACGCAAGTACGAGATCGACTCGCTGTGCTACCCGATCGAGCTCGCCTACCGGCTGTGGCGGATCACCGGACGCGACGACGTCATCGACGACCGCTTCCGGATCGCCGCGGCGGCCGCTCTGCAGGTGCTGGCGACCGAGGTGGATCACGAGGCGAATTCGCCGTACCGGTTCCAGCGGCACGACGACCGGCCGAGCGACTCGCTGATCCGCGGCGGGCTCGGGCAGCCGACCCGGCCGACCGGGATGTCATGGAGCGCTTTCCGGCCCAGCGACGACGCCACCGAGCACGGCTTCAACGTGCCGGGCAACATGTTCGCGTCGGTCGTCCTCGGTTATCTGGAGGCGATCGCGACCGAGGTGCTCGGCGATACCGATCTGGCCGACCGGGCCAAGGAACTGAAGGCCGGGATCGACGAAGGCATCGCGCGCTTCGGTACGGTCGACCACCCGTCGCTCGGCCGGGTCTACGCCTACGAGGTGGACGGTACGG
The DNA here is from genome assembly GCF_027627575.1 of Kribbella sp. CA-293567. Lineage (NCBI taxonomy): Bacteria > Bacillati > Actinomycetota > Actinomycetes > Propionibacteriales > Kribbellaceae > Kribbella > Kribbella sp. CA-293567. The sequence goes on from NZ_CP114065.1 coordinate 3,184,919, forward strand.
GGGAGCGGTTGCTGATGGACGACGCGAACATGCCGAGTCTGCTGTCCGCGCCGATGACCGGATTCGCCGCGGCCGACGACCCGACGTACCTGGCGACCCGGTCACTGCTGCTCAGCCCGGAGAACCCGTACTACTACAGCGGCCGGTACGGCGCCGGAATCGGCAGTCCGCACACCCCGCCGGACCACATCTGGCCGATCGCGCTGGCCGTCCAGGGCCTGACCAGCACCTCGGCTGAGGAGCGGCAGCAACTGCTCGAACTGCTCCGCGACACCACCGGCGGGACGGGGCAGATGCACGAGTCGTTCCACACCGACGACCCGGCCAACTACACCCGCGAGTGGTTCTCCTGGGCGAACGCGATGTTCTGCGAGCTCTGCCTCAGCCACGCGGGCCGTACCCTCGGCTGACCCTGGCGACCTCACGCCGCCGGGCGGTCAGGCCAGCCCGGCGTCGTGGGCCAGCAGCGCGAGCTGGGTGCGATTGCCCAGCTCGAGCTTGGCCAGGATGTGCGAGATGTGCGCCTTCACCGTGGCCACGCTCATGAACAACTCGGCGGCGATCTCCGCGTTCGCCTTGCCGCCGGCGACGGCGAGCATCACGTCGTACTCGCGTGGTGACAGCCGCGAGAGCGCTTCCCGAGCCTGGGTATGAGCGTCGGCCTGGGTGGCTGCCTGGTCCATCAGCCGCCGGGTGATCGCGGGCGACAGGATCGGGTCACCCGCCGCGACCCGGCAAACCGCCTCGACGATCTGCGCGGGTGGGGTGTCCTTGAGCAGGAAACCGCTCGCTCCGGCGCGCAACGCGTGCAGCACGTTCTCGTCGGTGTCGAAGGTGGTCAGCACGACGACCTCGGGCGGATTCGGCCTGGCTCGCAACCGCCGCGTCGCGAGAATTCCGTCCACGCGCGGCATCCGCAGGTCCATCAGCACGAGGTCGGGGAAGTGCGCGTCGACCGCCGCCGGTACCTCGTCGCCATCGGCTGCCTGGGCCACCACGGCGATGCCGTTGGCGCCGTCCAGCATCATCTCCAGACTCGCCCGCACCAACGCGTCGTCGTCCACGACCAGTACCCGGATCGTCTCGCTCATGCCGGCCACGGTAGCGAGGCGCGCAGCCAGTAGTCGCCGTCGGCCGACTTCCCGTGATCCAGCGTGCCGCCGGCCAGGTGGACGCGTTCGGTCAGTCCGACCAGTCCGGTGCCGCTCCCGGGGGTCAGTGATTCGCCGTACCCGCTCGGGTTGGTCAGCTCGATGCGCAGCGATTCTCCCGGTCCGCCGTCGACGACCAGCGTGACCGGTTCCCCGGCCGCATGCTTGCGTGCGTTGGTGAGCCCTTCCTGCACCACCCGGTACGCCGTCCGCCCGGTTGCCGGTGGCAACGAATCCGGGGCGGCGACGGATTCGGCGTACCGGATGTCGGCGCCCGCGTCGCGGGACTCGGCGACGAGGCCGGCCAGGTCGCCGAAGGTCGGTTGCGGGCGTCCGCCGGGAAGGTCGTCGACCTCACTGTCCCGCAACACGCTGATCACTTCGCGCAGCTCGTCCAGCGCCTGATGGACGCCGGTGCGGATCACTCCGGCCGCCTGGGCGAGCTGCTGCGGCGAGGAGTCCGGCCGGTACTCCAGCGCACCGGCGTACGTCGCGAGCAGGGACAGCCGATGAGCGAGTACGTCGTGCATCTCGCGAGCCATCTTGGTCCGCTCCAGTGTGCGTGCTTCGGCGACCCGGCGGCCTTGCTCTGCCTCGGCTCGGAGAGCGCGTTCTCGCAGCGAGCCGAGTAGTTGCCGGCGGGCCTGGGTCCATTGACCCCAGCCGAGCAGCGCGGCGTGCACGGCGACGTCGAGGACGGAGTACCAGAGCAGACTCAGGCCATCGATGGGGCGCCAGAGACCCTGGACGAAATGGCCGACAACTCCGGCGAAGGCAACGAGGGCGGCTGTTCCGAGTGGGCGGCGCTGGGCCACGGTCAAGGTGCCGACCGTCGCCGGTGGAGTGGCGGCGGGGGAGAGGGCCGCCAACGCGGCTTGGGCCAGAGCGCCGGTGACCGGGTGACGGCGCAGTACCAGGATGAGGCCGCAGGCAACGATGCCGACTGCGATGTCGAAGATCAGCCAGCCGGATCGCAGATTGCCCGACTGTCGGCCGATGAGCGTCATCGCCGACAGTGCTCCGATGGCGCCGACGGCGATCACATCGGCCCAGCGCTCACGACGGGACCGGCCGCAGTTCTCCTCCATGCCGCCGAGACTAGGCGGGGTGGCTGCTCTCCACCACCGACCAAAGTCTGTACCGCACCGACTTGCGGAGAGGTCGTCCCAGCCGCCCGGCCGATGCGCCGGATCGCGCTCTCTCGGAGTCTTGCCGCATGACGATCACCACGAGCAGCCCCACCCGCATCGCCGGTCGCAGCCGACTGGCAGTCGTAGGACTCACCGCCGTCACCTCCGTGGCCTGGTGGGTCGTCCTCACCAAGGTCTTCGGGATCGATCTGGCCGCCAAGCAGGGCTCCATCATCCAGGTCGGCGCGATCTCGGTCCTGGTCGCCGCCATCGCCATGGCGTTCGCCGGCTGGGCCCTGCTGGCCATTCTCGAGCACAACACCCTTGCCGCGCGCAGAGCCTGGACGATCACGGCGTCCATCTGCTGCGTCCTGTCGCTCGGCAGTCCGCTCTCCGGCGGCATCGGCACCGGAGCGAAACTCGGACTTGCCTCCCTGCACCTCCTGGTGGGTACCGTCGTAATCCTCGGTCTCCGCCGTACCGCTCTCTCCACCGCCGCCCGCTGCACTCCCTCAGGGATCTCGAAGTGACCCAATGGCCCGGCTACCAAGCCACCAAGCGCACGTTGATCAGCACCCTGTCCGGCACGGTCCTCGAGATCGGCGCCGGCCGGGGCGCCAACCTCCCGCTGCTCCCGGCCTGTCTGGACTGGACCGGCCTCGAGCCCCACGCCCGCACCCGCCGAGCGTTGACCAAGGCAGCAGAGAGGTCGCAGCACGAAAGCACCGGCGGCCGGCAGGTGCTGGCCGGCCGGGCCGAGGAGATTCCGTTGCCAACGGCAAGTATTGACGTCGTGCTGTCGACAGCGGTGCTCTGTTCGGTGGACGACGTCGGCGCAGTACTGACCGAGATCCGCCGCGTACTACGCCCCGGTGGCCGCTTCGTCTTCCTCGAGCACGTGGCAGCGCCGCGAGAGAGCGGTCTCTTCCGGCTTCAACGCGCCATCGCCCCGATCACGCGCGTGGTCGACCGCGGCTGCGACCCCAGCCGCGACCTAGCCCCGGCGATCGCAGCAGCCTTCTCCGAAGTCCACCTGGACCGCCACACCGCCTCCGGCCTGCTCAAGATCTCGTTCATCGCAGGAACGGCCCGCGCCTAGCGCAGCTGAGCCGCCCGGTAGAACCCCTCGATGTGCGCCGTGATCAGCGCGGCCGCCTGATCGCCCTCGCCCGAACGGATCGCTCCCACGATCGACCGATGCTCGGCTCGCAGGCCGACCGCTGTCGCGTCCCAGTCCGCCAGATTGGGTACGGCGGCCAGCACATACCCGTGAATCGCCGTCCGCAACGACGACATCACCGCTGCGATCAGTACATTGCCCGCCAGTGCGGACAACGCCACATGGAACTCCGCATCGAGCAAATGGAACTCCTCCGGCGAGAGCTCCGGAGCATCCATCCGCTCGAGCAGTTCCTCTGCGGTCTCCAACCCACCGCTCGCCGGATCGCTGCCGCCCACTTGGCGAGCTGCCTCGCGCGCGGTCCACGACTCGAGCAGCACGCGCGTCTGCACGATGTCGCCCATCGGCAGGTGATCGGTGGCGAGATGCAGCCGCAGCAACGCGGTCAACGGCGCCGCCGGTTCCGCGACGATCACCGCGCCCGCCTCCGGTCCGGACCCGGTCGCCGTCCGCACGATGCCCATTGCCTCCAGCACCCGCACGGCTTCCCGCACCGACGGCCTGCTGATCCCGAGTTGCTCCGCCAGGGAGCGCTCTCCCGGCAGTCGCCCGCCGAGCCGCAACCGGCCCGCCGCGAGATCGGCCTCGACCCGGTGCAGTACCAGTTCGTAGTTCTTCACGGAGGTGAGTCTAGCCCTGTGGTCGGACCACAGACTATGCTGTGGTCCGACCACACAGTTCACCTGCCGAGGGACGCCGATGACCGACCGCCAGATACCCCGCTGGTCCGAGCTCAAGCCGCTGCTGCGGGCCAAGCCGGTCACCCTGAACTCGACCGACCGCCGGTTGGGGAGAGCGCTCACCATCGCCGACCTGCGCGCGATAGCCAAGCGCCGTACGCCGCGCTCGGTCTTCGACTACACCGACGGCGCCGCGGAGTCCGAGATCAGCCTGGCCCGGGCGCGCCGGTTGTTCGGCGAGATGGAGCTGCAGCCGTCGATCCTGCGCGACGTCTCCGCGATCGACCTGGGTACGTCGATCCTCGGCCGGCGCTCGGAGTTGCCGTTCGCCTTCGCGCCGACGGGGTTCACCCGGATGATGAACCACGAGGGCGAGAGCGCCGTGGTCAAGGTCGCCCAGGACGCCGGTATCCCGTACGCGCTCTCCACGATGGGCACCACGTCGATCGAGGACGTCGCCGCGGCCGGACCGGACGCGCGCAAGTGGTTTCAGCTTTACGTCTGGAAGGACCGCGAGGCGGGCGAGGATCTGGTCAAGCGGTCAGCTGCTGCCGGCTACGAGGCGCTGATGCTGACAGTCGACGTACCGGTCGCCGGTGCGCGCCTGCGCGATGTGCGCAACGGGTTCACCATCCCGCCGTCGCTGACGGCCAAGACGGTCCTCGATGCCTCGATGCATCCGGCCTGGTGGGCGAACCTGCTCACCACCCGCCCGCTGACCTTCGCATCCCTGTCCAGCTGGGACGGCACGGTCGCCGAGCTGCTCAACCAGCTCTTCGACCCGACGATGACCATCGACGATCTCACCTGGCTCCGCTCGATCTGGGACGGGCCGCTCATCATCAAGGGCATTCAGACCGTCGACGACGCCCGCCGGGTGGTCGACGCGGGCGCCGACGCGATCGTCCTGTCCAACCACGGAGGCCGCCAGCTCGACCGGGCTCCCACTCCGCTCCGCATCCTGCCGGAGGTGCGCAAAGCCGTCGGCGCCGACGCCGAGGTCTACCTGGACACCGGCATCATGAGCGGCGCCGACATCGTCGCCGCTCTGGCTCTGGGCGCCGACGCCTGCCTGATCGGCCGCGCCTACCTCTACGGACTGATGGCCGGTGGTCAGAAGGGCGTAGCCAAGGCCACCGAGATCCTCACCGCCGAGGTCCGCCGGACCATGGCTCTACTGGGAGCCGCCACCACAGCCGAGCTGAACCCCGCGCACGTCCGGCTGCCGTGACCGACGCTCAGTACTTCACCTTGTAGATGCTCTCTTCGTAGCTCTTGCCGTAGTACTTCTCCAGCTCGGACAGTTCAGCGTCCTTGCGATCCAGTGCCTTGGCGATCTCGGCGCGGCTCGGCATGGCCTCCGGCGTCCAGGTCTCCGGCTTCCAGAGCTGCGAACGCAGGAACGCCTTCGAACAGTGGTGGAAGATCTCGTCGATCTCGACCAGCAGCGCGAGCTGCGGCCGGTTGCCCTTGACGATCATGTCGTCGAAGAACGGCGCTTCCTTGACGATCCGGGCCCGGCCGTTGATCCGCAACGTCTCGCCGCGGCCCGGAATCAGGTAGATCAGGCCGACCTGCGGGTTGCTGACCAGGTTGAGGAAGCCGTCGATCCGCCGGTTGCCGGCGCGTTCGGGAATCGCGATCGTGCTGTCGTCGAGCACCTTGGTGAAGCCGGCCGGGTCACCCTTGGGGGAGACGTCGCAACTGCCGTCGGCGGCCGAGGTGGCGATCAGGCAGAACTGCGAATGGGCCAGCCATTCCTTGTCGAGCTCGTGCAGCTCCTTGCGGACCTTGTCGACGACGGCTTGGTTCGGCCACGGAACCACCTCGCGCAGTTGCTCTTCCGAGGTGATCTCGACCAGTCCGGGGATCTCCATCAGGCGGCTCGCTCCTCTGCCAGTGACGGCTCGATCGCCTGGCCGGCGGACCGCGTCCGTGCTGCCCATCGTACGGCGGGACCAGTTCCCATACTGGTCCCCAGGAAGAGTGCTCCGACGATCATCCAGCCGACGGGACCCCAGCCCAGTACCAGCGTCGTCAGCAGCGCAGGACCCAACATCCTTGCCACTGCAGGGCCCGTACCGAAGAAGCCCTGGTACTGCCCCTGCTTGTCGGCAGGTGCCAGGCCGAAGCTGATCTCCCAGGCGCCAGAGGCCAGCTTCATCTCACCGAAGGTCAACAGAGCCGCAGCGACAGCCAGTACTCCGGCTGCGGCGGCGGGCGCCATACCGACAGCGGAGAGGGCGAACACTCCGCAAGCGGCCAGCATCGCGACCCCGGCGAAGCGGACGGAGCGGGTCGCCGTACGGAGGTCGGTGACGCTGCGAGCGACCCGCACCTGGAAGAGGGTGACGCCGACGGTGTTGACGACCAGCAGCGCGGCGACCACCCAGCCGGGGGCGTTGGTGCGCTCGACGATCCACAGCGGCACGACCAGGCTCAACAGCGGCATGAACATCAGCATCACCGCGTTGAGTAACGCCAGTACGGCGTACGGGCGGTCGTGCAGTACGGCCAGACGTGGCTCACCGGCGACTCGGAACGGCACTGCCTTGACCGTGGGCACTCGACGGATCAGCCCGGCGGCGACCAGGAAGCTGGCTGCGTCGATCGCAAAGACCGTCAGGTACGCCGTTGCAGTGTCGAAGTGCAACGCGATGCCGCCGAGCGCGGCGCCGACGGCGAGACCGGCGTTGACCGTGGCCTGGAGGAAGGCGCGGATGCGGGTGCGCTCGGCAGGCTTGACCAGGCCGGCCAGCAGAGCTTGCCGCGCGGCGGTGAGCCCGGTATGGCTGGTCGCGTAGGCGATCGCCGCGATCAGGAAGAGCGGAAAGCTGCGCACGAACAGGAACGAGCCGACCGAGATCGCGGTCGACAGGGCCAGTAGGGTCGCAACCCCGCGCGGCCCCTTGCGGTCGGCGAGGCTGCCGAGCGGAACGCCGGTCAGGAAGCCGACCAGCCAGGCGATGGTGAGGCCGAGTCCGACCTGCGCGGTGGAGAGGCCGACGACGCGCGTGAAGAAGAGCGCGGAGGTGACGATGAACGCGCCGTCACCGACCGAGTTGGCCAGCTGCGCGAACGCGAGTTTGCGGGCGGTGGGGGTCATAGCGGTTCTCCTCGGCTCTTGGTACTCCGAGCCTAGGAGCCTGGCGGCCCAGCGGTGAGGTCCATTTCTGATGCTCTTCGGTGGGCCAATCGCTGCTGGTAGTCATCGCCTACAGCTATCGCCCGCTGCGACCCACGGTGTCGCACTTACGTGGACGGCCGCGGGGCCGCTTCCCGCGACGACCACTCGGCCGTCGCCCTCGGCTAACCACCGACCAGTCGGCCGTCATCCTCGACTGACCACCGACCACCGCTGTCGTCCTCGACTGACCACCGCCGTCGCCCTCGCTGACGGCCGCTCAGCGGCCATAGCCCATTGCTCCGTCAGGAGGGTTCGACGCGCCCTGGTCGCGCGCGCTTTCGCGGCAACCAGGGCTGCGTCGACCTGGTGACGTCAGGGCTTGATCGCGAGGCCCGCGACGATCAGGCGCTGCCAGTCGGTCAGTTCGTCGTCCAGCGGCTCGTCGGGACGCCACTCGGCGCAGGCCACGATGCCGGGCTCGACCAGCTCGAGGCCGTCGAAGAGCGCCAGGATCTCGTCGTCGGTGCGCCACCGGCCCCGGCCGAACGACGCCTGCAGCACATTTTCGATCTCGACACTGCGCGGATCGTTCAGGCTGCGGAAGTGGCTGATGAACACGTAGCTGCCGCTCGGAATCTTGTCGACCCAGTACTGCACCAGCGACGCCGGGTCCTCGTCGTCGTTGAGGTGGTGCAGGATCGCGCTGAGGATGATCGCGACCGGCTTGCCGAAGTCGATCAGCGCGCGCGTGGCGGGGTTGTCGTAGATCTCTTTCCCGTCGCGCAGATCGGCCTGCAGCACGGTGGTGTTCTCGTTCTCCTCCAGCAGCGCGCGGCCGTGCGCGAGCACGATCGGGTCGTTGTCGACGTAGACGACCTTGGCCTCGGGGTCGTGGCGCTGGGCGATCTGGTGCACGTTCTCGGCGGTCGGCAGACCGGAGCCGAGATCGACGAACTGCTTGATCCGGTGCTCGGTGACCAGTTGGCGCACCACCCGGATCAGGGTCGCCCGATTGTCGGTCGCGATCACCGGCGCGCCGGGCAGGTTGTTGATGATCTGGTCGCCGACCGCGCGGTCGGCGGCGTAGTTGTCCTTGCCGCCGAGGATGTAGTCGTAGGCGCGAGCAATGCTCGGGACAGTGGTGTCGATTTCCTGGGCGGCGGTCTGTCCCGTGGTTGCCGCGTCGCTTTCTGCCATCCTGAAGTCCTTTTCGAGGTTCGTGTTGTCGCGGTCACACTATGCGAAAGACGGACCTCGCGCTGCCTCTGAGCCGCTCTCCGGAGCACCGAACTGGGCCACGCGATTCCGGCTGCCGAAGATCGCCGGTGCCGAATCGGAAAATTGGCCTGTGGACAACCGCGGATCGGTGTGGAATCGACTGCACATTCTAGGTATGACGTATTCCGACCTCCCCGCGAACTGGCTCGATCTCCCACTCACCGACCCCACCCTGGCAGCCGATGTCGTCGACCTCTACGTCTCCGTCGGTGACCGCCGGCAGGGCGTCCTGTCAGCCCTGCTCTGCGATTCCGGAGCGCGCTTCCTCGCAGCCATCCACCTGGACCTCCCCGAGCGAGCCCCGCTCACATCACCCAAGTCCTGCGCCAAAGCTCTGGCCCCACTCATCCCCGCCCTGCAACTCCGCCCCGACGGAGCCCTGCTGCTGGCGCTCGGCCGCCCCACCCGCGACCCGACCTCGGACCGAGCCTGGCTCGAAGCCGCCCGCAAAACCTGCGAAACAGCATCGATCCACCTGCTCGCCTTCTACATCGCCACGCCCACCCACCTCTACGTCCCGTCCCTGCCCGTCACTCCAGATGCTTCGCCTTCACCTGCAGCGCCTCCGCTCGCGCCGAAGCGCGCCGTCGATGAATCCCAACCCGTTGCTCCTCCATCTGCCCCGGAAGAAGAGCCCGTCGCCCAACGCGCCAGTCCGTCGGGCAGCAGATGATGCGCCTCGGGAGTTGAGGAGGCGGTCGCCGAGCGTCGGTCCGTGAGTCCGTGAGTCCGTGAGTCAGTGAGTCCGTGAGTCCGTCGGTCCGTGGGTCCGTCAGTCCGTGGGTCCGTCAGTCCGTGGGTCCGTCGGTTCGTGGGTCTTGGGTCCGTCGGTCCGCGAGTGCGGCACTTTGGGCCGACGGAATTGTCGCCGAGCGTCGATCCCGGGAGTCGTGAGCGCTGCACCTTGGCGCCCGCTGACGGTCGGTTCAGCGGACGCCGCGGGGGCGGAACTGGATACTGATCCGAGGGCCGATGTGGCCGGAGGACTTGGGGATGGCGTGTTCCCAGGTGCGTTGGCAACTGCCGCCCATGACGATCAGGTCGCCGTGGCCCAGGGGATAGCGGATGGTCGAGCTGACTGGTCCGCTGGACCCGCCGGGTTTCGGGCGCAGGGCGAGAACGCGGGGTTCGCCGACCGACAGGATGGCAACCATGGTGTCCTGGCGGCTTCCGCGACCGATTTTGTCTCCGTGCCAGGCAACACTGTCGCGGCCGTCGCGGTAGTAGCACAGACCTGCTGTCCGGAACGGTTCGCCGAGTTCGTCCGCATAGTGCTCACTCAGCAGGTCACGCGCTTCGTCGAGGATCGGCAGTGGCAGATCCTCGGTCTCACCGTAGAAACACAGCAGTCTCGGCACGTCGACCACCCGGTCGTACATCTGCCGGCGTTCCTCATGCCACGGCACATCGGCAGCCAGCCGCTCGTAGACCTGATCCGCACCGGTCAGCCACTGTGGCAGCACGTCGATCCACGCGCCTTGGCTCAGCTCCGTCCGCCGGACGCCGTCGAGCGATCCCAGCGCGGGATCCTCGAACGCATCCAGCAAGGAGGCCTGAAGGTCAGCACCCATACCGCCACTATACCCCGACAATCGAACATATGTTCCCCAGGAGGCTGAGGTCACCAGCAGTAAACGAGCAGCGGCACCGGAACACCGCCGTGCCGGCTCTCCAATGCGGGCGCCTCGACCCAGTCCAGCCCAACCATGCGCGGGCAGACACAGTCGAGTTCGTCGAGCCCGAGTCGCGGCTCACCCGCACCGACCTCGACCCGGAACACTGTGGTCATCCCCGACGGATACGGCACCCGCGCCACCTCACGCGCCGCCGTCACCTCCAGCCCGACCTCCTCCAGCACCTCCCGCCGCACTGCGACCAGCGCATCCTCGCCGGCTTCGATCCCTCCGCCGGGAAGCGTCCAGTACTCCGGTCCGTCATGCTGCCCCGGCCGGGTCTGCACCGGTTCGCGAACCATCAGAACCCGGCTACCCCGCTGAATCACCGCTGCCACCCGCACACGCTCGCCCATAGGAGACACCCTGACAGGCGCCATCGACATCAACCTGAGAACGCTTGGCGGTCAACGTCCGCTGATGCTCAATGCTGAGCAGCACCGGCAGGCGGGCCATCGACGTCGAGAAGCGTGGCCCGTTGATCACCACCATGGTGCCGTCGTCGGTGACGCGGACGCGGTGACTTCGGCACTGCGTGCCGCCGACCTTGGGCACCGGTGCCGCCGATGGTGTGACGTCAAGGACAGTCTGTTCGGCGGTTCATGCGCCGACGAGCACATCGCGTCTGCTTCCCGCGGGTCCCAGCGTCCGCACTCGACCGCAGCGCCGCCGTACCCGTGCCGTCGCGCCGTCGTACCTGCGGTGATGCCGTACTCGCCGTGCCGTCGATACCCGCGGCGATGCCGTATCCGCCGTACCCGCGGCGATGCCGCACTTACTGTGCCGCCGTTTGGGCGGTGATGCCGTGCCCGGCGTATGGGCGGTGCCGCCGTATCCATATCCGTACCCGCCGTGCCGCCATACCCGCTGTACCCGCGGCGCCGCCGCGTCCGACGTGCCGCCGCACGGTCGCCGAGCGCGCGAGATCCTCCGCCTCGACGCTCACCGAGATCGGCGCGCCGGAGGCAGAGGATGTGATTGTGTCGCCGACGTGCCGACGTGCCGACGTGCCGACGTGCCGACGTGCCGACGTGCCGACGTGCCGACGTGCCGACGTGCCGACGTGCCGACGTGCCGACGTGCCGACGTGCCGACGTGCCGACGTGCCGACGTGCCGACGTGCCGACGTGCCGGCCTGCCGGGTTCTCGTGTCAGCGCGCGTCGTGCTGCAACGCCGGGGCTGCATCGTCGGCGTGGCCTCGGTGGCAAGGCGCGGAGGGGGTTGAAGCAGACGTATCTTTCCGATCTATCCGGAGAGGAGTTCGGACTCCGCATCCGGGAACCAGCAAGCTGGTTGCTGTCGTCCGGGTGCCGCGGCAGCAGGCGGTCGTGCGGCAAGGGCTCCATGCCGAGTGCTCGTGCTGTAATTCGCGCGCAGTGGGGCGCGTGGGCACGTAGCCTTCAGTGGGTGGATCTGCAGACTCTGATGGACCGGTTCGGCTCCAGTGGTGCTCGGGCGATCGATGTCGGGTTCTCCGGCGCGATAGTTGTCCGGCTGGAGCGTGGTGGAGAAGTCCTTTACTACAAGGCCGGTCCGGATGTCGCCGCTGAAGCTGATCGGCTTGCCTGGCTAGGTACGACCGACATCCCGTGCCCGCGGATTGTCGATCGTGGCGAGAACGAGAGCGGCGAGTGGATGCTCACCACGGAGTTGGGCGGGCGAGATGCGTCCCAGCCTTGGCCGGCCGCGGAGCGTCCCGCGGTACTGGCTGCGATGGCCGACGGGATCAAGCGGCTTCATGCGCTGAGTGAATGCCCGTTCGATTCGCCGTATCCGGGGTCACGGGAGGCCGTGACGCACGGCGACTACTGCGCTCCGAACGTCTTCGTCGACCCGGCGACCCTCCGCTTCAGCGGCCTGCTCGATCTCAGCCGCCTCGGCTTTGGGAACCGGTACGTCGATTTCGCCTTGATGCACAGGAGTCTCGCCGGAACTCTCAATCCCCAGTACGGCGGACTGCCCGCGGCGCGCGACTTCGTAGTACGGGCGGGTGGCGACCCCGATGACCCGCAACTCGCGCACTTCGTCGAACTGGGCACCTCAGGTCTCTACTGATCGGCACCGAACAAAGGAGAAACATGTCGGACGACGCCGTACTGGTGGCTGACCTCAGCGAATTCCTCGCCTGATCGCGATGGAGCGCCGACGACCGCCTGGCAATGCAGGCGAACGAGAGATGCTCACCGGCTGGCTGGACTGGCAGCGAAACACAGTGCGGCTGAAATGTCAGGGGTTGTCGGAGGATCAAGTACGCAGGGCGCCGCTGCCGGCCTCACCACGGATGACGATCGCGACAGTCGTCGCCCACCTGTGCTGGGTGGAGCTCGCCTGGTTCGAGGTCAGTTTCCTCGGCGCGTGTCACCTGGCGACTCAAGACCCGCTGGAGCTTCCGACCCCGCCGGCTACTCCACTCGCCGTGCTGCTGGACGAGTACGACGCCCAGTGTGTCCGATCCCGCGAGATAGTCGCCGCCCGCGATCTTGACGAGATCGAAGCCTGGGCCCCAGCCGGCCTGGAGCTGGTCTCCCTGCGCTGGATCGTGAACCATCTGCTGGAAGAAACAGCCCGGCACCTCGGTCACCTGGACACCCTTCGCGAGCTGACCCACGACACCACCAACTACTGACCTCTAACCAGCAAAGGGACAGCCAACCCCATCAGCTGACGCAGAACTCGTTGCCCTCCGGATCTTGCAGTACGACGTAGTACTCCGGGTCGGCCGGGTTGTCGTCCCGGATCTCGTGCTGGACGCTGGCGCCCAGCGTCAACAGTTCTGCGACCTTGGCGTCGACCAGTTCGATCCGGCGTTGCTGGGTCAGCGAGTTGTCGCGGCCGGTGGGGTAGAGATCGAGGTGGAGACGGTTCTTGCCCGCCTTGCCTTCCGGCACGTGCTGGAACCAGATCGCCGGACCCAGCCCGGCGGGGTCGAAGAGGCGATCGGGGAAGGTAGAGCGGTCACCAAGCCGGCCGCGGTAGTGCTCCCACCAGGTCGTGGCCACCTCGCTGGGCGGCGTCGGCTGGTAGCCGAGAGCCTGTTGCCAGAAGCGTCCCAGCTTCTCCGGGTCGTTCGCGTCGATCGTCAGTTGCCAGAAGACCATCCGCAAACGCTAACCCGCTTGATCCTCAACCTTCTCCCGAGGTGGCAGACACCGGTGCACAGCCGGCCGGACTTGCTGCCGCTGACGTGATGCAGCGCGCCGGTGGCACGGGAAGCCGCCAGCGGAGGATCGAAGAATGGAGGAGACTGCGAGGACGATCGGACGACGGAGTCGGAGGAAACGATGGCGCGCCTGGTGATTCGCAACTGCTCCGTACTGGTGGTGCCGCCGGCGGGGGAGTGCCGGGTCGACGAGTACCAGGACATCGTGATCGAGGACGGGGTGATCGACGAGGTGATGCCGTCCGGCGCTTTCACCGGCGAGGCCGGGGTCGAGGAGGTCGACGCGAGCGGGCTGATCGCCGTACCGGGGCTGGTCAACTCGCACACGCACAGCCCGATGGTGATGATGCGAGGTGCGGCCGAGGACGTCTCGATCGACGACTGGTTCAACCGCAGGATCTGGCCGATGGAGACGAACCTGACACCTGAGCGGGTCAAGGCCGGGGCCCGGCTCGCGTGTGCGGAGATGCTGCTTGCCGGCGTCACCACCTTCGTCGACCACTATTTCCATGCCGACCAGATCGCCGCCGCCGCACTGGAGCTGGGAATCCGGGCCGATCTCGCACCGACCTTCTTCTCCTCCGCCGGAGCGGACGGACGCGAAGCGGCGTACGACGCGGCGCGGGCGATACGCGCTCTGGGCGCCGCAGCGGACGAGTACCCGAGAATCACCGCGAGTCTCGGCCCGCACGCCCCCTACACGGTCACCGACGAAGACCTCACCCGTACTGCGGAAGTCGCCCGCGCCGAGGGGTTCCGGATCCATCTTCACGCCGCCGAGACCGAGGACCAGACCCGTTCGTCGCAGGAACGCTTCGGCGCGACCCCGATCGAGATCCTCGAGCGGACCGGCGTACTGCGAGCCGGCGTCCTGATCGCCCACGGCTGCAGCCTCACCGACTCCGACCTCTCGATCCTCACCGCTCAGGCCGAACGATCCCGCCGGTCCGACCAGCCCGGCGGCCTGTTCGACCAGCCAGGCCCGTTCGACCAGCCAGGCCCGTTCAATCAGTCGGACCAGTCCAACCCGTTCGACCAAGCCGGACGGACAACGGTCGCCGCGTGCCTCAAGGTCTACCTGAAACTCGCGATGGGCTCGACCACACCCGTCAAGCAGCTCCAGCAAGCCGGTGTCCCGGTCGGCGTCGGCACCGACGGAGCCGCCGTTCACAACACCCTCGACGTCTGGGAATCCCTTCGCCTGCTGGCCTTGACGCAGAAACAACGCGAACAGGACGCCGAGTGGATGACCGTCTCGGACACCCTCCGCCTGGCCACCCGAGGCGGCGCCGCGGCAGCCGGCCGGCCCGACTCCATCGGCGCGATCGAACCAGGCCGTCGCGCCGACATCGCGCTGGTCGATCTCTCCGGTCCGCACTGCCAGCCACTGCACGATCCTCGCGCCGCCCTGGTCTACTCGACCCGCGCCTCGGACGTCGTCACGGTAGTTGTCGATGGCAACATAGTCGTCAGGGACCGCCGGCTCCTCACCGCCGATCTCGACGAGATCCTCGCCGAAGCCAGGGCGGTCGCCCACACCCTGGTCGACCTGTCCCGCGGCGGCGCAGTACAGCACTACGCGCCCTGATCGCAGGCAGTGCCGCGCGGCGGGTGAGGATCTCGACACCCGGAGCGCAGGCGCCAAACAGAACAACTAAGGAGACCTCACGGATGACTGGTTCCGCACCGAAGTCCACTCTGTCCGGCTGGGTCAAGGCGCCCTTCTCCGGCGCCGGACTCACCTATGACTGCTACGAGAAGGGCAGCGGACCCGGCGTCGTACTGATTCCGGAGATCCCGGGCATCACCCCCGCGGTGCTGGGGCTGGCCGATCACCTGATCGACGAGGGGTTCACCGTGGTGATCCCGTCGCCGTTCGGTACGCCGGGGAAGGAAGAGACGGCCGGCTACACGGTGGGTGTGCTGGCGCGGATGTGCGTGACGGCGGAGTTCCGGGCGTTCGCGCTGAAGGCCGAGCGGCCGATCACGGCGTACCTGAGAGCCGTCGCGGCCGCACTGGCCGCCCGTACGCCGGGGCGCGGGGTCGGCGTGATCGGGATGTGCTTCACCGGCGGTTTCGCACTCGCGACCGCGGTCGAGCCGAGTGTGGTGGCGCCGGTCATGAGCCAGCCTTCGACCCCGTTCCCCGTCTCCGCGAGTCGCCGCGGTGACCCGGGGATGTCAGCACAGGAGCTGGCGCGGATCGTCGAGCGGACGCGGACCGACGGGTTGTGCGTGCTCGGCCTGCGGTTCAGCGGCGATCGGCTGGCGCCGGCCGATCGTTTCGCCACTCTGCGCGAGCACCTGGGCGAGGCGTTCGAGGTGATCGAACTCGACTCCGGTCCCGGCAACGCCGGTGGGTTCAACCGGAGCGCGCACAGCGTACTGACCCGGGAGCTGCGCGAAACGCCGGGAAATCCCGCGCTCGCTGCCAGGGCGCGGACGGTCGCCTTCCTCCGCGAGCACCTCCACCCGACGAAGCAGTAACTTCACCCAGGGTGTCCGAAGTGTTAAGGGAGTGTGTGGAATTCGTCCCCTGAGATTCGCCGCGATTTCGCTGGGAACAGTGCAGGCGAAGTTGAGATCGGGGGTGGTTTGCGATACCCGGTAGAGCCGAATCGTTGCTCTGCGCAAGGCGAGTTCAGCCGTGCGTGACGCTTGCCGATTCGGACTGGTCGCGCCCCCTTCCGGCATGGCACGATCGGCCACCGGGGGAGACACATCATCAGGGGGCGAACGGATGGCGAAGGCCAAGCGGGCGAGTGACCGGAGCGCGAACGACATGGTGGGCAACGGACCGGCACGCAACGGACAGAACGGCCGTGCACCACTGACCGTCCGGAACGGCCACGCGCCCAGCGGTGCGGCACCGACCGGCGCCGCAACCACTGGCAACGGACCCAACGCTCCCGGACCCAACGGACCTGGACCCGGCTCCGACGTACCAGCGGGCCCCGGCACGCGACCAGGCCGTCTCGTCCCACCGGACCCCGTACGACCGGCAGCCCCGGCCCCCGAGCCGTCCCGTCCGTCAGGATTCGGTACGCCGGTCAAGGTAGACGAGATCGCCCTGGCCGCGATCGCCTTGTCCGAAGGCCTGATCGCCGCAACTCGCAGCCTCCCCGAGTCGGTCGCCTCACGCCAGCTCCGCCGGGATCTCGACCGAGCGGCTGACACCTTCCGTGCCGTCGCCGGTGAGCTGGAAACGACCGCCGGCAACCTGATCCGCCTGGCCGCGGCCGAAGGACAGACCTGCGGCGTCACCTGGGGTCTGTGCGAGGACCATGGCCTGACCCTGATGGCTGTCGGTGAAGTCGTCACCTGCCACGTTCTCGGTTGCTATCGCGAGCAGCAGTCCGTCATCGAGCGCTGCACCCAGCCGGTCGCGTACCGCGTCGTCGACGTGGCCGGTCCGGCGTTGCTGACCTGCGCCGGCCACGCCATCGCTTGCCGCCTGCACCTCGACGGCGCCGTGATCACCCTTGCCACGGACAGCCTGGAACTCCTCTGATCCGACCAGCCGGCAGTAGCGACCTCGAACACCACCTGGTGACCTTGAACAAGTCATAGCCTGTCCGAGGTCGCCACTTCTTGTCCGAGGTCGCCACTGCCTGTCCGAGGTCGCCGGTTCCCGGCGCGGGTTACTGGATCCGGCAGGAGGTCAGCTGGTCGTTCGCGTTGGGGGACAGGGCAACGAAGTTCGCCGTGTCGGCCGTCCGGGTCCACGACTGCCCGGTGAAGTTGTCCTCGGCGTAGATGGTGACCGACCAGCCGGCCGGGATCTTCACCGACGAAGCCCAGTTGTCCTGTACGCCGGCCGCGGCCAGCTGCGCCCGCGTGTAGTTGCCCTTGGCAAGCGTCTGCCCGGCGGCGCCGCCGTAGTCGATGTGCTGGTAGAAGATCACCCCGCCGGAGCCCTGGTTCGGCATCGGCTGGGTCGGCCGGTTCGCGGTCAGTGGGAGCTGTCCCTTGAACATCCGCCCACCATCGTTGGTGAGCCGCAGATAGTAGTCCGACGAGCACGGCGTACCGTCCTCGTCGAGGGCGCGGATCCCTGACCCGTTGGGGATCCAGGCCGGCGTCTCGGCCGTCTTGCCGATCTGGTTGCCCTCGTTGTACTCGTCGAACATCGAGATGTACATGCCCTGCACACCGACCCGGGTGAGGTTGTAGAACTGCCGCCACATCAGGTCACCGTGCCGGCGATGCCCGGACTGCAGGTCACCGGGGATCACACACGGCTGATAGTCGATCCCGTGCGCGTTGCAGTCGGCCTGGTCCTGCTGGTTCACGTTGGCGTAGTAGTGATCCGCGCCGGCCACGTCCTGGATCCGCCCGACCATCCACGGCGAGAGCATGTTGAACGCGTGGTACACGTCGAGGTAGCCCGCTCGGGAGTCCTCCACCCCGCGCCGCCAGTGCGTCGGTACGCCGCCGATCACGTAGCAGCCCTGGCCCTTGAACCAGTTCACGACGTCCAGGCAGACCGAGGCCGGCCAGGTCTTGTTGGGTTCGTTGAAACCGAAGCCCCAGATGCAGACCACCGGTTTGCCGTTCTGCTTCGCGTACATCGGGGAGCTGGTGTACGCCCGCATCTTGTTGATCCAGTCGGTCTTCATCTCCGACTGCATGTTCTGCCAGTCGGTGGCGTCGTACATGATGTAGAACTTGCGCCCGTACTGCTCGGCGGCCTGGCGCACCTTCACCGCCATCGCGTCGCGGGTGGGGCCTTCGCCGCCGGTCGGGTTGAACCGCTGCAGAGCGGCCGTGTCGCAGCCGTGCTGCTGCATCCACTGGAAGTGCGTGTCGACGGTCTGCTGGTCGTACGACGAGAAGAGCTTGGCCGGCTGGCCGTTCCCGAGGTTCGAGTACGCCGTCTGGTAGGTGGCCGTGTAGTCGCGGACGTCCGGCCAGCTGCCGAGCGCGTTGTTGCCGGGTGACGGCGGCTGGCCCCAGTTGCTGCTCCAGTGCCACCAGCCGTTGATCGGGGCACCGTCACCGGCGCAGGCGAACCAGCCCTGGTAGCCGACGGTGATCTTGCCGACCACGTCACCAGGCGGACTGGCAACGGGCGTAGCGGTGGTGGCGGAGCTGGTCAGAGCAGTGCCGACGGTGGTGCCGGCTGCTGCGGTCGCCGCGGAGGCAGCGATGAAAGTACGGCGTGACAAAGGCATGTGCAGGCTCCTGAAAGGGGGCGGACAGGACTGCGGAGAGTGGCGCGAGCGTACAAACGGCTGTCGCGGCGCGCAAGAGCGGATGCAAGATTTGAAGAAGCGCTTGCAATTTACAGACTGAAATCTCCCGAACACTCAGAAGAAACTTCATCGCAACATCTTGACGCCCGGCCTCCCTGTACTTAGTTTGTTGGCTCAACAGACAAAGTCTGTGACTGGCATCACAGCTCGCGATCGAACGAGCCGGATGCGTTCTCCTGTCGGGGGAGAAGGGGTGGGACTCATGACGCTGTCCGAAGGCAGCCGGCCGGGCAGCGGAATGGTCGCTGCCGATCACGTCTCGCTCCGGCGCAACAACCTGTCCGTCGTCCTGCGGCACGTGCGCGAAGCGGGTTCCCGCTCCCGCGCCCGGATCGCCGCGGAGACCGGTCTCAACAAGGCCACCGTCAGCAGTCTGGTGGCCGAGCTGGTGGATCGTGGGCTGCTTCGCGAAGGCCAGGCCGAAGCCGGCGCGCTCGGCCGCCCCGGGCAGCTCGTCGAGCTCGACGGCAGCGGCATCTGCGGGGTCGGCGCCGAGATCAACGTCGACTACCTCGCCGTCACGGCCCTCGACCTCGGCGGCGAGACCGTCACCGAACGCCGCGTTCCCCTCGACGTCGCCCATCTCGCCCCTGCCACGACGCTGGACCAGCTCGCCGAGCTGATCCGCGAATCGGTGGCGGCAGTGCTGGCCCGTGGCGGCCAGGTCGCCGGCGTCACGCTGGCCGTGCCCGGCCTGGTCCAGAGCGTTACCGGCCTGCTCAAGCTCGCGCCGAACCTGGGCTGGGCGGAAGTGCCCGTGGTCGAGGAGATGCGCGAGCGGCTCGGCAGCCCGGCGTACCCGGTGCGGGTGGACAACGAGGCGAACCTCGCGGCGCTCGCGGCGTACTCCGAGATGAAGGCCGCGGCCGACCCGGACGCCGAACGGGTCCAGGACATCGTGCTGCTGACCGGCGCCGTAGGTGTCGGTGGCGGCATGGTCACCGATGGGCACCTGCTGCGCGGCGGACGCGGGTTCAGCGGCGAGGTCGGGCACATGCCCGTCGCCCCCGCCGGCGGGATCTGCGGCTGTGGCCGGACCGGCTGCTGGGAGACCGTCGTCGGCCTGACCGCCCTGCTGAACAAGGCGACCGACCCGGACGACCCGGTGCGCGATCCGTCGCTGGACGTCGAGCAGCGGCTGGCCGAGATCACTCGGCGCGCGGAGGCGGGTGGCACCAGGACACTGCGGGCGCTGGCCGACGTCGGCGCCTGGCTAGGCATCGGCGGAGCGGTCCTGGTGAACATCCTGAACCCGGACGTACTGGTGCTGGGCGGCTACTTCGCCGTTCTCGGACCGTGGCTGAAAGAGCCGCTGGAGAACGCGATCCGTGATCGCGTGATCGCGCCCGAAGGCGGCGGCTGCCGGGTCGTCCAGTCCGAACTCGGCTTCACCGCCGCCGTTCGCGGCGGCGCACAGATCTCACTGGATCAGGTTTTCCTCGACCCGACACTGGTCGGTCGCGACGCGGCGGGAGTAGCGCAATGACGGAGTACGAGGTGCCGGCCGGCGGCGAGGAGCTGTTCCGGATGACCGGCATCGTGAAGGAGTTCCCCGGCGTCCGGGCCCTGGACGGCGTCGACCTGGACATCCGGCGAGGCGAGGTGCACTGCCTGCTCGGCCAGAACGGCGCCGGCAAGTCGACGCTGATCCGCGTGCTCACTGGCGCGCACAAGCCCGACGCCGGCACCATCCGGGTGAACGGCAGCCTGGTCTCGCTCAACACCCCGGCGGACTCGATGCGGCTCGGCATCGCCGCCATCTACCAGGAACTGGACCTGGTTCCCGACCTGACCGTGGCCGAGAACATCTTTCTCGGCCACGAGCCGGCCCGCTACGGCCTGACCCGCCGGCACGAGGCGAACACCAAGGCGCGCGAACTGCTCGAAGGCCTCGGCCACGGCGAGATCCCACCGGGCCGGACCGTCGGGCTGCTGTCCGCGGCCGGCCAGCAGGTGGTGAGCATGGCCAGAGCCCTGTCGCGGGAGGCCCGGCTGATCGTGATGGACGAGCCCTCCGCGGTGCTCGACTCCGAAGAGGTCGACAACCTGTTCCGGGTGATCCGCGACCTCACCTCCCAAGGTGTCGCGATCGTCTACATCTCCCACCGGCTGGAGGAGATCCGCGAGATCGGCGACCGGGTCACCGTGCTCAAGGACGGCGCCACCGTGGCCACCGGCCTCGACGCCCGGGACACCCCGACCGCCGAACTGATCCGGCTGATGACCGGCCGCTCGATCGAGTACGTCTTCCCGCCGCGGGTCGAGCCGGACGGCACCGCGCCGGTGGTGCTCGAGGTCGAGAACCTGTCCCGGCCGCGGGAGTTCGCCGACATCAGCTTCAGCGTCCGGGCCGGCGAGATCGTCGGACTGACCGGTCTGGTCGGGTCGGGGCGGTCCGAAGTACTGGAGACCGTGTACGGCGCGCGCAGAGCGGCGACCGGGGCCGTCCGGGTGGACGGCAAGTTGCTCCGTCCCGGCCAGGTCCAGCAGGCCGTCAAGGCCGGGATCGGGCTGGCCCCGGAGGAGCGCAAGAGCCAGGCGCTGCTGCTGGACGAGGCCGTCTACAAGAACATCACCGTGTCGAGCATGGGCCGCTTCGCCAGCGGAGGATTCCTCAACGCCCAGGCCGAGCGGAAGGCCGCGGAGGAGCTGACCAAGGCGCTCGACGTGCGCCCGGCGGGAGTGGAGCATCCGGTCCGCAACCTGTCCGGTGGCAACCAGCAGAAGGTCGTACTGGCGCGCTGGCTGTTGCGGGAGTGCCGGGTACTGCTGCTGGACGAGCCGACCCGGGGCGTGGACGTCGGCGCGCGGTCCGAGATCTACGCGCTGGTCCGGAAACTGGCCGCCAGTGGTGTCGCGATCGTGCTGGTCTCCAGCGAGGTCGAGGAAGTGCTCGGTCTGGCCGACCGGGTCGTGGTGATGCGGGAGGGGCGGGCCGTGCACACGGGACCCGCGCAGGACATCGACGAACACCAGGTGCTCGACCTGGTGATGGAAGGAAGTGCCGTGTGATGAGTGAGGAAGTCGCACGATCGGAGGGAACCCTGCAGGACGATCCGCCGAAGGGCCAGGCGATGGTCGAGGTCGATCCGGCCACGCCTCGCAGTGGCCGCGGCGGGGGACCGGGGACGAGCAGCGTCCTCGGCAGCCTGCTGAAGAGCGGGGCCGGCCGCAACATCGGCCTGGTGATCGCGCTGATCCTGCTCTGCATCGTCGGAGTCGCGACGGCGGGGGACCGGTTCGCGAGCACCGCGAACCTGCTGACCATCCTGCGGCTGGCCGCGGTGATCGGCGTGGTCAGCATCGGCATGACGTTCGTCATCACCGGGGGTGGCATCGACCTGTCGGTCGGCGCGCTGGTGGCGCTGGCGAGTGTCTGGGCGACCACGCTGGCGACCCAGCAGATGGCCGCCGACTACCACTGGATCTTCATGGTCTCGACCGCGATCCTGGTCGGCGCGGCCTGCGGCCTGGTGAACGGGCTACTTGTTGCCTACGGCAAGATAGTTCCGTTCATCGCGACCCTGGCGATGCTGGCCGGGGCGCGCGGGCTGGCCGAGATCCTGTCCGACCGCAGGACCCAGATCATCAGCGTGAACTCGTTCACCGACTTCTTCGGCGGCTCGCTGATCGGTGTCCCGGTGCTGGTCTGGATGTTCGTCGTGGTCGCCGCGGCCGGCTGGGTGCTGCTCAACCGGACCACCTTCGGCCGCCGGACCTTCGCCGTCGGTGGCAACGCCGAGGCGGCCCGGCTGGCCGGGATCAAGGTGCAGCGGCACACCGTCGCGCTCTACGTGCTGGGCGGGCTGTGCTGTGGCATCGCCGCGGTGATGCTGATGGCCCGGACGACGACCGGTAGCTCCACCCACGGTGGGCTGTACGAGCTGGACGCGATCGCGGCGGTGGTGATCGGCGGCACCCTGCTGTCCGGTGGCCGCGGCACGATCGTCGGCACCGTCTTCGGGGTGCTGATCTTCACCACCCTGAACAACGTCTTCACCCTGAACAACCTGAGCATCTCCGCCCAGTCGGTGGCGAAGGGCCTGATCATCGTGATCGCGGTCCTCCTCCAGCAACGCCTGGCCGCCCGCGCCACCGCGCCCTAATTGTAGTGAGCAGCAGCAGTACCCCTGTAGAGGTTCCATCTTTTTGGAGGACAAGATGTCAGTACGTTCCGCCCGATTACTGATGACGGCCGGCTTGGTCGGGCTCAGCTCGATGGCACTGATCGCCTGTACCAGCAACACCCCCGAAGCCGAGAAGACCACCGACTCCGGCACCCAGCAGGTCGCTGCCAAGGGCAACGACGAGCCGGGCAAGAAGGTCAAGATCGGCTTCTCCGCACCGGCCGCCGACCACGGCTGGATGGGCGCGATCACCAAGGCCACCCAGGCCGAGGCGAAGAAGCACTCCGACGTCGAGCTGGTGGTGGCCGAGGGCACCAACGACGTCAACCTGCAGATCAGCCAGGTGGAGACCTTCATCAACGACAAGGTCGACGCGATCGTGCTGCTGCCCTTCGACGGCGCGGCGCTGACCGCGGTGGCGACCAAGGCGATGCAGGCCGGGATCACGGTGGTCAACGTGGACCGCGAGTTCGGCAGCACCTTCGCGGCCCGGACCACGATCCTGGGTGACAACAAGGGCATGGGCGTCTCGGCCGGCACCTACATCTGCCAGCAGCTGAAGGGCAAGAAGGACGCCGTCGTCGCCGAGATCGCCGGCATCGACTCGCTGCCGCTGACCCAGGCCCGCAGTACCGGCTTCAAGGAGGCGCTGGCCGACTGTGGCCTGAAGGTCAGCAACCGCGTCGCGGCCGAGTTCACCGTCGAGTCCGGCGAGAAGGCGGCGGCCAACCTGCTGCAGGCGGCACCGAAGCTGGACGCGATCTGGAACCACGACGACGACCAGGGTGTCGGCGTGATGGCCGCGATCAAGAACTCCGGCCGCAAGGAGTTCTTCGTCGTCGGCGGGGCCGGTTCGGCGAACGTGATGCGGGAGATCAAGGCCGACAACACACTGGTCAAGGCGACCGTCATCTACCCGTCGACCCAGGGCGCCGACGGGATCAAGCTGGCCCGCCTGCTGGTCCAGAAGAAGGCCCTCGGCGACCTGGTGGAGGTCGAGGTACCGCGCACGGTCCAGCTGTACGCGCCGGTGGTCACCAAGGAGAACGTCGACCAGTACCTGCCGACCGCCTTCGAGAGCTGACCGGAAGAGGACAGAGGAGTAGACCGAGTATGACGAACCTGGGCATCGGCCTGATCGGGTACGCCTTCATGGGTGCCGCCCACTCACAAGCCTGGCGCAGCGCACCGCGTTTCTTCGACCTGCCGCTGCAGCCGGAGATGACGGTGCTCTGCGGCCGGAACGCCGACGCCGTCGACGCGGCCGCGGGCAAGCTCGGCTGGTCCGGCACCGAGACCGACTGGCGCAAGCTGCTCACCCGTGACGACGTCCAGCTGATCGACGTCTGTACGCCGGGTGACAGCCACGCCGAGATCGCGATCGCGGCGTTGCGGGCCGGCAAGCACGTGCTGTGTGAGAAGCCGTTGGCCAACACCGTCGCGGAGGCCGAGCAGATGGCTGCCGCGGCGGCCGAGGCGGCGGCCAACGGGATCAGGTCGATGGTCGGGTTCACCTACCGCCGGGTGCCGGCTATCGGGCTGGCCCGGCAACTGGTGGCCGAAGGCAAGCTCGGTACCATCCGGCACGTCCGGGCGCAGTACCTGCAGGACTGGATCGCCGACCCCGAGGCGCCGCTGTCGTGGCGGCTGGACAAGGAGAAGGCCGGCTCCGGCGCGCTCGGCGACATCGGCGCGCACATCGTCGACCTGACCCAGTACATCACCGGCGACCGGATCACCGAGGTGAGCGGGCAGCTGGAGACCTTCGTCAAGGAGCGCCCGGTCGCCGCCGAGCACAGCGGCCTGTCGGGGCAGGCGGGCACCGAGCGTGGCCCGGTGACCGTCGACGACGCCGCGATCTTCCTGGCCCGCTTCGCCGAGGGCGCGCTCGGCGTCTTCGAGGCGACCCGGTTCGCCACCGGCCGCAAGAACGCGATCCGGCTGGAGATCAACGGCAGCCGGGGCAGCCTCGCGTTCGACTTCGAGGACCTCAACGAACTGCACTTCTACGACGCGACGGAGCCGGCCGAGACGGCCGGCTTCCGCCGGATCCTCGTGACGGAAGCAGCGCACCCGTACGTCGCGGCCTGGTGGCCGCCGGGTCACCTGCTCGGCTACGAACACGGCTTCACCCATCAAGTGGTCGACCTGATCACCGCGATCGCCGATGGCACGGACCCCGCGCCGTCGTTCGCGGACGGCCTGCAGGTCCAGCGGGTGCTGGCCGCGGTCGAGGACAGCTCGACCTCCCGACAATGGCAGGAGATTGCCTCATGAGCTCGTACACGCCGTCCAAGGACGACAAGTTCTCCTTCGGTCTGTGGACCGTCGGCTGGGAAGGTGTCGACGTCTTCGGTACCGCGGTGCGCGCGCCGCTCGACCCGGTCCTCGCGGTCGAGAAGCTCGCCGAACTGGGCGCCTCCGCGGTGTCCTTCCACGACGACGACCTGGTGCCCGACGACAGCACCCGCCAGCAGGTGCTGGAGCGGTTCAGCAAGGCCCTGGCCGACCACGACATGGTGGTCGAGATGGCCACTACCAACCTGTTCAGCCACCCGGTCTTCAAGGACGGTGGCCTGACCGCCAACGACCGCGACGTCCGCCGGTACGCGCTGGCCAAGATCCTGCGCAACGTCGACCTGGCCGCCGAGCTGGGCGCGAAGACCTACGTGCTGTGGGGCGGCCGGGAAGGCTCCGAGTCGGGCGGCTCCAAGGACGTGCACGCCGCGCTCGACCGGTACAAGGAGTCGATGGACCTGCTCACCGGCTACGTCCGCGAGCAGGGCTACGACCTGCGCTTCGCGCTGGAGCCGAAGCCGAACGAGCCGCGCGGCGACATCCTGCTGCCGACGATCGGTCACGCCCTGGCCTTCATCAACGACCTCGAACACCCCGACCTGGTCGGCATCAACCCCGAGGTCGGCCACGAGCAGATGGCCGGGCTGAACTACGCGCACGGCATCGCCCAGGCGCTGTGGCACGGGAAGCTCTACCACATCGACCTCAACGGTCAGCACGGTCCGCGGTTCGACCAGGACCTGCGGTTCGGCGCCGGCAACCTCCGGGAGGCGTTCTGGACGGTCGACGTCCTGCAGGGCACCGCCGGCGGACCGGGGTACGACGGCTATGTCCACTTCGACTACAAGCCGCCGCGCACCGAGGACCTGGACGGCGTCTGGGAGACCGCGCGGGGATGCATGCGCAACTACCTGATCCTGCGGGAGAAGGTGCAGGCGTTCCGGGCCGACCCGGAGGTGCAGGAGGCCGTCGAGGCCGCCCGGGTGAACGAGCTGGCCCAGCCGACGCTCGGCGCCGGTGAGTCGCTGGACGAGTTGCGCAAGGCAACCTATGACCCCGACGCGCTGGCACAGCGTGGTCTCGGCTTCGAGCGGCTCGACCAGCTCGCGATGGACCACCTGCTCGGCGTTCGCTGAGGCAAACCCCTCCCGCGCAGGGCAGAGCACGGGACCGCAGTAGCTGAACTGGCACCACCAGGGCCGAAAAATCCAGGGACCCGCCCTGGAACCCCGTCCCGCGCCCCGGCGCGGGACATCGATGGAGCGCGCGCCTTATCCGACCCATGAGGAGCAACCCCATGATCCAGCTACGCCGGCACGGCACGCTCGTGCGTGCTCTCGTGCTCGCCCTGATCGCCACCCTGGTGATCCCGTTGTCGCCGACCCCCGCCAGTGCCCATCCCGGGCACGGCAACGACACCTTCAACGCCCTGATCTTCAGCAAGACGGCCGGTTTCCGGCACGACTCGATCCCGGCCGGGATCCAGGCGATCAAGGATCTCGCCACGGCGAACGACTTCACCGTCACCGCGACCGAGGACGCGGCGATGTTCAACGACACCGAGCTGGCGAAGTACGAGGTGGTGATCTGGCTGTCCACCACCGGTGACGTGCTCAACGCGGACCAGCAGGGCGCCTTCGAGCGCTACATCCGCAACGGTGGCGGGTACGCCGGCGTGCACGCCGCGTCCGACACGGAGTACGACTGGCCCTGGTACGGCAAGCTCGTCGGCAGCTACTTCGACAGCCACCCGCCCGGTACGCCGAACGCGACGGTGAAGGTGGAGGACCACGCGCACGCGTCGACGGCGGAGGCTCCGACGGTCTGGCCGCGCACCGACGAGTGGTACAACTACAAGACCAATCCCCGCGGTGCGGTGCACGTGCTCGCCTCGGTGGACGAGACCACCTACACCGGCGGCAACATGGGCGCCGAGCACCCGATCGCGTGGTGCCAGAACTACGACGGCGGCCGCGCCTGGTACACGGGGATGGGCCACACCATCCAGTCGTTCACCGACCCGACCTTCCGCAAGCACCTGCTCGGTGGTCTCAGGACCGCGGCAGGGGTCGAGGCCGCCGACTGCGGCGCGTCGCTGAGCGAGAGCTACGAGAAGGTCACGCTCGACGACGACACCGCGAACCCGATGGAGCTGGCGATCGCCAAGGACGGCCGGGTCTTCTACATCGACCGCAACGGCGCGGTGAAGATCGTCAAGACCGACGGCTCGGTGGTCACCGCCGGCACGTTGAGTGTCTACACCGGCCAGGAGTTCGGCCTGCTCGGCATCGCGCTCGACCCGGCCTTCGACCAGAACGGGTTCGTCTATCTCTACAGCTCGCCGGCCGGCACCGAGGCCTACGACGAGGTCTCCCGCTTCAAGGTCACCGGGGACACCCTCGACCTGGCGAGCAAGAAGCAGATCCTGCGGATCGACACCCAGCGCGCCGAGTGCTGTCACGCCGGTGGAGCCCTCGAGTTCGACGGCGACGGCAACCTTTACATCGCCACCGGTGACAACAGCAACCCGTTCGCCTCGGACGGCTACTCGCCCTTGGACGAGCGGACCGGCCGCGCCGCCTGGGACTCCCAGCGCAGCTCCGCCAACAGCAACAACCTGAACGGCAAGGTGCTGAGGATCCACCCGGAGGCCGACGGAACGTACACGGTGCCGGCCGGCAACATGTTCCCCGCCGGTACTGCGAAGACGCGGCCGGAGATCTTCGCGATGGGCTTCCGCAACCCGTTCCGGATCGGCATCGACCCGAGCACCGGCAACCTGTTCGTGGCCGACTACGGTCCGGACGCCGGGCAGGTCTCACCGACGCGTGGGCCGGACGGCCGGGTCGAGTGGAACGTCCTCGACAAGCCGGGCTTCTACGGCTGGCCGTACTGCGTGGGCAACAACACGCCGTACAACGACTTCGACTTCGCCACCGGGGTCGCGGGCACGACCTTCGACTGCGCGGCGCCGGTCAACAACTCGCCGAACAACACCGGTATCACCCAGCTGCCCGCGGCGGTGCCCGCGTCGCTGTGGATGGGCAAGTCGACCACCGGCGTCCCCGAGATCGGCGGCAGTGGTGCGCCGATGACCAGCGGCGCGTACGACTTCGACCCGGACAGCGACTCCGACCGCAAGTGGCCGGAGTACTTCGACGGCAAGGCCGTGTTCGCCGACTGGAACGACAGCAGGCTGTTCTCGGTGCAGCTGAAGGACGACCGCGCCGGTGTCTCGGACGTCTCGCGGATGCTGGCGAAGATGAACTTCATCCGGCCGCACGCGCTGCAGTTCGGGCCGGACGGCGCGCTCTACGTGATCGAGTGGGGCAGCGGTTTCGGTGGCAACAACGCCGACTCCGGCATCTACCGGATCGACTACACCTCCGGTAACCAGGCGCCACTCGCGCAGTTCAGTACGGACAAGACGTCCGGTCCGGTGCCGCTGACGGTCGCGTTCGACTCGACCGGATCACGCGATCCCGACGGTCAGCAGATCACCCTGGCCTGGGACTTCGACGGCAACGGCACGACCGACAGTGTCGAGGCGAAGCCTTCGCACACCTACACGACCGCCGGGGTGTTCACCGCCCGGTTGACGGTGACCGACAGCGACGGCCGGACCGCGGTCTCGAACCGGTCGATCACGGCCGGCAACACCGCGCCGACGATCACCGTGGAGGCGCCGGTGGACGGCGGGTTCTTCGACTTCGGCGACACGGTCAGGTACAAGGTGACGGTGACCGATCCGGAGGACGGCACGGTCGACTGCAACGACGTCATCACCCAGCCCGCGCTCGGCCACGACGAGCACGCCCACGACTACGAGCAGTACTTCGGCTGTGAAGGCGTCATCCCGGTCAACGGGGACACCGGCCACGTCGGGGCGAACATCTTCGGCATCGTCAAGGTGAAGTACACCGACAAGGGAGCGCCGGGAGCCGCCCGGCTGACCACCGAGAAGGTCGTTCAGCTTCAGCCGAAGACGCGCGAGGCGGAGTACTTCAGTGAGACCGGAGGACCGGGCGACACCGGCGGGGTACAGGTCGAGGACACCGGTGACGTCGCCGGCGGCGGGAAGAACATCGGCTTCATCGAAGACGGTGACTGGTGGAGCTTCGAGCCCACCAATCTGACCGGAATCACCCAGGTCCAGTTGCGCGCGGCGTCCGAGAACGCCGGGGCCACCGTGCAGGTCCGCCAGGGTTCGCCGACCGACGGCCCGATCGTCGCCACCGTCACCGTGGCTCCGACCGGCGCCTGGCAGACCTACGGCAACTTCACCGCGGACCTCTCCGGCGCGTCGTCGACCAGCGGCCCGCTGTACTTCGTCAAGACGACGGGGCAGCTGAACGTCAACTGGGTGAAGTTCATCGGCAAGGGCGTGACGGAGAACCAGCGCCCGAACGTGTCGATCACCGCGACGCCGGTGCAGGGCAAGGCGCCGCTGAAGGTCGACTTCACCGCGGCGGCGACCGACCCCGAAGGCGACGTCCCGCTGTCCTACGTGTGGAGCTTCGGTGACGGCGCGACCGCCACCGGCGCCACGGTGAGCCACACCTACACGACCGCCGGGACCCACGACGCCACCGTCACGGTGACGGACTCCAAGGGCGCCGCCGGTACGTCGTACGTGCGGATCAAGGTGGACGCGAGTGCTCCGCCGACCTGCCTGACAGGTCGCTCGGACGGTTTCGAGGGTACGACGCTCGACACCGGCCGGTGGAGCTCCGTTGTCCGGGGCAACCAGGATCTTGCGGTCGGCAACGGCATGCTGAACCTGCCGTTGACCGCGACCGACATCTACGGCACGGGCAACACCGGTACGCCGAACATCGTGCTGCAGCCGCTGCCGGCCGGTGCCTGGCAGGCGACGGCGAAGGTGACGTTGCCGGCCCGGCTCGCCTACCAGCAGGCGGGGTTGATCGTCTACGGCGACGACGACAACTACGCGAAGATGGTGCTGCAGGGTCGCTCGACCGGAGCGGCCTCGGCCAACGACCGGATCTTCCAGTTCATCCGCGAGGAGGCCGGTGCGCCGAACGAGGTCGCGGCGTCGAACACGGCCAACCTGGGTACGGCGTTCCCGGACACGTTCTGGGTGCGTTTCACCAGCAACGGCGAGAACCTGAAGGCGTCGTACAGCGCCGACGGCGCGACGTTCGTCGAGATGCCGGAGACCAAGCAGCTGGCCGGCATCAGCAACCCGCGGATCGGGATGTTCGGGCTGGCCAACCGGACCGAGGCGCTGCCGATCGCGGCACAGTTCGACTACTTCTCCATCACGCCGGACGACACCGCCGAGGCTCCTGCCCCGGACGACGAGTTCGACGGGAACGCGCTGAACGCCTGCCGCTGGTCGGCGAGCGTGCGGCCGGACGCCGCGGCGTACCGGGTGACCGGTGGCGGGCTGGAGATCGACACGAGCAAGGGCGACATCTACCAGGGCACGGCCACGAACCCGAAGAACCTGCTGCTGCAGCCGGCTCCCGACGGTGACTGGACGATCGAGACCAAGGTGGACGGGTCCGCGTTCAACGAGGCCTACCAGCAGGGCGGCCTGATGGTCTACGGCGACGACGCGAACTACGTGAAGCTCGACTTCCTCACCAACAACGCCGCCGGCGGCACGGTGACCCGGGGGATCGAACTGCGCAGCGAGGTCGGCAACGTCCTCGTCAATCCCCAGCCCAACGCGTCGCCGGCACCCACCCAGGGCGTCTGGTACCTGCGGCTGACCAAGGCCGGTACGACGTACACCGGCTCCTACAGCGCGGACGGGCTGGCCTGGACGGCGCTCGCGCCGGTCACCAATACCGCGCTGAGCTCGGCGAGCTTCGGCGTCTACGCCTTCGGAGTCGACCAGGTCGCCTCGAAGACGGCCAAGTTCGACTACTTCCGGGTCGGCAAGGACACGGTTGCACCGCAGGTCAGCCTGTCGGTCAACCCGTCGGCGCCGTCCGGTGACAACGGCTGGTGGAACGGCACCGTGGTCGCGACCGCGATGGCGACCGACAACCAGCCGGGCCAGCTCTACATCGAGCAGAAGCTCGGTGACGGTGCCTGGGCGGAGTACACCCACGCGGTCAACCTGACGGCCGACGGGACCCACACCCTCCAGGTGCGGGCCAGTGACACGGCGGGCAACGTGTCCGAGCCGAAGTCGGTGACGGTCAAGATCGACAAGACCGCGCCGGTGACCACGGTGACCGGGCTCCCGGCCAACGGTCAGCTCGGGGTGGCGAGTCTGGCCACGGTCGCCGCGACGGCCGCGGACGCGCTCTCTGGTGTCGCCGGTGCGGTGACGCTGACCGTCGACGGGAAGCCGTCGACGGGCAAGCTCGACGGCATGCTGCTCGGGCTGGGCGCGCACGAAGTAGTGGCGCGGGTGTCCGACCAGGCCGGCAACGCGTCGGTGACGAAGGTGCAGTTCACCGTCGTCGCGACGTACGCGGAGGCGATCGAGGTGGTCAAGCGGTACCGGGACGTCCGGACGCTGCCGCTCGATCCCACCGTGGTGATGAAGGTGCAGCTCCGCGCGGCGGAGCGGGAGCACGGCAAGGGCCGGCTGGCCGCCGCGCGTACTGCCCTGGACGTCTTCCTGGCGGAGGCCGCCAAGGTGACCGACGTACCGGCACGGACGCTGCTCACAGCTGTGGGTCAGGACCTGAGGCAGAGGATCTGACCCGATGATCGTCGCCGTGCGAGATCGCACCCTGTCCGACGCGGAGAGGCGGACAGGAGCTCCTTCGACCCGGGGTGGTTCGGCCCCGCCCCGGGGTCGCGGGAGAGCGGTTCCGCACGGTCGACGGGGGACCGGCTCGGCCGGTCCTTGTCCCCGGCGCCGCGACCAGCGCTCCGGCCGCGGCGCCGGGGACACCCCTGAACCTCACGACCACTGTCTTCGCTCACCTCCGCCGCCGAAGGCGGCTTGCTTTTCCTGTTCTTCCGGTCTTTAAGGAGTTGTGATGGCACGACCGATCACTTTGTTCACCGGCCAGTGGGCCGACCTGCCGTTCGAGGAAGTGGCCCGGCTCGCGTCGGAGTGGGGCTACGACGGGCTGGAGATCGCTTGCTGGGGTGATCACCTCGACGTCCGCAAGGCCGCGGAGGACGACTCCTACGTCCGCAACCGGCTGGACGTCCTGGAGAAGTACAACCTCAAGGTGTGGACGATCTCCAACCACCTGCTCGGCCAGGCGATCTGCGACGACCCGATCGACCAGCGGCACCAGGCGATCCTGCCGGCCCACATCTGGGGCGACGGGGACGCGGAGGGGGTCCGGCAGCGGGCGGCCGAGGAGATGGGGACGACGGCGCGGGCCGCCCGGGCGCTCGGCGTGGACGTCGTGGTCGGCTTCACCGGCTCGTCGATCTGGAAGACCGTCGCGATGTTCCCGCCGGTCCCGCAGTCGATGGTCGACGCCGGGTACGCCGACTTCGCGGACCGCTGGAACCCGATCCTGGACGTGTTCGACGAGGCCGGCGTGAAGTTCGCGCACGAGGTCCACCCGTCGGAGATCGCCTACGACTACTGGTCGACGACCGCGACGCTGGCGGCGATCGGGCACCGCGAGGCGTTCGGGCTGAACTGGGACCCGAGTCACTTCGTCTGGCAGGACCTCGACCCGGTCGGCTTCCTGTGGGACTTCAAGGACCGGATCTACCACGTCGACTGCAAGGACGCGAAGCGTCAGGTCGGCAACGGGCGCAACGGGCGGATGGGTTCCCACCTGGCCTGGGGCGACCCGCGGCGCGGCTGGGACTTCGTCTCGACCGGCCACGGCGACGTGCCGTGGGAGGCCTGTTTCCGGATGCTCAACACGATCGGCTACACCGGCCCGATCTCGGTCGAGTGGGAGGACGCCGGGATGGACCGCCTGGTGGGCGCCGCCGAAGCTCTGGAGTTCGTGAAGAGGCTGGCCTTCGACCCGCCGACCGCGTCCTTCGACGCGGCTTTCTCCTCTTGAAAGTACCCGAAAGCCCTGCGGTACTGGTCCCTTTCCCAAGTCCAGTACCGCAGGGAGTCGTCGGCTAGAGAGTGGGAACGGTCGGGCGTCCGGGGAGACGGTAGTTGTCGCCCAGGACCTGACCGCGGTTGGGTTTGTAGAGGTCGAAGCCCTTCCCGTTGCACTGCAGGCCACCGTTGATGCAGTGGCTCACCAGGGCCGCCAGGGTGGGCGGATCCCACGCGTTGAAGAAGTCGTAGTGCCAGGTGTAGCCGCGGCCACTGGCGAACCTGGTCCCGGCCATGTCACCACTGGCCTCGAACGAGATCTTGAACTCGAGCATCGGTACCGCCACCGGGTGGCTCGACGGGCAGGCCTCGTTGACCGGGTACTTCATGTGGCTCTTGTGGTCGGGGGAGTCGAGGTTGACGCCGTCCCAGCAGCTCGGGGCCTGGTAGCGGACGTTGACCTGGGTGCCTGGCGTGCAGTACGCCGGGATGTCCCAGCTCTTGGAGATGTCGCCGCACTCGAAGCCCTCGACCGCGCCGGGTGCGGTGCGGAACTCGTCGAGGGTCGCGGTCGGGCTGCCGACGACGTACCGCAGGCCCGGCGGGAACGGACGGACGTCCTGGTACCGCAGGATGCCCGACTTGTAGTAGATGGTCTGCCGCCAGGTCTGCGGCACCGGGTCGTTGTTGCGGAACATCGTCGGCCACCAGTACGCCGACAGGTCGTCGGGGTTCTGGCAGGTGGTCGCGCCCGGGCCGGCCGCGACGAGGCTGTTCAGGGTGGTGGCGGCGTTCGTGGTGGGATTGCCGACGAAGCTGTGGTCGTGCGAGGCGCCCGGCATGTTCGGGAACACGATCGGGTCGTTGGGCCCGCGATGGTGCACGTTGCAGTTGACCTGGAACTCGTGATGGGTGACCAGGTCGTCGGCCTGGGCCGGCGATCCGGCCGTCGCGGTGAGAACCGAGGCGACGACGAGGGCGGCGATGCCGCCGGCGGACAGAGCTTTCTTCCTTCTGGTGAACACGGAACTCCTCCTGT
Source organism: Kribbella sp. CA-293567 (assembly GCF_027627575.1). Classification (NCBI taxonomy): domain Bacteria; kingdom Bacillati; phylum Actinomycetota; class Actinomycetes; order Propionibacteriales; family Kribbellaceae; genus Kribbella; species Kribbella sp. CA-293567. The sequence goes on from NZ_CP114065.1 coordinate 3,218,975, forward strand.
CGGGGGAATCCGCGGGGGCGGTGGTGCAGGCTACCCGCGGCGGGACGTCGCGGGAGAGCGCTCTCTGGAACAGCCTCGATCGGGCGGCTCCGGCTGTCAAGTGCTTGTTGGTTCCGGAACCGGCTGAGCGTGACGAGCCGTTGACAAGCAGGTGACGCCGGCGCGACCATCAGACCGCGAGAGAGCGCTCTCTGAACCACCCGCCCCCCTCTCGCACTCCAGCGAAGGAGTACCCGATGGACTTCGCGACCCGTCGCGTTCGTCTGCGGCCTGCCGAGCGCAGGCGCCGCGGTCGTTCGGCGATAGCCGCCTCCGTCGCAGCAGCCGTCGTGCTGCTCGGCAACGTCGTACTACTGGCCCAACCCGCGCAAGCGGCCACTCTGCTGTCCCAAGGGCGCCCGGTGACGGCCTCGTCATCGGAAGGCGCCGGTACCGCGCCCACTGCTGCCGTGGACGGCGACCTGAACACCCGATGGTCCAGCCTGTGGCAGGACAACCAATGGCTTCAGATCGACCTCGGCGCCACCTCCTCGATCGAGCAGGTCGTCCTGCGCTGGGAAGCTGCCTACGCCAAGGAGTACCGGATCGAGGTCTCTGGCAACGGCCAGGACTGGAACCAGATCTACAGCACGGCCTCCAGCCCGGGCGGCACCGAAACTCTCAACGTAACCGGCACTGGCCGCTACGTGCGGATGTTCGGCGTCAAGCGTGCCAACGGCTACGGCATGTCGCTCTTCGAGTTCCAGGTGCTCGGTACTGGTGGCGGCACCGGCCCGCAGCCGGGTACCGGAACCGTCCGCGTCGCCGGTAGCCAAGGGAACTGGCAGCTGCTCGTCAACAACGCTCCCTGGCAGGTGAAGGGCCTCACCTGGGGTCCGCCGGCCTCCGAAGCCGGCGCGCGACTGCCCGGCCTGAAGGCGATCGGCGTCAACACCGTCCGCACGTGGGGTACCGACGCCGGCTCCAAGCCGCTCTTCGACGCCGCGGCCGCCAACGGCATGCGCGTGATCGCGGGCTATTGGCTCCAACCTGGTGGTGGACCCGGCAGCGGCGGTTGTGCCAACTACGTGACCGACGCGACCTACAAGGCGAACACGCTCGCCGACATCCGCCGCTGGACGACGGAGTACAAGGACAACCAGGGCGTGCTGATGTGGAACGTCGGCAACGAGTCCGTGCTCGGTCTGCAGAACTGCTACTCGGGTGCCGAGCTGGAGGCGCAGCGGATCGCGTACGCCAGGTTCGTCAACGAGGCGACGCAGGCGATCCACGCGATCGACCCCAACCACCCGGTCACCTCCACAGACGCCTGGACGGGCGCATGGCCGTACTACAAGCAGTACACGCCCGACCTCGATCTGCTGGCGGTCAACTCGTACGGCAACGTCTGCCAGGTCCGGCAGGACTGGATCAACGGTGGCTACGACAAGCCGTACATCCTGACCGAGGCCGGGCCCGCCGGTGAGTGGGAGGTGCCGAACGACGTCAACGGCGTACCGACCGAGCCGACCGACGTGCAGAAGCGCGACGGGTACCTGCAGGCCTGGAACTGCATCGTCGGGCACACCGGGGTCGCGCTCGGCGCCACCTTGTTCCACTACGGCATCGAGGACGACTTCGGTGCGGTGTGGTTCAACCTGACGCCCGCTGGGGAGAAACGGCTCTCGTACTACGCCGTACGGCAGGCCTTCGGTGGCCCTGGCGGCGGCAATACGCCTCCGGTGATCACCAACATGACGCTGAGTCGCGTGACGGATGTTCCGGCGGGCGGCACGATCACTGTCGACGTCGCGGTGACCGACCCCGACGGGGACCCGCTGACCCACGAGTTCAGGGTCGGTGGCAAGTACATCGACGGCAGCGGCGCTCTCGTCGGTACGCCGTCCAGCGGGAACGGGCCGTTCACCGTGACCGTGCCCGAACGGCTCGGGGTGTGGAAGCTGTACGACTACGTGCGTGACGGCAAGGGCAACGTCGGGATCGAGACGCGGTCCTTCCGCGTGGTGGCGCCGCCGGCCCAGGGGACGAACGTTGCCCGGGGCAAGGCAGTGACCGCCTCGTCGTACCAGCAGGTCGGCAACGGCGCGCCGTACCCGCCGTCGAACGTGACGGACGGGAGCAACACGACCCGCTGGGCCAGCGACTGGTCGGATCCGCAGTGGATCCAGGTGGATCTCGGGTCGGTGCAGTCGTTCGATCGGATCCAGCTGGTCTGGGAAGGGGCTTTCGCCCGGTCGTACCGGATCGAGGCCTCCGACGACGGCAACACCTGGCGGCCCGTGTTCAGCACGACCACCGGCAACGGTGACGTCGACAGCGTGGCGTCAGGCGGGAGTGGGAGGTATCTCCGGCTGACCGGGACCCAGCGTGGTACGGGCTTCGGGTACTCGCTGTTCGAGTTCGGTATCTACCGCAACTGATACCCGGGTACGGCGGCCTGTGGGCAGCGGGCCGCCGTACCTGTCCGCCTGGCCTGTGGATGAATTTTCGAGGGGGACGGTTTGACGCAGCTACGATCCGGTGCCATGAAGAGCAATCGGCCGCCGACCCTGGAGGACGTCGCCAAGGTGGCCGGCGTCTCCCGCGCCACCGCGTCGCGGGTGATCAACGGCGTACACACCGTCGACGAGACGATGGTGCTCAAGGTCGAGGCGGCGGTGCGGAAGACCGGGTACATCCCGAACACCGTGGCGCGCTCACTGGTCACCCGCAAGGCCGGTGCCATCGCGCTGGTGATCTCGGGCTCCGACGGCTCGGCGGAGCAGGTGCTGGGCGACCCGTTCTTCGGCCGGATCACGTCCGGGGTGGTGAAGAGCCTGCTGCCGGAGAAGGTGCATCCGACGCTGGTGCTGGCCGACTCGGACTCCGCCCGCGCCGACGCGGTCAGCTACGTCCGCCAGGGCAAGGCCGACGGCGCGCTGCTCGTCTCCACCCATTCTGACGACACTCTGCCCGGCCTCTTCGTCGACGCGGGCATCCCGGCGGTCCTCTTCGCCCGCCCTGGCCGCGACGTCCCGATCAGCTACGTGGACCTGGCCCACGCCGCGGGCGCGGCCCTCGCCGCCGACCGACTGGTCGCCCGAGGCTGCCGCCGAGTGGTCACCATCGCGGGCCCAAGCGACGTACCAGCCGCACAGGACCGCCTCACCGGCTTCCGCCACGCCATGGCCCGCCACGGTCACCCCTACGTTCCAGTTGCCAAGGGCAACTTCACCCGCGACTCCGGCGAACAGGCGATGACCGACCTCCTACTTGCCCACCCCGACCTGGATGGCGTCTTCGCCGCCAACGATCTGATGGCCGCCGGTGCCTTGAAGATCCTCCGCGACCACCACCGCACGGTCCCCGGCGACGTCGCCGTCATCGGTTTCGACGACAGCGAACCAGCCCACTTCACCCGCCCCCAGTTGACCACGGTCGCCCAGCCGGTCGAGGAGATGGCCGCGGCGATGGCCCGCATCCTGCTGGGGCAGATCGAGACCCCGAGCCTGCATCCCACGTCGGTGATCTTCGACCCTCACCTGGTCCTCCGAGAGTCAGCCTGAGAGCACTAGCGCCAGTCGCCGGTTCGAATGTAGAGACCCTGCAGTTCGCTCCGACCTTGTGGTGAAGGCGCCTCGAAGAGGGTGCCTCGGGGTAGGAGTGTGGACTGGTGGAAGCGTTGAGTTTGGTTGTGCACAGCAAGGTTGTGGCTGAGGATGTGCGGCGATCCGTGGGTGGGTACGCCGAGGTGCGGGGGCTTGCTGATGACGTTTTGCGGGCCGGCAAGCCGCGGCGGCGGGTGTGGCGTGGGGTGCGGCAGACAGCCGTCAGAGTGATGGGTTGGCGGCGGACGGTGGGGGAGAAGGGCGCGGACAAGGGGGTCGTGGACTGCGCGGGGCTCGTGGCACAGTCACCGGGTGACTGAAGAGCGGGCACGACTCGGATTCTTCGCGGTCACCACCACTACGCCGTACGTCTGGACGCCTGCGAGCTGATAGACCTGAGGGATGCACCAACTTCGTGCGTTGGGAATCTCCGCCGAGGGCGAGGCGATCTACCTCGACCTGGTGAATCGCGGCGCGTTGCGGGTCGACGAGCTTGCGGCGGGTGGTGAGCTCGACGGGCCGCTCGCCGAGTTGGCTGCCGTCGGGCTGGTGGATCGGTCGGGCGACCAGGTGCTGCCGCAACCGCCGCATCTGGCCCTGGAAGCGCTCGCGCAGCGGCGGACCAGAGAAGCCGATCTCGCGCGAGAGAGCGCGGCGTTGCTCTCCGATCTCTGGACCGCCGGCATCGGGCAGCAGACGTACGTCGAACTGCTGCCCGACGCCGAGACCGCGCGGGCGGTGCTCAACAACGTGCAGGTCGATGTTCAGCAACAGGTACGCGCGATGACCGTGGGCAATCTCGCGTCGCCGGATCACCAGATCGTCGACGGGCTCTTCGACGCTCTCGGTCGTGGGGTCAGCTACCAGGTGATCTACGGGACCCGGGTGCTGCAGGATCCGGCCGCGCTCCGGATGGTGCAACTCTGCGTCGACGCCGGTGAACAGGCCCGGGTGTTTCCCCAGGTACCGCTGAACCTGACCATCGCCGACGACCGCTGGGCGTTGCTCTCGGCACGGACCACGGTCGGTGAGATCACCAGCACCGCGGCGATGGTCGTTCACCACTCGCCGTTCCTGACCGGGCTGGCCGGGGTCTTCGACGCGTTCTGGCGGATGGCGGTGCCGATCACGAGCGGAACGGACACCAGCGACGCGGTCGGTACGCCGTCGCTGGAGACGAAGCGGCTGCTCACCTACCTCAGCGCGGGCTTGACCGACGAGTCGATCGCGCGCGAGTTCGGTGTCAGCGAACGCACGATCGCGCGCCGGATCAGCCGGCTCCAGGAGACGCTGGGCGCCCAGACCAGGTTCCAGCTCGGAGTACAGGCCTCCCGGCAGAAACTGCTCTAGACCACAACCCTGTCGAGAAACCGGAACCGGCTCCGACGTTGCTGCTGAGCGACCCCGGTAGGGGACGAACGAGAAGGAGTAGAACCCGATGAAGTACATGCTGCTGATGCACTCGAACAAGCAGGGCTGGGAAGACATGCCGAACACCTGGTCGCACGAGGACCTCAAGGTGATGGTCGAGTACATGCACGATCTCAACCGGAAGCTGAGCGACGCCGGGGAGCTGGTCGAGGCCCGCGGGCTGACCGGTCCCGACCAGATGAAGACCTACCAGGCGCAGGACGGTGGTGAGCCGATCATCACCGACGGGCCCTTCAGCGAGACGAAGGAGGTGCTGGCCGGCTACTGGGTGGTCGATGTCGCCTCCGAGGAGCGGGTGCTGGAGATCGCTCACCACATCTCTGTCACTCCCGGTCCCGGCGGTCGCCCCGTCTACCAGGCCGTGGAGATCCACCCCGAGGGCGTCGCTCCGGCGTGAGCTCGTGACCTGCGACGGACCGAGGACTTCGGCTTCGGCGTTGCGGGGGCGGTTGGATGGCGGAGATTCGTCGACCGTGGCCAGGTGGCCGAGGTCGAACCGGCTGCGGGCGGCGTCGGCCGGCCCGCCCCGGCGCTACCGCTTCGTTCGCGCCTCAGCAGGACGACGTTGCGGTGCGGTGGCTCGGGAGATCAGCTGACGGGGCGAAGTTCGGCGACGATCAGCTCGGCGACGGCGGCCATCCCGGCCGCCGTCGGGTGGTAGGGAGCGCCGCCGCGGAGGCGGAAGCCAGTCACCCACGGCTCGGGGGAACCGACGGCATGATCCAGGCTCGCGGCCGACGCGGTGACCAGTCCGGCACCGGTTCTCTCGGCGGCGGTCGCGAACGCCTTCGCCAACCCGTCGGCCATCATCACCACGCTCGGCAGTTGTTCCTCGTTCAGCGGGACGTCGAGACGCGCGCGAGTCGCCGGGCCGGCCACCGTCAGGTAGTCGACGAGCAGGATCCGGCTCTGCGGAGCGCGCTCTCTGACCGCCAGCACGATCTCGGTGAGTGAGGCCGCGACGGCGTCGTACTGCGCCGGGTCCTTGAGGTAGCTGACCCGCGCGCGGACCCGGTTCGCGACGCGCTTGCCGAGCAGGCCGGCGGGTTTGGCGAGCGTGTTCATCAGGCTGCCCCGGACGAAGGTGCCGATGTACTCGAGGTCGTTGCCGCCGGCGGTGATCGTGACGAGAGCGGTCTCCGGACCGACGGCGTCGAGCTGCGGCGGCGCATCGTCCTGCCGGTCGCGCAGGATGGTGGCGGTGGTCGCACCGGAGTACGTGACGTCGGTGAGCTCGAGGCCGAGCGCCTCGGCGACGAGATGGGGGTAGTTGGATGCCGACCGGCCGGCGGCTTTGTCGACGATCGGTTTGATGCCGGGGCCGGCGGCGAACGAACTGCCCAATGCGACATAGCGGCTGCCGGGGGTGATCACGCGACGACGATACCGGCATACTCACCCGGGTGATCGACGAGTTTGGGATTGCCGGGATTCGGGAGCGGGTGCTGGCTGCCTGGGCGGCGGCGCCGGTTCGGTTCAGGGAGGACGCCAACGCCGAGGAGGATCTCGCGCTCGGTGGCTATCTGGATCGAGTGGTGGTCGAGCTCGCTCAGAACGCGGCGGACGCGGCGGCCCGGGCCGGTGTGCCGGGGCGGGTGCAGTTCTCGTTGCGCGGTGGAACGCTGGTGGTCTCCAACACCGGTGCGCCGCTGACCGCTGAGGGCGTCGAGTCGCTGGCGACGCTACGCGCATCGGCCAAGCGGGACGACTCGGAGAGCGCTGTCGGGCGGTTCGGCGTCGGCTTCTCAGCGGTGCTGGCGGTGACCGACGAGCCGGTGATCCTGTCGCGCTCTGGTGGCGTCCGGTTCTCCCGGGCCGACAGTGCGGCAGCCGTCGCCGCTGTGCAGTCACCGAGTCTGGACACCGAGGTACGTCGACGCGACGGCCAGGTCCCCGTACTGCGGCTGCCGTTCGAGGCTGAGGGCGAGCCGCCAGAGGGTTACGACACCGCGGTGATCCTGCCGCTCCGCGATGAAGCCGCAGCCGAGCTGGTACGCCGTTTGCTGGCGGCAGCCGACGACGCGTTGCTGCTCGCGCTCCCTGGTCTCGAGCGGATCGAGATCGACCTCGACGGGTCGGTGCGCGAGCTGGCCGACGTCGAGTCGCGCTGGTTCGTGCAACGCGCGTCCGGCGTACTCGACGAGAGCGACAGAGAGCGCTTACTCGCCGACCGGCCGACCGAGGAACGCGCCCGCCCATACTGGTCGGTCCTCTGGGCGTTGCCCCGCAGCGCTGCCCAGACGCAGCAAGCCGAGTCCCTGCCGACACTGGGCGCCGAGCCGTTCGAGGCAGGCGCAACGCTGACGCCGGCCGCCAACTTGGTCGAGACAGGCTCGGCGTCGGTGCCGGGTGCTGCGTTGCCTGGGGTGGTTCATGCGCCGACGCCTACTGACGAGCCGCTGTCGTTGCCTGCGTTGCTGTTGGCAACCTTTCCGCTCGACCCGTCGCGGCGGCATGTTGCTGCGGGGCCATTGACCGATCGCCTTGTGCAGGAGGCGGCTGCGGCTTACGCGGAGTTGCTTCGCGCTCGCGCTGAGGACGGCGCCAAGGTGCTGTCGCTGGTACCGACCGGGCTTGCGGCGGGTGCGTTGGATCGCGCTCTCCGAGATGCGATCCTCGCCGCGTTACCAGGTACGCCGATCTTGCGTGCGGTCGAGGATGGCGCGCCGCTGCGGCCGCGGGACGCCGTGGTGGTCGAGGGCTCGGATGCCGCGTTCGACACGGTGCTCGCGCCGATCGTCAACGGACTGGTCGGTTCACCGCGGCAGGACCGGACAGCGCTCGACGCTCTGGGAGTCCGTCGTCTCGATCTCGCGGAGCTGGTCGATCAGCTCGGTTCAGTGGCCGCGGCGGAGTCGCCTGCCTGGTGGCAAGGAGTGTATGGAGCGCTCTCTGCCATGGTCACGGATCCGTTGCTCCGTGAGTCTCTGGGCACGCTTCCCGTCCCGCTGGCCGACGGGCGGTTGGTCCGCGGAGTACGCGGTCTCCTGCTGCCGAGTAGCGAACTGCCGGCCGGCGTCCTGGCAACCTTCGGCGAGTACGGCGTACGCGTCGTGCATCCGGAGGCCGTTCACTCATCGCTCGAACGTCTTGGGGCGCTACCGCTGTCCGCCCGGGCTCTGCTGGAAGACAGCGCGGTGCGATCGGCGGTCGAACACTCCGCCGAGGCGGACGATCCCGATGTCATCGCGGACGCGGTACTGACCGTGGTCGCCGCGGACGTTTCGCAGGCAGAGGGTCTGTGGTGGCTGTCCGACCTGGTACTGCGGGATGCCGACGGCGAACTCGTTCCGGCCAACGCCCTGGTGATCGCCGGGTCGGATGCTGCTGCGGTGCTCGACGAGGAGGAAGTAGCGCCGATCGACCACGCGGTCGTGGAGCGCTACGGTCTGCCCGCGGTCGAGGCAGTTGGCGTGCTGAACTCGCTGGGCACGGTCTCGGCTTCGGATGTGACGCTCGACGAGTTGCCGGAGGCGTTGAAGGATCTCGACGGCATCGAGGACTGGGCCGACGACGTCGCGCCCGACGGTTCGCGGTTCGGGGTGACGGTCGGAGAACTGATCGCGGTGCGCGATCTCGACTGGATCGTGGACGATGCCTGGCCGCGGGTGCTCGAGCTGTTCGGGACCTCGCCGGAACTGCGGCGGGCGCTGGTCGAGACGGTCCGCGTGATCGGACCCGACGACCGTCCGCACGGCGCGACGTCGTACTCGGCGTGGTGGATCAGAGAGCGCGTTCTGCTGGCGGACGGCGAGCCGCTGGCCGGCCGGGCCGACCCGGAGGCGTACCCGATTCTGGCGGACTTCCTCGATGCTGCCCCGGACTGGACTGCGCGGCTGGATCCTGAGGTGCGGACCGCGGTGGGGCTGGTGCGGGTCGTCAGTGATCTGGACGCGGCTGGTGTGGAGCTGTTGTTGGACCGGCTGGCTGATCCAGAGCGGGCGGTCGAGGAGAGCGCGCTCTTGCGGTTGTGGAGTCACTTGGGGGTGCACTCGGCTTATCCGGGCGACACGCCGGACGACGTACGGGTGCTGGACGGTAGTGGCGTCACCACCGTGATGAGTGCGGGGGAGTCCGTGGTCGCGGACGCGCCGATGTGGTTGCAGCGAACGGATCTCGGCGGTTTCGTCGTGGCCTCCGGTGCTGCCGCGGACGGGTTGAGCGATCTGCTCGACGTGCCGATGGCCGGAGAAGTTGCTGATGGCAACATCGACAGCGAGGGGAGCGAGGCCGAGGTGCCGGAGCTGGTACGGGAGCTGGTGCCTGAGGCTCCCACCACCTGGTGGGAGCACGAGGAGCTGACCGTGGACGGTGTCGAGGTGTCGTGGTGGGTGGACGAGAACCGGCAACCCCACGCGGCCACCTTTGACGGCCTCGCGAAAGCGCTCGCTTGGTCGTCGGGGCGCTGGGATCAGCGCCATGTGATTCGAGCCGTTCTGAGCGAGCCGGACAGGGCCACAGAACTACGAATCGACGCTACGTTCGACTGACACTGCGCGGTCGGTGGCCGGCCACCGCCCTGCCCTGCCGGCTTCAGCTGTCGATGGGGCGGCCGTAGGTGATGGCTTCGAGGACCGGCTGTGGGGCCAGTGAGCGGTAGGCGGCGTCGGGGTTGGCGCCGAGGGCGTCGTTGATGGTGGAGAAGGCGACGCGCAGGGCTACGAAAGCCGTCAGGCCGAAGATCTGGTGGTCGGTCCAGCCTGCGGTGCGGAGGCTCTGGACGTCCTCGGGTGTCGTGCTGTTGGGATCGCGGGCGACCTTGCGGGCCCACTCGGCCAAGGCGTGTTCGTCGGCGGACAGGCCGGAGTCGTCGCCGCGCAGTACGCCGGCGGCGAGCTTCTCGTCGGTCGCACCGGCCAGTTTGGTGCCCCAGGCAACGGAACAGTAGGAGTCGCCGAGGGCGGAGGCGCAGGCGGCGACCAGGATTCCGCGCTGGCGGAAGGTCAGCCCGTGCTCGTGGACGAGATCGCGCAGCAGCGCGAACAGTTGCTGCTGCAGGGCCGGGTCGTACGCCCAGATCCGCGAGGCGTTCATCACGAACCCGAGCTCCTCGACGTCCTCGGCGAACAGCTCCTCCGCCGCGGCGTCCGGCTCCGGTAGATCGAGAAAACTCATCAGCTTGCCTTCCTTGCCAGATAACCGCTGACCGCGATCTCGGCCCGCAGCGGAAGCCCCTCGCGCACCCGCTCCCGAGCCTGGGCGACCGCTGCTTCGAAGAACTCCGTCTCGCCCACGTGCTGAATCGCCTCGTACGCCGGTCCGGTGGCGGCGAGCGCTCTCGCGTACCCCTCCGGATCCGGAAACTCCCAAGCGAACGGTATCGAGATCCGCTCCACTTCGACGAACCCGAACCGCGAGAGCAACTCCTCACCAGCCCCCGGCCGCCCGAGCGACACCATGTTCGCCTGGTTCGCGACCTTCGCCGTCGACGCCAGCCGGAACGGTTGCAGCGCCCACACCCCGGGCGACTGCTTGAGGTGCCCCCAGACGGTCAGCCCGACCCGTCCACCGGGCACCAGGACGCGATGGATCTCGCCCAGCGCGGCGGGCGTGGTACCCCAGACTCCCCGGAAGCTGGTGACCACATCGAAACTCCCGTCCGCCCACGGCAGCGCATGCATGTCACCGACCCGGAGATCCGAATCGGGACTGCGGTCCCGCGCCACGGCGACCAGTCGTCCCGAGGCGTCGATACCGGCGCAGCGAGCGCCACGCGCTCGGGCGAGCTCGACTGCAAGCCCTGCTCCACAAGCGATGTCGAGCACGAGATCGCGCTCTCCGATGCCCAGCCGATGGTGCAGGGCGACGTACTCGCGGCAGTTGGCCGGCTCGCTCAAGGTCGCGAAGTCGACGGCTCGCCGGCCCCAGCCCTCGTCGACGACGGTCCAGTCCGCCGCGGCGGTTCCAGTGGTCATGATTCCCCCTGAAGAATGAGATCGGTCAGCGCGGGATTGTCGATCCCGGCGCCGAGCAACCGCGCCGACGAGGCCGCTGAGGAGTCGCCGAGCCGTGCCTGGTGCAGCTTGGCCCGGACCATCAACTCACGCATGTCGCACCGCGCGGCGAGCGCGGCCAACTGGGTCACCAGCGGCGCCGCCCGTTGCTGGTCGTCACGCGCCAGCGCCGCCGTACTGGCTGCATCGAGGACGTGCGCATGCACCCACTGATAGCGGTCCGGTTCGCGACAGGCCCGGCTGACCGCTTGGGTCAGCCACTCTGACGCCCTCGCATGGTCGCCGCGGCCCGTGCTGAGCAGGCCCAGGCCACGGCCCGCCATTCCTTCCCAGCAAGGATCATTGAGCTGGCAGCCGAGCACCCAGGCCTGTTCGAACCCGTCGGCGGCGGCGTCGAGATCGCCCGCGTACAGGTCGAGCTCGGCGTTCAGAGCCTGCGGCCACGGCAGGAAGGCGATCCAGCGCTCCTGCCTGACCAGGTCGAGCGATTCCCGTACGATCGCGGCCGCCTGGCTGTACTCCGCGCGGAGCAGATGCGCCCGCCCCATGATCGACAGCGACCACGCCTGCTGCCGCCGGTCCCCACAACGCGCGGCAGCTTCCACTGAGGCGCTGAGATGCTCGAAGGCCGCCGGATAGTCGCCCTGGTCCGACGAGTTCATCCCGCGGACGCCGAGGATCGCGGCGTGTTCTTGGTCGGTTTCGGCCAGCGCCTGCGCCTTGGCCAGCCAGGCGTTGGCCGTCTGCCGGCGTCCGGCCTGTACCTCGACGAATCCGAGCTCCCGGTGCGCGAACACCGAAGTACTCCGGTCGCCCGACTGCTCGGCGACCAGGATCGCCTCGTGCAGCACGATCGCACCTTCCTCGTCGCGACCGCGGATGGCGTGCACGAGCGCACCACCCAGCGCCGCGAGAGCGCGACCTCGCAGTACCGGATTCTTGCAGTGCTCCGCCTCAGAGACCGCTCTCCGGAGACACTGCAGACCGGCATCGACAGCCCCTGCGACGATCGCCGCCCGTCCGGCTTCCAGCTGGCTGGCCGCCGCGGCCCTGCCACCCAGCGCGGGGCCGACAGTGGAGCCGGGCCCGACCTGGGACGCCTCGCGCAGAGCAGGAGAAGGCTGGAGTCCCAGTTCTCGGCGCAGCAGGTCTTCACAAACAGCGATCTGGCGGAGCGCGGCAGTCCGGTCCCCAGAGATCGCCAGACTGCGGACCAGCAGTTCGTGATTGCCTTGCTCCAACGGGTTCAGGGCAACGGCCTTCGACGCGTAGGCGATGGCGTCAGCTGCTCGACCACTTGCCACCATCGAGACAGCGGTCTCCCGCAACCGCCCCTCGATAGCTGCCGAGAGCCGGTGCCGCTCCACCAGAAGCCAGGACTCGAACTCCGGGCAGAAGGCGAGCTCCACCCCTTCGAGCAACTCGCCACTCAGCTCCAGCAACGGTTCCGGATCGGCAGAGTGCTCTGTCACCACCATGATGTCCACCGTGGTCTCCGGGCTGAGCGCGATGACCAGCGGGTCGCCAGTGATGACCTCCCCGCCACCCAACGCCCGTCGCAGCTCGGCCAGCGACCAGCGCAATGCCCCCAGCGGATCGTCTGCATCGGCGAACAGCAGCTCCGCCAGCCGCTTGCGGGTCGGCGGCCGCTCTGCCAGCAGCAGGTAGGCCAGCAACGCCCACGTCTTGCGTCCCCGCGGCGGTCGAGCCGGCCCGACGGCCTGCTCGATCGACGGCTTTCCCAGCAACCTGATCCTGCTCATGCCTGTCACCCCCTCCCCGAACCACAGTGTGGCGCACCGACCGCCCCCCGGCGAGTGCCACGGCCGATGCGCCTCACTACTGCGCCAGCACCTGATAGGTACTGCGTCAGCGCCGATCTACTGCATCAGCGCTCGGCGGCTGCCGCGTCAGCGCCGCACGCCGACCGCTTCCAGGTACTCCCCGTGCGCAGCGACCGTGCCGTCGCCGGCCTTGTTGTAGGCGCGCGGTACCTCGGCCAGGTCGGCCGCGAAGGCCGCCAGGTCCTCGGCGGAGAGCGTTCCCGCGAGGCGGGTGATCGGGCCGTAGTACTGCCGGAACCACTCGGAGAAGTGCTCCAGCGAGTGGTACCGGAACACGTAGTCGCGCTTGGTGAGCGCGATCCACTCGACCCGGTCACCGAACAGCCCCGCCAGGTGTTCCTGGTCGCCCCACAGCGTGGCCGGCTTCACCCCGGCCGGTGGCGGCGCCCACTTGCCGACAGTACGGAACATGTCGCCGATCATCCCGGTCGGCGTCCAGCTGGCGAGCGCGATCTTGCCGCCGGGCTTGGTCACCCGGACCAGCTCGTCCGCGGCGCGCTGGTGGTCCGGTGCGAACATCACGCCGACGGTGCTGCCGACCAGGTCGAACGAGGCGTCCGGGACCGGCAGCTTCTCCGCGTCACCCTCCAGGAACGTGACGTCCAGGTGCTCGGCGGCGGCCCGTTCCCGGCCCTGCTCCAGCAGGTTGACCGCATAGTCGACCCCGGTCGCGTCGGCGAACCGCCGTGCGGCCGCCATCGCCACGTTGCCTTGTCCACAGGCGACGTCCAGCACCGTCTGACCGGCCCGCACGTCCGCCGCCTCGACGAGCAGCTCGGCGATGATCTGCAGCGTGTTGCCGACCCGCGGGTAGTCCCCGGTCTCCCAGCCGGCCCGTTGCTTGGCCTTGATCGCCTCGAAATCGATCGCCGTACCCGTCACTTCGGTGCTCATCTGCTTCCCCCTCGACTGGCGTTGTTCCCAACGCGGTGACGAACTGCGCTCCCCAGCAGCGGCACCGCCTTCCGCGGTGTGGTTCCGATCAGATCGCGCCGGCGTGTGACGGGCCGTGTGACGCCGCCGGTGACCCTCCGGCAGTGCACGATCACGAAATTGTCGGACGTCCCTGGTACTAGTTTCTCTGCCAGACCCAGGACGGGACGGCGTGACTGCGGAGGGGATCCGGGCATGGGCGAGATCAGTGGGGGCATCACGGCGGAGCTGCCGCCGCCCGACGAGCGCATCGGTCGAGAGTCGGTCGTCGAGCAGGCCACGGCGGCGTCGGTCAAGGCACTGCCGAAGAGTGTCGAGTGGCTGCGGTGGGAAAAGATGCCGTCGGTGCGCTGGGCCGGCTGCGACGAGGTGGTGCCGGTAGAGGTCCTGAAGTGGCTGGTGGGACAAGCGGTGAAGGCCAAGTCGCCCGAGCCCGGCTCGCAGCTGCGGACGTACGGCGCGCTGCTGGACCCGGCCGACCGGGAGGCGTTCGGCCAATATCTGCTACAGGCCTGGCTGGCTGAGGATCTGAGGTCGGTCGACGGCGAGGTGGTGGGCTCGGCGGTCGCGTCGAAAGGCCTGCTGGCGCTGGTGGCGGTCTGTGCACGGGAGTGGGTGGCGCCGTCGGTGGAGCGCTACCTGAAGAAGTGGTGCGGACAGCGCTCCGCGCAGGCCAGGGCCCTGATCGGGATGCTGGCCTGGGTGGAGCATCCCGGCGCGACGCAGCTGATGCTGTCGACCGGTTCGCGGGTTCGCACCAAGGGCATCCAGGACGAGGTGGCCAAGCAGGCCGGTGCGCTGGCCGAACGCCGGGGCTGGTCGGCCGACGAGCTGGCGGACCGGACGATCCCGACGGCGGGCTTCGACGAGTTCGGCGTGATCGAGCTCCGTTTCGGTGACCAGGTCTTCAGCGCCGTACTGCGGCCGGACCTGACGATCGAACTGCGCTCACCGGACGGGCAGAAGATCGGTGCCCTGCCGGTGTCGAAACGGTCTGAGGACGAGAAGACCGTGGTGGCGGCGATGAGATTCCTGAACCAGGCCAAGAAGGAGCTGCAGGCGATCGCGCAACTGCAGAGCGAGCGGCTGTACGACGCTTTGTGCACCGGGCGCACCTGGGCGGCGGACGACTGGCAGCGCTACTTCAACGAGCACCCGGTCCTCCGTCATCTGGTCCAGCGGCTCGCTTGGATCGCGACGACGGCCGACGGCGCGACGGTGTTCCGCCCGCTGGACGACAGCACCTTCGTCGACGTCGAGGGCAAGGATCTGATGCTTCCGTCCGACGCGGTCATCGCCGTCGCGCACGACAGTCTGCTGGATCCGGCAACTGTCG
This sequence comes from Kribbella sp. CA-293567, assembly GCF_027627575.1. NCBI lineage: Bacteria > Bacillati > Actinomycetota > Actinomycetes > Propionibacteriales > Kribbellaceae > Kribbella > Kribbella sp. CA-293567. The sequence goes on from NZ_CP114065.1 coordinate 3,234,060, forward strand.
AAGCCTGGCAGGAGCACCTGGCCGCCCGTGGGATCGATCCGCTGTTCCGACAGTTCGGCAAAGGCACCTACCTGTTACCGGAGCAGTTGTCCGGGGCAACTGAAGTGAAGGATTTCCAAGGGCACCTGCTGCAGGCATTTGCCTTGAGGGGAAGGGCCGCCGAGCTCGGCTACACCCGTGGTCCGACCGGCGCCGGTGGCCGGTTCCGCGAGTACACGAAGCACTTCCCGACGCTGGGACTGACCGCCGTCGTCGGTTTCAGCGGGAACCAGTTGCCCGAGCGCAACCAGCCCGTCGCGCTCACGACCCTGTCGTTCCGGCAGGGCGATCCTGACGGCCCGGTGCTGTCGGCGCGCCTGTCCGACCTGCCGGCCGTGCTGCTGTCCGAGGTCTACCACGATCTCCGCCTGATGGCCGCCGACGGAACCGGGTTCGACCCGGACTGGCAACGCAAGAGCGACGTCGCAGGAAGCTGAGTAGATCGGCCCCTGCTGGAGCGCCTGAGGGCGCTCCAGCAGGTGGCTCAAGTGGTCAGCCGACGGAGCGCCTTCGTTGTCAGAGGTTGATATATCCACTGATCAGCGGGTTTCGCGCAGATGTTGTCATGCCCGCGCAAAGTCTTGCCAACGTTGTCATCGCTACTTATAGTCCGAGAAACGTTTCCAGCGGTGATCACCGCGCTGAGGCAAGCGAAACGGAGGTGGCTTCCATCACATCGGTCCGGCCAGGTGCCGGGTGAGGAGAGTCCGGTCAGGACTCGGATCGAAGGGAACCACCTCGTGAACGACGTGCCGCGCCCGCAGTTCGAGAACGTCTCCGAAGTCGTCCGTCACCAGCTGAGCCGACGTGCCGTGGTGGGAGGGGGAGCGGCCGCGGTGGCCGGCCTCCTGGCCGCGTGTTCCGGCTCCGGCTCGTACTCCGACAAGCCCGCGAACAAACCCGCCGCCACCAAGTCGATCCAGATCGGCAAGGCGAACATCCCGGTGCCCCGGGACCAGACGGTGATCGTCGGCCAGGTCGAGTACACCGTGTTCGACAGCTTCAACACGATGATCCCCAACGGTGCCCCGTCCGGTGCCGGGTTCGAGATCTGCCGGGAGGCGATGTTCTACCTGAGTTTCGCCACCGGTGAGCTGAAGCCGTGGCTGGCCACGGGCTACAAGTACAACGACGCGCACACCGAGCTGACCATCGACTTCGACCCCAAGGCGAAGTGGAACGACGGGCAGCCGGTGACCGCGAACGACTTCAAGTTCACCGTGCTGCTGCTGAAGGACCGGCCGGAGCTGTTCGGCGGCGGGGGTGAGCTGAAGGAGTTCGTCAAGGACATCCAGCTCCCCGGCCAGCACACCGCGGTGATCACCCTGACCAAGGCGACGCCGCGGTTCCACTACAACTTCATCGCCGCGATCGCCGCCGGGTTCGACATGCTGCCCGAGCACGTCTGGAAGGGCAAGGACCCGACCAAGTTCAAGGACAGTACGCCGGTGCGGACCGGTCCGTACAAGCTCAAGCAGGCGATCCGGAACCAGAAGATGTTCGTCTGGGAGAAGAACCCGGACTACTGGGCCAAGGACAAGCTCGACGTCGGACCGCGGTACGTCGTCTTCCAGAGCACCTCCAAGCAGGCCGACCAGGCCGCGCTCGCGTTCGAGCGGGCCGAGTTCGACGTCGGCTCGATCGACGAGCAGCACGCCAAGCAACTGCGCAACGGCGGCTACCCGAACCTGCAGACCACACAGTTCCACGACCCCAACCCGCGAGTGCTGTGGCTGAACTGCGACGCCTCGCGCGGGGTGATCGCCGAGGAGAAGATGCGCTGGGCGATCAACTACTGCCTGGACCGGGAGAAGATCGGCAAGTCGATCTGGCCGGTCGAGGTGCCGGCCGCGATCTACCCGTGGGCCGACTACCCGACCAACGACCAGTGGAAGAACGACGAACTGGCCGCGAAGTACAAGTTCGAGTTCAGCCCGGCGAAGGCGACCGAGCTGCTGGACCAGATCTGCCCGAAGAACTCGGCCGGCAAGCGCACGTACCAAGGCAAAGAGGTCAACCTCGAGATCATCACCGCCTCGCCGGTCGACGGCGGTGAGTACGCGATCGCCAACGTGCTGAAGACCGACCTGGCCAAGGTCGGCGTACCGGCCACGCTGCGCAGTCTGTCCGGCAGCGTGCACGGCGAGAAGTTCGAGCGCGGCGAGTACGACATCGACGCCAACTGGGCCGGCTTCGCCTTCGACCCGGCGCAGATGTACGCCGACTGGGAGAGCACCAGAGCCCAGCCTGTCGGCAAGAACGCGGCCGGCAAGAACAAGATGCGCTTCCGCGACCCGGCGTTCGACCAGGTGTCGCGCAAGCTGGCCGCGATGGATCCCACCTCGCCGGAGGCGAAACCGCTGCTGGACCAGGCGCTGGAGGTCTACTTCCAGAAGCTGCCGCTGCTCCCGGTGATCCAGACCGGCTACCCGTCGTACTTCAACACCGCGTTCTGGACCGGCTGGCCGACCGACGACGACCTGTACGAAGTACCGCTGAACTGGTGGCAGCACTTCGTTTTCGTGCTGGGCAAGATCAAGCCGACCGGGCAGAAGGGGCCGGCGTGACGGCTGAGGCGCCGCCGGTGGCGGTCGTGGACGAGGCGCGCAGACCCGTACCCCGGTCCGGGGTGCGCGCCTGGATGTCCCGGCACCCGCTGCTGGCGTACGCCGTGCGCCGCTTCGGGCTCTACCTGGTGGAACTGTGGGGCGCGCTCACGATCGCGTTCTTCTTCTTCCGGCTGATGCCCGGTGACCCGATCCAGACGCTGATCCAGAGCCTGCAGCAGAACTACGTCTACAACCAGCAGGCCAGCGCGGAGATCATCGCCCGCTACCAGCAGGAGTTCGGACTGGACGGCAACATCTTCACGCAGTACCTGAAGTACATGAACAACCTGGTCCTGCACGGTGACATGGGGCCGTCGCTGATCAACTACCCGACTCCCGCGCAGGACGTGATCCTGCGGGCGCTGCCGTGGACGATCGGCCTGCTCGGCATCTCGGCGGTCCTGTCCTGGGTGCTCGGCATCGTCGTCGGCGCGATCGCCGGCTGGCGGCGCGGCAAGCTCGGCTCGTCGGTCATCACCAACCTGTCGATCGCGCTGGCCCACGTGCCGTTCTTCTTCGTCGCGCTGATCCTGGTCTACGTCTTCGCCTACACCCTCGGCTGGCTGCCGGCGCGGTCGGCGTACGACTCGAACCTCAGTCCGGGGCTGAACGCGGAGTTCATCGGCAGCGTGCTGAAGTACGGGCTGCTGCCGGGCCTGTCGATCGTCGGGATCGGCGCGATGGGCTGGATCCTGTCGACCCGGATGCTGATGGTCCCGGTGCTCGGCGAGGACTACCTGGTGTACGCCGAAGCGAAGGGCCTCAAGCCGTGGCGGATCCTGACCCGCTACGCGTTGCGCAACTGCTACCTGCCCCAGGTGACCGCCTTCGGCATCTCGCTCGGCTTCATCTTCAACGGCAACGTCCTGGTGGAGCAGCTTTTCAACTATCCCGGCCTCGGAACCACCCTGGTGACCGCCATCCAGCAACTCGACTTCAACACCATCCTCGGCGTCACGAACATGGCGATCTTCTCCGTCCTGACCGCCGTTCTGCTGCTCGATCTCCTGCTCCCGTTGCTCGATCCGCGCGTCAAGTACTGGAAGTGATGACGATGAGAATCGTGAGAGCGGTACTGCGGACGGTCCGCAACAGCAGGCGGCTGGCTTTCGGGCTGGTGATCCTGGCGGTGATGGTGTTGCTGGCCGTGTTCAGCCCGCTGATCGTCAGCGGGATCGGGGGCGGGATCGATCCGCTCGAGCTGGCGGCGTACGAGCGGTGGCTGGTGCCGTCGCCGGACCATCTGCTCGGTACCGACCAGTTCGGCCGGGACGTGCTGGCGATGGTGGTGAGCGCGCTCTCGGTGTCGCTGCAGATCGGTGCGATCGCCGGCCTGATCTCCACCGTGGTCGGGGTGATCGTCGCGTTCGTGGCCGGCTACAAGGGTGGCTGGATCGACAACGTTCTCTCCACGTTCACCGGCATCCTGCTGGTGATCCCGACGTTTCCGCTGCTGATCGCGCTGTCGGCGTACGCGAAGAACGTGACGCTGTTCCAGGTCGGGGTGATGATCTCGATCTTCTCCTGGCCGTTCGCGGCCAAGACCATCCGTTCCCAGGTGCTCAGCCTGAGATCGCGCCCGTACGTCGATCTGGCCCGGGTCAGCAAGGCGCGCGATCTGGAGATCATCACCACCGAGCTGCTGCCGAACCTGCTCCCGTTCATCGGCGTCGGGTTCGCCTCGTCGGCGCTCGGCGCGATCTTCGGGCTGGTCGGCCTGGAGGTGATCGGGCTCGGGCCCGGCGGGGTGATCGATCTGGGCCAGATCATCTTCAACGCGATCAACACCGGCGCGCTGACGCTGGGGGCCTGGCCGATGTTCGTGGTGCCGATCGTGTTGCTGACGTTGCTGTTCGCGGCCCTGAACCTGATCAACATCGGCCTCGAAGAGGTCTACAACCCGCGGCTGAGAGGAGTGGCCGGTGAGTGAGCAGACCGTACTGGAGGTGTCCGGCCTCGAGGTCGTCTACTCGACCGACAAGGGCGACGTACGAGCCGTGCAGGAGCTGGACCTGTCCGTCCGGCGCGGCGAGATCCTCGGGATCGCGGGGGAGTCCGGCAGCGGCAAGTCCACTCTCGCGGTGGCGCTGCTGCGGCTGCTCAAGCCGCCGGGCCGGGTGACCGCCGGCTCGGCGGTCTTCCACCGCAAGGGTGGCTCGCCGGTGGACCTGATGAAGGTCCAGGGCGAGGAGCTGCGGGTCCTGCGCTGGAGCGCGCTCTCCTATCTTCCGCAGGGCTCACAGAGCTCGCTCAATCCGGTGATGCGGGTCGAGGACCAGTTCAGGGACGTCATCCTCGAACACGCGCCGGCCCGGAAGGTCGGGCTCTCCGAGCTGATCGGGCGCCTGCTCGACCAGGTCGGGCTGGAACCGCGGGTGGCCCGGATGTACCCGCACGAGCTGTCCGGCGGGATGAAGCAACGGGTGCTGATGGCGATCTGTGTCGCGCTCGAACCCGACCTGGTGATCGCCGACGAGCCGACCACCGCGCTGGACGTCACGATCCAGCGGGTAATCCTGCAGAGCCTCGCGGATCTGCGGCGCGACTTCGGGGTGACGCTGATGGTGATCTCCCACGACATGGGCGTGCACGCGCAGCTGGCCGACCGGGTGGCCGTGATGTACGAGGGCCGGCTGGTCGAGATCGGCGACGTCCATCAGATCTTCAAGGATCCGCGGCACGAGTACACCCGGCAGCTGATCGACTCGATCCCGCGACTCGGAAGGAGGGCGTCATGACCGCCGAGAAGGTGATCGAGCTGCGCGGCGTCCAGCAGCGTTTCCATGCCAGAGGAACCCCTGACGGCTATCTGACCGCGGTGGCCGACGCCACCTTCCGCCTCGACGCGCATCCGCCGCAGGTGGTCAGCCTGGTCGGGCAGAGCGGCAGCGGCAAGAGCACGATTGCTCGCAACGTCCTCGGTCTGCAGAAGCCGACCGCCGGCACCATCACGTACGGCGGCAAGGACATCTTCAAGCTCGACCGCGCCGAGTACGACGAGTACCGGCGCAACGTGCAGCCCGTCTTCCAGGACCCGTACTCGATCTTCAACCCGTTCTACCGGGTCGACCGGGTGCTGTGGAAGACGGTCAGGAAATTCGGGCTGGCCGGTACCCGCGAGGCCGGCCTGGCGCTGATCGAGGAGTCGCTGCGAGCGGTCAGCCTCGATCCCGGCCGGGTGCTGGGCCGCTACCCGCACCAGCTCTCCGGTGGCCAGCGGCAACGGATCATGCTGGCCCGGATCCACATGCTCCGGCCGGCCTTCGTGATCGCCGACGAACCGGTCTCGATGCTGGACGCCCAGATCCGCAAGATGTTCCTCGACATCCTGCTCGACTTCCAGCGCGAGTACGGCATGACGACGCTGTTCATCACCCACGACCTGTCCACCGTCTACTACCTCGGCGGCCAGGTGATGGTGATCACCAAAGGCGAGATCGTCGAGCGCGGCCCGGTCACCGAGGTGATGCACACCCCGATTCATCCCTACACCCGCCTGCTGCTCGACTCCATCCCGCAACCGGACCCCGACGCCCGTTGGACCACCCGCATCGACGTCAACGAGACCGGCGCCACCCCACCCACCGGCGCGGCCCCGGAGTCCACACCGATCATCTGACCTGGTTGCACCAGCACGCGCTCCACCGAACCCCCAAGTTCGGTGGAGCGCTTGTTTGACTGCGGTCAAAACGGTGGTATCGATTCCATAACCAAAGCCGGCGAGAGGTTGCCGACGGCATCGGGAGAGGTTGCCGGGAGCAAGGGGAGCGGGGCGGAACGGTGATTCCTCGGGGTGGTTCGGGGATTGTTTCGGGGGTTTGAAAGGTTTGGAAAAACTTGCAGGTGTGCTCATCTTGACGCGTCTGGTGAGTATTCGGTTACCGTTTGTCACATAGCGGTCGAGACGGTGGGACACAGGGCGAACTGGGCGCCGGCAGTCTGTGGCCCGACCGGAGTCCTTTCGTGGGCTGTCGGCCGATCGAAGCAGCCGAGCTGATTCGACCAATCCATCGATCGGGTGCCTGTGCACCCGTACCTGTTGCGCGCCGGTCCACCCGCCGGCGAGCTGACCCCTGCCCGGATGGGCGCGACAACGCCCGTGACCGGGCGCGACAACGTGAACCGCGAACGAATGGTGGTGGGTAGTGTGACCTTGACCGAGCCGGCCTCGTCGGATGTCAACGCCAATGGGCAGAAGCCTCAGCTGAGCCTGGGTACCGCAGCGGCCCGCAACCTGGCGACGACGACCAAGTCCGAGCCACAGATGCAGGGCATCACCTCACGGTGGTTGCTGAAGTTGCTGCCCTGGGTGGAGGCCAAGGGCGGGGCCTACCGGGTGAACCGCCGGCTGAGCTACGCCGTCGGCGACGGGCGGGTCACCTTCACCACGGCGGGCGCCGAGGTCCGGGTGATCCCGCAAGAGCTGTGCGAGCTCGCACTGCTGCGCAGCTACGACGACGTCGACGTATTGACCGCGCTGGCGGATCGCTTTGTCCAGCAGGAGTTCCAGCCCGGCGACGTGATCGTCGAGCGCGGTACGCCGGCCGACCAGATCTGCCTGATCGCGCACGGCAAGGTGAACAAGGTCGGCGTCGGCCAGTACGGCGACGAGTCGGTGCTGGAGACGCTGACCGACGGCGACCACTTCACCTACCGGGCGATCCTGGAGACCGACGACTTCTGGGAGTTCACCGTCAAGGCGGTCACCCCGTGCACGTTGCTGTCCCTGTCGCAGGACGCGTTCGAGGAGCTGGTCGGCCGGGCGGACAGCCTGCGGGAGCACGTCGAGCGGTTCCGCAACAGCCCGGAGCACGCCAAGGACGAGTACGGCGAGGCGTCGATCGACGTGGCGTCCGGCCACGAGGGGGAGTCCGACCTGCCGGGCACGTACGTCGACTACGAGACGACCCCGCGTGAGTACGAGCTGAGCGTCGCCCAGACCGTGCTGCGGGTGCACACCCGGGTGGCGGACCTCTACAACCACCCGATGGACCAGACCGAACAGCAGTTGCGGCTGACCATCCAGGCGCTGCGCGAGCGGCAAGAGCACGAGATGATCAACAACCGCGACTTCGGCCTGCTGCACAACGCGGATCTGAGCATGCGGATCCCGACCCGCAGCGGCCCGCCGACCCCGGGTGACCTGGACGACCTGCTCAGCCTGGTCTGGAAGGAGCCGGCCTTCTTCCTGGCCCACCCGCGCTCGATCGCCGCCTTCGGACGGGAGTGCACCAAGGCCGGGATCTATCCCGACAGCATCGACGTCGGCGGTCACCGGCTGCCGGCCTGGCGCGGCGTACCGATCTTCCCGTCGAACAAGCTCGGGATCAGCGAGACCAGGACCAGCTCGATCCTGTTGATGCGCACGGGGGAGGACAGCCAGGGCGTGATCGGTCTGCACCAGACCGGCCTGCCCGACGAGTACGAGCCCGGGCTGTCGGTGCGCTTCATGAACATCTCCGAGAAGGCGATCATCAACTACCTGGTCAGCGCCTACTACTCGACCGCCGTCCTGGTCCCGGACGCGCTCGGCGTGCTCGAAGGCGTCGAAATCGGGCGGGAAGGCTAAGGCCCGTGGCGCCGCAGCCGTACGAGCTGCCCGACTTCTACGTGCCCCATCCGGCCAGGATCAGCCCGTTCCTGGAAGGAGCCCGGGCGCACAGCAAGGCCTGGGCCTACGAGTTCGACATGATCGACGTCCCCCAGCAGGGCAGGGCGATCTGGGACGAGCACGACTTCGACTCCCACGACTACGCGTTGCTGTGTGCCTACACGCATCCCGACGCGACCGGTCCCGCGCTGGACCTGGTCACCGACTGGTACGTCTGGGTCTTCTACTTCGACGACCACTTCCTGGAGCTCTACAAGAAGACCCGGGACATGGCCGGCGCGAAGGCCTACCTGGACCGGCTGCCGTTGTTCATGCCGGTCGAGGGGCCGATCACCGAGATCCCGCAGAACCCGGTCGAACGCGGTCTGGTCGACCTGTGGAACCGCACGGTCCCGTCGATGTCAGCGGGCTGGCGGCAACGCTTCATCGGTACGACGGAAGCGCTGCTGGCCGAGTCGCTGTGGGAGCTGACCAACATCAGCGCCGGCCGGGTCGCCAACCCGATCGAGTACGTCGAGATGCGGCGCAAGGTCGGCGGTGCCCCGTGGTCGGCGAACCTGGTCGAGTACGCGAGCAACGCGGAGGTGCCGGCCGAGGTCGCCGGGACCCGGGCGATGCAGGTGCTCAGCGACACGTTCTCCGACGCGGTCCACCTGCGCAACGACCTGTTCTCCTACCAGCGCGAGGTGGAGACCGAAGGGGAGGTGAACAACGGCGTCCTGGTGGTGGAGCGCTTTCTCGGCTGCACCCCGCAGCGTGCCGCGGACACCGTCAACGACATTCTCACGTCGCGGTTGCACCAGTTCGAGAACACCGCGGTGGCCGAGATCCCGCCGCTGCTGGCGGAGAACCTGGTCGGCCCGCAGGGGCAGCTCGACGTACTGAACTACGTGAAGGGCCTGCAGGACTGGCAGTCCGGCGGGCACGAGTGGCACCTGCGGTCGAGCCGCTACATGAACAACGGCGGCAAGGCGGCACTCGGCGGACCGACAGGACTCGGTACGTCGGCCGCTCGCCTGCTCTCCTCGCTCGTGGCCACCGCGCCGTACCGGCTCAGGAGCCACAGCTTCCAACCCTTTCAACCGGTGGGGGAGACTCCTCTGCCGCGCTTTCATATGCCGTACGCCGCCAAGCGCAGTCCCCATCTCGAGCAGTCGAGGGCTCACATCCGTGAGTGGGCGCTCGAGATGGGGCTGCTGGACGGAACCGTGTGGGACGCCCAGGCGCTCGAGGACAACGACCTGCCCCTGTGCGCGGCGGGGATCCACCCCGACGCGACGCTGGAAGCACTGAATTTGTCCTCGGACTGGCTGGCCTGGGGGACCTACGCCGACGACTACTACCCGGTGGTCTTCGGCCGGACCCGCGACATGGCAGGAGCGAAGGCGACCACCAGACGGTTGTCGGAGCTGATGCCGATCGAGGGGGCGGCCACCGTGGTCCCGGTGACGCCGCTGGAGCGCAGCCTGGCGGACCTGTGGGTCCGGACCGCCGGCCCGATGCCGGTGGACAACAGACGGGACTTCAAGGCGGCCGTCGACATCATGACGGACAGCTGGCTGTGGGAGCTGGCGAACATGTTCCAGAACCGGATCCCCGACCCGGTCGACTACATCGAGATGCGCCGCCGGACCTTCGGCTCGGACCTCACCATGAGCCTGTGCCGGATCGGGCACGGCCGCACGGTGCCGCCGGAGATCTACCGGTCCCGGCCGATCCGGGCGATGGAGAACGCGGCGGCCGACTACGCCTGCATGCTGAACGACGTCTTCTCGTACCGCAAGGAGATCGAGTTCGAGGGCGAGTTCCACAACGTCGTGCTGGTGGTGCAGAACTTCTTCGGCTGCGACCGCGACACCGCGCTCGGCCTGGTCGACGCGCTGATGACGGCGCGGATGCAGGAGTTCGAGCGGCTGGTGGCGGTGGACCTGCCGATCCTGTTCACCGACTTCGGTCTCGACGACGAGGTCCGGCGGATCCTCACCGGCTACGCCGAGGAGCTGCAGAACTGGATGTCCGGGATCCTCGTCTGGCACGACGGCTGCCACCGCTACGAGGAAGCGACCCTGCACGCCAGGGCCGCGCAGCCGGTCGGACCGCTGCGCTCCCTGGGCGGAGCGAACGGCCTGGGAACCTCGGCCGCGCGCCTGCACCTCAGCCGTCCCGCGGTCGCCGCACCCGGCCCCGGAACGCGGCCGGGAAGACCCACCACCCCTGACCTCAGACCCCGGCACCTCGTTGGTGCGCGCAGATCGGAAGGTGCTTCGTGACGGCGATCGATCAGGACAAGCCACAGCTGAGTCTCGGGACCGAAGCCGCCAGGCAGCTGGCGAGCACGACCAAGTCGGTACCGCAGATGCAGGGCATCTCGCCGCGGTGGCTGCTCCGGATGCTGCCCTGGGTGGAGACCCAGGGCGGTGCGTACCGGGTCAACCGGCGGACCAGCTTCGCGGTCGGTGACGGCCGGTTGAGCTTCTCGGCGACCGGGGCGGACGTCCGGGTGATCCCGGCCGAGCTCACCGAGCTGCCGCCGCTGCGGGACTTCGCCGACGAGGACGTGCTGGCCGCGCTGGCGGACCGGTTCTACCAGCAGGAGTACCAGCCCGGCGACGTGATCGCCGAGTTCGGCAGCCGGGTCGACGAGGTGGTGCTGATCGCGCACGGCAAGGTGGCCAAGCTCGGCACCGGCCCGTACGGCGACGGCACCGACCTGGGAACAGTTGCCGACGGCGACTATCTCGGCGAGGCGCTGCTGACCGAGCCGCCCGAGAACCTCTGGGAGTTCACCGCCAAGGCGCTCACCCGGGTCACCGTCCTGAAGCTGCACCGCACCGACTTCAACAACCTGGCCGAGCAGTCCGCGGCCCTGCGGCAGCACCTCGACGAGGTCCGGCAGCGCCCTCAGCAGGCCCAGAACAAGTTCGGTGAGGCGGCGATCGAGGTCGCTTCGGGGCACGCAGGCGAGGACGACCTGCCCGGCACCTTCGTCGACTACGACCCGGCGCCGCGCGAGTACGAGCTGAGCGTCGCCCAGACGATCCTGCGGGTGCAGACCCGGGTCGCGGATCTCTACAACCATCCGATGAACCAGACCGAGCAGCAGTTGCGGCTGACGATCGAGGCGTTGCGGGAGCGGCAGGAGTCCGAGCTGATCAACAACCGCGACTTCGGGCTGCTGCACAACGCGGACTTCCAGCAGTGCATCTACACCAGGACCGGACCGCCGACGCCGGACGACTTCGACGAGCTGCTGACCCGGCGCCGCAAGCCGCGGTTGCTGCTGGCCCATCCGCGGGCGATCGCGGCGTTCGGCCGGGAGTGCACCCGGCGCGGCGTGCTGGGCGAGACGGTGGAGGTCGAGGGGCAGCGGGTGCAGGCGTGGCGCGGGGTACCGCTGCTGCCCTGCAACAAGATCCCGATCTCGAACACCAACACCACCTCGGTGCTGGTACTGCGGACCGGGCTGGACGACGAGGGGGTCGTCGGCCTGCGGCAGACCGGGCTGCCGGACGAGGTCGAACCCGGCCTGAACGCCCGCTTCATGGGCATCAGCGAGAAGGCGATCAGTTCCTACCTGGTCAGCACCTACTACTCGGTGGCTGTCCTCGTCCCGGACGCGCTCGGCGTTCTGGAAAACGTCGAACTCGGTGGATGAGGAGTCGCATCATGTCCACTCTCCAAGAGACCGGCCGAAGCGCCGTGCCCGGCCGATCCGCTCAGCAGCTTCTGGCCTGGAGTCGCGATCAGGTCGAACCGGCGCTCCGCGCGGCCGTCGGCACCATGCCGCTGGCCACTCAGCGCATCACCAACTACCACTTCGGCTGGGAGGACGAAGAGGGAGCTCCGGCCCACGCCGACGGCGGCAAGGCGCTCCGTCCGGCGCTGGTGCTGCTGGCTGCTCAAGCCGTCGGCGGTACCGCGGAAGCTGCGGTCCCCGCCGCGGTGGCGGTCGAGCTGGTGCACAACTTCTCCCTGCTGCACGACGACGTCATGGACTGCGACCTGACCCGGCGGCACCGGGCAACGGCCTGGTCCGTGTTCGGTCTCGGCCCGGCGATCCTGGCCGGGGACGCCCTGCTGAGCCTGGCGTTCGAGGTCCTGGTCGACAGCGGCAACCATGCGGCGGACGAAGCGGCCAGGATGCTCGGCTCGGGCGTCCAGGAACTGGTCGACGGGCAGCTGTCCGACTCGCACTTCGAGACCCGTGACGACGTGGTGCTGTCGGAGTGCGTCCGGATGGCCCAGCTCAAGACCGGTGCGTTGCTGGGCTGTTCGACGGCTCTCGGCGCGCTGTTCGGTGGCGGGCGGTCCGAGCAGGTCGACCACCTTCGCCTGTACGGCGAGGACCTCGGGCTCGCCTACCAGTACGTCGACGACCTGCTGGGGATCTGGGGCGATCCGTTGGTCACCGGGAAGCCGGTGCACGCCGATCTGCGGCGGCGGAAGAAGTCGCTGCCGGTGATCGCGGCGCTGACCTCCGGGACCGAGGCCGGTCGCGAGCTGGCGGCGATGTACCACCGCAAGGACGACCTGTCCGACGCCGAGCTGGCGCACGCGGCGAGGTTGATCGAGCGGACCGGAGCGAGGGAGCAGAGCCAGCTGCAGGCGGACGCCCTGCTGGCCGCCTCGCTGGGGGAACTGGCGTCGGCTCGGGTTCTCGAGCCGGGCGCCGGCGAGCTGGAACGCCTGGCCAGGCTGGCCACGCGCCGCGATCGGTGACGAGTGCTATCGGTGAAGGGGGAAACGATGACGACACGCACCATCCTGCTGGCCTCGCCACGCTCGTTCTGCGCGGGCGTGGAGCGGGCCATCGAAGTGGTCGAGCAACTGCTGGTCCAGCGCGGCCGCCCGGTCTACGTGCGCAAGCAGATCGTGCACAACACCCACGTGGTGGCCGACCTGGAGAGCCGGGGGGCCGTCTTCGTCGACGAGCTGGACGCCGTACCGGCCGGCGCCACGGTGGTCTTCTCGGCGCACGGAGTCTCCCCGGCGGTCCGCAGTGAGGCGGATCGTCGGGGGCTGGACGTGGTCGACGCGACCTGTCCGCTGGTCACCAAGGTGCACGCCGAGGCCCGCCGGTACGCCGCTCGCGGCGACACCGTGGTCCTGATCGGGCACGCGGGCCACGAAGAGGTCGAGGGGACGATGGGGGAGGCGCTCGAGCAGACCGTGCTGGTGGAGACGGTCGAGGACGTCGAGCGGCTGCAGGTGGCGGATCCGGCGCGGGTCTCCTACCTGACCCAGACCACCTTGGCGGTGGATGAGACGACCGCGATACTCGATGCCCTGCGCAACAAGTTCCGGGGGCTCAAGGGACCGGCCGAGGCCGATATCTGTTACGCCACCACGAACCGGCAGGAGTCGCTCGCGGCGATCGCCGAGGAGTCGGACCTGGTGCTGGTGGTCGGGTCGGCGAACTCGTCGAACTCCCGCCGGCTGGTCGAGCTGGCGCTGAAGCACGGGACGCCGGCTCATCTGATCGACGACGCCTCGGTGGTCGACGCGCACTGGCTCGACGGTGTCCAGGTGGTCGGGCTGACTGCCGGGGCCTCGGCGCCGCCACGGCTGGTCGACGGCGTGATCGAGTGGCTGCGCGAGTTCGGGCCGGTCGAGGTGGTCGAGCGGGAGATCACCCGCGAGACGATCCACTTCACCCTGCCGTCGGCGGTGAGGCAGGCATGACGGCGGTGGACCCGGCAGCACGGCCCGTTGCCGGCCCGGCATCGCGGCCGGCCGGAGCCGCGCCGGTCGGACTCGGCAGGCCGAGCTCTCCTACGGCCACCCCGGGCGGAGTCGGCACGCCGAGCTCTCCTACGGCCACCCCCGGCAGAGTCGGCACGCCGAGCTCTTCTGCGGCCAACCCGGTCGGCCTGGGCATGCCGGCGCTTCCCGTTTCCGCCCCGCGCCGCGGGTCGCGTGCGCTTGCGGTGGGCGGTGTCCAGGTCGGGGGCGGAGCGCCGGTTTCCGTGCAGTCGATGACGACCACGCCGACCGCGGACGTCGACGCGACGCTGCAGCAGATCGCCGAACTGACCGCGGCCGGCTGCCAGATCGTGCGGGTGGCCGTGCCGTCGCAGGACGACGCCGACGCGCTGCCGGCGATCGCGTCGAAGTCGGGGATTCCGGTGATCGCCGACATCCACTTCCAGCCGAAGTACGTGTTCGCCGCGATCGACGCGGGCTGCGCGGCGGTCCGGGTGAACCCGGGCAACATCCGCAGGTTCGACGACCAGGTGAAGGAGATCGCGCGGGCGGCGGCCGACGCCTCGGTACCGATCCGGATCGGGGTGAACGCGGGGTCGCTGGACCAGCGGTTGCTGGCGAAGTACGGGAAGGCGACGCCGGCGGCGCTGGTGGAGTCCGCGCTGTGGGAGTGCTCGCTGTTCGAGGAGCACGGGTTCACCGATCTGAAGCTGTCGGTGAAACACCACGACCCGCTGGTGATGATGGCCGCCTACCGTGAGCTGGCCGGACGCTGCGACTATCCGCTGCACCTCGGCGTGACCGAGGCGGGCCCGTTGTTCCAGGGCACGATCAAGTCGGCGGTCGCGTTCGGAGTCCTGCTGGCCGAGGGGATCGGGGACACCATCCGGGTCTCGTTGTCGGCGCCGCCGGTCGAGGAGGTCAAGGTCGGGATCGGGATCCTGGAGTCGCTCGGGCTGCGGCCGCGGCGGCTGGAGATCGTCTCCTGCCCGTCCTGTGGCCGCGCGCAGGTGGACGTCTACAAGCTGGCCGAGCAGGTGACGGCCGCGTTCGAGGGGTTTCCGGTGCCGCTGCGGGTGGCGGTGATGGGCTGCGTCGTGAACGGTCCGGGAGAGGCCCGCGAGGCCGATCTCGGGGTGTCGTCGGGCAACGGCAAGGGCCAGATCTTCGTCAAGGGCGAGATCGTCCGGACCGTACCGGAAAGTCAGATCGTCGAGGCGCTGCTCGAAGAGGCGATGAGCCACGAGTGGCCGGCAAGTGAGGACGACGGATGAGCCTTTATCTGACCGGACTGTTCTGGGTGGTCGGCGTGATGGCGCTGACCGCCGTGCTCGCGGTGATCCTGCGCCGGGCCCGGCAGCGGGTCGGCCGGGAGGCGAACAACGAGGTGGCCGGCCAGGTCTTCACCGTGGTCGGCGGAGTCAACGTGGTGATCGCCGCGTTCGTGCTGATCTCGCTGTTCGACGCGATGGACAAGGCCCAGGACACGACGTACGAGGAAGCGAACGCGCTGGTCGCGGTGCAGTGGGCCGGCGAGTCGCTGGCCGAGCCGGAGCGGTCGAAGATCCAGCAACTGACCCGGTCGTACGCGACGGTGGTGTCGGAGCAGGAGTGGCCGGACATGCAGGCGGGCCGCCCGGTCAGTGCCGAGGGCTGGACCCTGCTGACCACTCTGCAGACGACGGTCGAGGGCGCCAAGACGACCACCGAGCGGCAGGAGAACAGCCGGGTCGACGCGGCCTCGCAGATCTGGAACGTCTACCAGGCCAGGCAGGTGCGGCTGAACTCGAGCGGTAGCGGGGTCAGCTCGGTGGTCTGGTTCGCGATCATGGTCGGCAGTGTGATGTCGGTGGCGCTGATGTTCATGTTCGGCGGCCCGGGGCTGTACTCGTACGCGATCATCGTGTCGATGCTGTCGGGCGCGATCGGGCTGCTGCTGTTCGCGATCTACCAGCTGCAGAATCCGTTCAGCGGTGGTGCCAGCGTCGGCCCGGACGCCTTCGTGTCCGCCCTGGCCAGGCTGAGTCACGGCGGTTGACGATGAACCGTTTCCTGTCCACCTCGCGGGAGAGGCGGCCGGTACTGCGGGTGTCGGCGGGCGTCGCCGCCTTCGGCCTGGCGTGCGTCTCGACCGTGCTGGTGGCCGGCTCGTCGGAGGCGGCGGACCAGTGCTCGATGCTGCAGTTCCAGACGCGCGGGCACCACTCGCCGTCGAGGCTGGCGCGGATCGAGCTGCCGTCCGGCCGCAGTACCGACCTGGGCCGGCTCGACTACCAGATCAACGCGGCCGGCTATGCCAGGGACCAGGACCTGGTCTACGGGATCGCCACCCACGACAAGTCGGGGTGGTTGCGTCGCCGGCCGGTGCTGGTGACCGTCGACCGCCGCGGCGCCGTCACCGAGCTCGGTCCAGTGAGGGTTGGTGTCGGTGGGGTCGCCGATCCGACGGCCGGGGCGGTGGCGGGGTCGCGGTTGTACCTGCGGGACGGGCACCGGTTGTACACGATGGAGATCGGCCCGCGCAGTACGGCGTACAAGCAGGTGCTGAAGGTGGTGCAGCTGAGCCCGTTGCTGCCCGCGTTGTCGGTGGACGACTTCGCCATGGACCAGGGCAGCGGGTTGCTCTACGGACTTTCCACCCAGGGCCCGAGGACGCTGGTCGTCAGCATGGATCCTCAACGGGGCAAGGTGAAAGTCGTCGCGACGGTGCGCGGACTCTCCGGGAACGACTCGTACAGCTCGGTGGTGATGTCGGGCGGGCTCCTGTACGCCGTCCGCACCGGCTTCGGCCCTCGCAGCCGGCTCTACCGGATCACTCTCGACGGCTCCGCCACCGAGCTGGCCGCCCTGCCCGCCATGACTTCGTCGGACGCGGCCGGTTGCCTCTCGACGCCGCCACCTCCGCCACCGCCTCCGCCGACTCCGACCCCAACACCTCCGCCGCCCAAGCCAACACCGACACCCACACCGAAACCGAAACCGAAACCGCCCAAGCCGGACCCGACTCCGACCATCACTCCCAAGCCGACCCCGACCCCGGCACCACGTCCCTCGCCGCGGGTGACTCCCCGGCCCACTCCCACACTTACCCCGTCACCGACTCCCACTCCGACGCCCACCCAGGCGCCGGCACTCGAGGTCCCGCCTCCTCCGATCCCACGACCCACCACGCCTGTGCCCAGCCCTCTGCCGCGTCCTCGCCCGGTTCAGCCTTCACCCACGGACATCACCATCGCGCCGCAGACGGCGGCCGCGCCCGTAGTGGCCGACCGCTCTGTTCAGGTACTGCGGCGCTGGTCGCTGGCCACGCTGCTCATCGTGCTGACCGGAGGAGCCGCGATGGCGGCCCAGCGCCGGATGCGGCGATGACGGTGCCCAGCGATGGCAATTCGGCCCGCCGCGAAAGTGAGACACTATGAGTGTGCACTTGATAGCTGTTCGTAGTTGTGGTGGTGGATGAGCTCGTGAAGTTGGTGGGGAGAGAGCAGGAACTGCGAGTGCTGCGGACCGCGGTTCGCGCGGTCCCGGGACTGGTGCTCGTGGTCGGGGAAGCGGGGGCCGGAAAGAGCCGGCTGGTGGCGGAGGTCCAGTCGTCGCACGCCGGACGGTGGCTGGTCGGGCAGTGCCGGCCGGTGGAGGATCAGGTGCCGCTGGCACCGGTGATCGAGGCGCTGGGCGAACCGGTACTGCGCTCCGGCACGCGGCACGCCGTCTTCAGCTCCGTGCTCGACCAGTTGGCGAGCGCCGGACCGACTGTGCTGCAGATCGAGGATCTGCACTGGGCCGATCCGGGAACCCTGCAATTGCTGCGGTTCCTGGCCGGCCGGTTGCCACGGGAGCTGCTGCTGATCGGGACGTATCGGCAGGAGGACACCCACCACGCGGGGGAGATCACGGCTCTCGCCGGGTGTGTGCCGGTCGGGGTCCGGGCCACCGAGATCCGGTTGCGGCCGCTCGACCGGACCGGCGTACAGGAGCTGGCGGCGGAGCTGCTCGGAGTGAAATCGTTGCCACCGGCACTGGCCGGCGAGCTGCTGGCGCGGACGGGCGGGTTGCCGTTCGTGGTCGAGGAGCTGCTGCGTGACGAGAGCTTCGGGCGGGGAGCGATCGACTCGGCGGCGTTCGTTCGCGCGCTGGCGGCCAAACCGGCGCCGGTCGCGGTGCGGGCGTCGCTGACCATTCGCCTGCAGCAGGTGCCGGACTTCTGCCGCGAGGTGATCCGCGCGGCGGCGGTGCTCGATGCGCCTGCGCCGGAAGCGATCCTCGGTGCGGTCGCGGAGGTGAGCGGCTGTCAGTTGACCACCGCGATGGACACCGGACTCGCTCGCGGGCTGGTCGGTGAGCCGAAGCCCGGCCTGTTCGATCTGCGGCACGCGCTCGCTCGCCGGGCGATCTACGAGACGATCCCACCCGACGAGGTACGCCGGTTGCATCGCCGCGCGGCGACCGCGCTGGCCGCTGTCGAGCCGCCGGACCACGGACAGATCGCGCGGCACTCGCGGTTCGGCGGATCGCTGCGGGACTGGATGATCCACGCCGAGCTGGCGGCGGATCAGGCCCGAGCTCGGGGCGAGCACGCGGTAGCCGCTGCGCGGTTGACCGAGATGTTGGAGGTCGAGGCGTTGCCGTGGGGGGATCGGGCGCGGCTGGCCGTCAAGCTCGGTCGCGCGGCGGGGCCGACGGGCGATTGGGCGCAGGCGGTTTCGTTGATGAAGGCGGTGCTGGCGGGGTCGACCGCGCGTAGTGCCAGTCGTGGGCGGTTGCGGTTGGGGGTGGGTGTTCTGCTGCAGGAGCAGGCCGGTCAGGTCGGTGCCGGGCGGCACGAGCTGACGGCAGCGATCGCGGAGTTGGGGGAGGATCCGGAGTCGGCGGCGTGGGCGTTGTCGGCGCTGGCCGTGCCGGAGTTCGGTGCCGAGTCGATCGCTGAGCAGCGGGGATGGCTGGAGCGGGCGCTGCTGTTGATCGGGGATGAAGCCGAGGGGGACGCGCAGTTCGCCGTACGGCGGAATCGGGCGCGGTACCGGTTGGCATTGGGGGAGCCCGATGACGCTGACGGGGTCGAGGCCGCCGGTGCGCTGGCGTGGCTCGGGCATGATCGGCGCAGTTCGGCGCTGCTCGAGCGGGCGGCCGAGGTGGGCGGCTCTCCGGGCAAGGCCGTGATCGCGGCGACTCGTGCCCGGCTGGACTTCGCGGCCGGTGACTGGCCGGGGTTGGCGGATCGGCTGGCCCGGGCCAGAGTCGAGGCGTCCAGGCTGCCCGTGGTGCGGGCGGAGCTCGATCTGGTCGACGGGCGACTGCGGCTGGCGCAGGGAGATATTGCTGGGGGCAAGGAACTGCTCGAGTCAGTGCTGGCGGCAACCGAATGTGGTCCGTGGCCGCTTCGGGTAGCCGCCGTGGCGGCTCTCGGCAGGTATCGCGGCGAGGGGTTGATGGACGAGTGTCTCGCGCTGGTGAGGCGCAAGGACGGATGGGCCTGGGCCGGGGAGTTGATCGTCTGCGCGGTGGCCGTGCGCGACGACTCGGATCGGCTGGCGGCCGAGTTCGCTGCCGCGGTGAGCGACCGGGACGCACCTGCCGCCGCGGCTTCGTTGTCGCTGGTGCGCGCACTGGTAGAGGATTCGGTCGAGCTGTTCGGCGCGGCGGCCGAGCAGTACCGGGCTCTTGGCCGACGCTACGACGAATGTGTCGCGCTGGAGGGCCGAGGGGTGCGGTTGCTCGGTGCCGGTCAGCACGAAGAGCTGGTCTCGGTTGCCAACACCTACGAAGCGATGGGGGCGCGAGGTGATGCGCGCAGATGCCGGGAGGTGTTGCGGGAGGCTGGTGTTGCAGTGTCGCCGAAGCGTGGCCGGCGCGGCTACGGCAACGCGCTGTCGCCGCGCGAGCTCGAGGTCGCCCGACTGGCCGCGGACGGTCTGAGCAACAGCCGGATCGCCGCGAAACTGACCTTGTCGGTCAGCACTGTCGAGGACCATCTTTCCCACGCCATGCGCAAGCTGGAGGTCCGCTCCCGCCACGACCTGGCCCCGCTGATCACGCACTGACTGCCGGAAGAGTCGTGACGGCGTCTTGCCCCGGACCCGAGCCCGGGGCAGACGGTTCGTCAGGCGGTGATGATGGCGGGGTCGGAGACGCCTGCCTCGCCGGTCTCGACGTGGCCGGCGAACCGGCGCAGGAAGCCGGTGTCGGTGTCGGCGACCACCGAGACGTCGTACCACTGCTTGCTGTGGTGGACGTTCAGCTTGTACTGCGCGGACTTGCCCTTCAGTACCTTCAGCCGCTTCGGGCGGCCGTCGTAGGAGTTCGTCAGGGTGAAGATGACGTCCTTGGTGCTGCTGTTGGTCAGCGTGAAGTCGAGATCGCCGGTGCTGTCGTTGTGGCGCGCGGTGACCTCCACGGCGGTGTCCGGCTTGCTCTTGAAGGCGCGGAGGAAGCCGTTCGGGCCGTGCACGGTCAGGTCGGTCGCGCCGCTGGAGTACGCCGTGTTCCAGGTGTCCGCGATCGTCTTGCCGGCCTCGGTGGTGTAGGTCCAGGGGCCGTCGGTGCGGCTCGGTGACGTGATCAGGAACTGCGCGCCCGCATCCTTGCCGGAGGCAAACGTCAGCTGGAACTTGGCGCCCTGGGTGGCGCCGTCGACGTACGGTGCGTAGGGCAACGGCCTGGTACGCCGGAAGCCGGGCTCCTGCACCGGCATCTGGCCGACCGCCGGCGGGGTCGGCCGGTAGTCCGGGTGCCGGTCGCCGTCCGGCGGCTCGTACGCCGAGGTGTCGGGCAACTGGCCGGGCTGCTTCGCGTCGGAGCTGAAGTCGAAGGCACCGGTCAGGTCACCGCAGATGGCGCGGCGCCACGGCGAGATGTTCGGTTCGTGCACCCCGAAGCGCTGCTCCATGAACCGGATGATCGAGGTGTGGTCGAGCACCTCCGAGCAGTTGTAGCCGCCGGTGCTCCACGGGGACACGACGATCATCGGGACGCGCGGACCGAGACCGTAGGGGCCGGCCGTGTACCGCGAGCTGCCGGGGAACAGGTCGGCGCTGACGTCGACCGTGGACAGGCCCTGGTTCGCCGAGGCCGGCGGGATCGGCGGGACGACGTGGTCGAAGAAGCCGTCGTTCTCGTCGTAGGTGATGAAGAACGCCGTCTTGCTCCACACGTCCGGGTCGGAGGTGAGCGCGTCCAGGACCTGCGAGATGTACCAGGCACCGTAGTTCGACGGGAAGTTCGAGTGCTCGGTGAACGCCTCGGGCGCCGCGATCCAGGAGATCTGCGGCAGGTCGCCGTTCCTGACGTCCGCGCGGAGGTGGTCGAACAGGCCGTCGCCGGCCTTCGCGTCGGTGCCGGTGCGGGCCTTGTCGTAGAGCGGGTCGCCGGGGGAGGCGTTGCGGTACTTGTTGAAGTACAGCAGCGAGTTGTCGCCGTAGTTGCCGCGGTAGGCGTCGTTGATCCAGCCCCAGCTGCCGGCCGCGTTGAGGCCGTCGCCGATGTCCTGGTAGATCTTCCACGAGACGCCGGCCTGCTCGAGGCGCTCGGGGTACGTCGTCCAGTCGTAGCCGAGCTCGTCGTTGCCGAGCACCGGTCCGCCGCCCGTTCCGTCGTTGCCCGTGTAGCCCGACCACATGTAGTACCGGTTCGGGTCGGTGGCGCCGATGAAGGAGCAGTGGTAAGCGTCGCACAGGGTGAACTTGTCGGCGAGGGCGTAGTGGAACGGGATGTCCTCGCGGGTCAGGTACGCCATCGTGGGCGCGGACTTGGCCGGCACCCAGCGGTCGTACTTGCCCTTGTTGTAGGCCGCCTGGCCGTCCGGCCAGCTGTGCGGCAGGCCCTGCAGGAACTGCATGCCGAGATCGTCGGCCTGCGGGTGGAACGGCAGGATGTCCTTGGTCCCGTTCGACTGGTGGAAGACCGACTTGCCGCTCGGCAGCGTGACCGGGCGCGGATCACCGAAGCCACGGATGCCCTTCAGCGAGCCGAAGTAGTGGTCGAAGGAACGGTTCTCCTGCATCAGCACGACGATGTGCTCGACGTCCTGGATGCTGCCGGTCCGGCGGTTGGCGGGGATCGCGGCGGCCTGCTCGATACTGCCGGCCATCGCGGCGAAGGCGGCACTGCCGCCGGCGAGCTGCAGGAACCTGCGGCGATTGAGATCTGGCATGGCGGGAATCTCCTCCTCGGGCGGAACGGGAACGGGAACGGCAGGTGGCCGGAGTGTGAAGAAAGCTGCTCATTTACTGCCGGTTGCAAACCGTAACGGACGTAGTTAACGTTTGAGAAGACGTTGGAAGGCGCCGAAACGCCGACCGGTCAGGCCACGCGAACGCGGCCTGACCGGTGGGTTCGTGCTGGGCTACCGGGCGATCGCCAGGCAGCTGCTGGTGGCCTTCTTGCCGGGATCTGACTCCGAGGTGGCGGTCAGCGTGACCTGGGCCAGCTTGGCGGCCTTGCCGGTGGGCTTGGCCTGGACCGCGATCTTGACGGTCGCGCCGGTCCTGGCGGTCGCCAGGGCGTTGGGCAGCGAGACCGCCCAGCCCTTGCCGGTGACCTTCGCGGACAGCCGGTACACGTCGTTGTCCAGGTACTTCGCGACGTCCTCGGGATGCGTGCCCTGTGGGGGAGCGGCCTTGCCGGTGTTGGTCAGCGGGAAGACGCAGGTGCTGACGCCGCCGTTCCCCGGCAGGCCGACGGTCGGCAGTACCCGGACGCCGCGCTTCTGCGGGCCGGCGCCGTCGAGGGAGCGGATGGCCACCGTGTAGGAGAGCTCGCCGACGCTGTTGCGGCGCAGGTTGGTGACGTAGAAGTGCAGCCGGTTCGCCTGGTCGACGTACTCGTACTCACTGCCGGAGTTCGTGCCGACGTGGAACAGCGCATCGGACAGCTGGCGGTAGTCGCCGATCGTGATCGGGACCTTCGTCCCGTCGGGCAGGACGTAGTCGGTCATCTCGATGTCCTGCGGGTTCGCGTCGATCACCCACTCGAACGGTGCCGTGTCCTGGTTCTTGGTCTTCGCGAGCAGGACGCCGGAGTCGGGCGTGAACGAGTCGGTGCCGATCCGGTCGACGACCTCGAGGGTGTAGTTGTTGTAGCCACCACCGTCGCAGAGCGGGTTCGTGCTGACGTCACAGCCGGGCGACAGGTCGCCGGTGCCGAGCGCGATGTTGATCCCGGACAGTCCCTGGGCGCCGGGCTGGATCGCGCGGGCGGTGACGTCGGCGACGACCAGGCCGGACTGGCCGAGGGCCTCCCGCGACAGCCGCAGGACGTTCTGCTCGTCGACCATCTGCAGTTTGATCTTGTTGCGCAGCATGTGTTGCGCGCCCATCGACGCGCCGCCGGTCGCGGGGATCATCCACCGGCTGTGCGGTCCACCGGGACCGTTGAAGGTACCGCGGCTGAGCATCTCCCAGATGCCGCTGTACGCCCGCCGCGGCGGTACGCCGTACGGGTTGTTGTAGTTGTCGCCGATCCCGAGCACGTGGCTGAGCTCGTGCGCGAAGACGGACATGCCGGAGCTCTCGGCCTGGGTGGTCGAGCCGCCGCCGGCGTTGGGCCACAGGGTCGAGCCGGAGGCCCAGGAGGTCCAGGGGACGTAGCGGGTGAGGGCCCAGTTCGGCAGGGCCGGGTCCGGCGGACCGAACTCCTCGGTGACGTCCTCCCTGGTCGGGAACTTCATCGGCCCGAACTCCTGCCAGGTGGACGACTCGTCCTGCCCGGCGCTCAGGTAGAAGACGAAGTCGAACCCGGCCGGTACCTCGGCGCCGACGTCGGCGACCCAGGCGGCACGGGCGTCGGTGCGCAGGTTCTTGGTGCAGTTGTCGCCGGCCGGGCAGGCGGTGCCGCCCTGGAACTCCATCGCGTACTCGTGCGACTTGCCGGGCATCTGATAGGCGCCGAAGGAGGTCAGCTCGACGCCGTACCGGCCGCCGGAGTCCTCCATCCAGTACTCGTGGATGGTGTGGCCGCGGTTGAGCGCGTTGGGCTTGTTGAGGAAGTCGCGGTAGAAGCCGGCGACCTCGGCCCGCGGTACGCCGCTGGCCTCGGCGCTCGGGTTGCCGAACGGGGTCGAGCCCTTCGGCTGGGTCACGACGAACGGCTGGTTGGGATAGTCGACCAGCACCAGCGCGCCCTTGAAGGTCCGCACCGAGCCCGACTTGCCCGGATCGGCCCAGTTGGTCCCGGGCGGCTTCTTGTAGTCGGCCCACGTCATGTGGTCGGGGTTGACCCAGTTCTGCGGATCGATCGGAGCTCCGAAACCGGGCTGCGCGAGGCGTTTCGCGGCCAGGCCGGACTCCTGCCACGGCTGCTGCTGCGGCCAGTGGTCGAACTGCCAGGGGTTGGCGGGGTCTTCCTGCTGTGCGGCCGGCGCGGGTGCCGCGGCTGGTGCTGCTCCAGTGACGGTGCTCGCCGCGGCGCCGGGCTGTGGAGCGGACAGGGAGCCGGGCGCGGCGAAGGCGAGACCGGGAAGGGAGGCGACGGCTACCAGGGCGGTCACGCGCAGGGCGAGCCGGAGCTTTCGTTGCTCAGACACGGGCGGGGTCCGATCGACGAAGGAGAGATGCGGAGCTTCATCCTGCCCCATCGTCCGCCGGCAGGCGATGGATCAACGACTGTATACAGTATGTGAAGAAGCGGTTAGCCTGGTGGCATGTACTCAGTGACGAATCCCGCCACGGGCGAACTGGTCGAAGAGGTGCCGAACTCGACTGCGGAGGAGGTGGAGGCGGCGGTCGCGCGGGTGCACGACGGGTATCCGGCCTGGCGGCGCCGGAGCGTCGAGGAGCGGGCGGCGATCGTCAAGCGCGCGGCCGCACTGTTCGCCGAGCGGGCCGGCGAACTCGCGGCGATCATGACCCTGGAGATGGGTAAACGGATCAACGAGGGCCTGGGCGAGATCGGGATCGTGGTCGACATCTTCGACTACTACGCCGACCACGGACCGGCCCTGCTGGCCGATCAGCCGGTCGCGATCAAGGGCGGCGAGGCGGTCATCACCAAGAACCCGATCGGTCCGCTGCTCGGCATCATGCCGTGGAACTTCCCCTGCTACCAGGTCGCCCGCTTCGTCGCGCCGAATCTCGTGCTGGGCAACACGATCCTGCTCAAGCACGCTTCGATCTGCCCGCGGTCGGCGGCGGCGATCGAGTCGGTACTGCGCGACGCCGGCGTACCGGACGACGTGTACGTCAACACCTTCGCGTCCTCCCGCCAGATCCCGGCGATCCTCGCCGACCCCCGGATCCAGGGAGTCTCGCTGACCGGCAGCGAACAGGCCGGCATCTCGGTCGCGGCCGAGGCGGGCCGGAACCTGAAGAAGACCGTCCTCGAGCTCGGTGGCTCGGACCCGCTGATCGTGCTCGACACCGACGACCTGGAGGAGACGGTCAAGGCGACCGCGACCGCCCGGATGCGCAACTGCGGGCAGTCCTGCAACGCGCCGAAGCGGATGATCGTGCTGGCCGGCCTGTACGACGAGTTCGTCGACAAGCTCACCAAGCGCGTCGCCGACTTCTACCTCCCCGGCGACCCGGCCGACCCGGAGACCAAGCTGCCGCCGCTCGCTTCGACCGCGGCCGCCGACGAGGTTGCCGCGCAGGTCGAACGCGCGGTGCAGCAGGGCGCGACGCTGCGCACCGGCGGTCAGCGGATCGAGCCCGGCGCCTTCCTCGAAGCCACTGTGCTGACCGACGTCACGCCGTCGATGGACGCCTACTACGAGGAGATCTTCGGGCCGGTCGTACTGGTCTTCAAAGCGTCGAGCGAGGCGGAGGCGATCGCGATCGCCAACGACTCGCCGTTCGGCCTCGGTGCCAGCGTCTTCGGCACCGACCCGGTCCGCAACCGCCGGGTCGCCGACCAGCTCGAGGCGGGGATGGTCTACCTGAACAGCGCCGGCGGATCCCAGGCGGACCTGCCCTTCGGCGGGATCAAACGCTCCGGCCTGGGGCGCGAACTCGGCCCGGCCGGGATCGAGGAGTTCATGAACAAGAAGTCGATCCGGCTCTGACCCACGTCACACCGAGGTCAGGAGGCTTTCGGCCAGAGGATCAGCTGGGTGCAGCGGAAGGTGGCGATCCTGCGGCCGGTCTGCTCGTTGCTGACGTCGGCGTCCCAGACCTGGGTGGTCCGGCCTAGATGGACCGGGCGGGCCTCGCACAGCACCGCGCCGTCGCGGGCGGTGCCGAGGAAGTTGCTCTTCAGTTCGATCGTGGTGAAGCCGGTCGCGCCCTCGGGCAGGTTCGCCATCGTGCCGTAGCCGCAGAGAGTGTCGGCGATGCTGACGACGGTGCCTGCGTGCAGGTAGCCGTTGGGCGCGAGCAGTTCGGGGCGGACCGGCGTACGGGCTTGGAGGAGGTCCTGCTCGACCGAAGTGAACTCGATGCCGATCAGGCCCGGCAGCGCCCCGGCGCCGAACTTGGTGAAGTCTTCCGGCGTGTGGCGAGTCATGCCCCGCAGTATGTCAGTCAGCCGATCGCCTCGAGCAGTGCCTTGCTGAACGCCGGGATGTCGTCGGGGTTGCGGCTGGTGATCAGGTTGCCGTCGCTCGCGACGGTCTCGTCCACCCAGGTCGCGCCGGCGTTGCGCAGGTCGGTCTGCAGACTCGGCCACGACGTCACCGTCCGGCCGCGAACGACGTCGGCCTCGATCAGCGTCCAGGGCGCGTGGCAGATGGCGGCCACCGGCTTGCCCGACTCGACGAACGCCTTGACGAAGCTGACAGCCTTCTCGTCGGTACGCAGCGCGTCGGGGTTGGCGACACCGCCGGGCAGCACGAGCGCGTCGAAGTCGTCGACCGACGCGTCCCCGACCGCTTGGTCGACCGGCTTCTTCTCACTGGCGGTCAGATGGTCGAACGTTTGCACCTCTCCGGTCTCCGGGCTGAGCAGCACCGGCTGGTGCCCGGCATCGGACACCGCCTTCCACGGCTCGGTGAGCTCCACTCGCTCGATACCTTCCGCGGCGACCAGGAATGCGATCTTCTTGTCAGTCATGACCGGCCGGTACCCGGGCATCGCCGGACTACACAGCCCGCTGCGCCGGAACGTCTGACGCAGCGGGCCGCCAAGCCGCCGTCGACCGGAGGCAGCCAGCTTCACCTGCGTCCGTGAAAGGTTCGGCGCAGGTCGGTGGTCCAGGCGTCGGGATTCTCCCCGGGGATGAAGTGGCCACCGTGCGGGTGGGCGGTGACGTTGACGTGGTTGAACCAGGCGGCTTGGGCGCCGGACCTGAAGGCCTGGACGCGTTCGCCGGGGGTGGTGATTCCGGGTGGGTTCTCGTAGGTGACGAAGGTCAGGCCGACGGGGGCCTGGACGACCGGCGTACGGTCGTGGGACGGGGTCCAGGGGTAGCGGTTGGCGTTGGCGTAGTACCGCATGGAGGTGGCGATGGAGTTGTTCGCCCAGTAGATCGTGGTGTGGGTGAGCAGGTCGTCCTTGGTGAAGACGGACTCCAGGTCGCCGCCGTTGTCGCTCCAGGCGTTCCAGCGTTCGAGGAGCCAGGCGAGCAGCCCGGCGGGGGAGTCGCTCAGGCCGTGGGCCAGAGTGGCGCCGTCGAGCATGTGGACGGCGAGGTGGGAGGCGGAGCGGCGGTCCAGCTGGATGACGCGGGCGCGGATAGGGGCCGGTTCGTCGCCGGTGAGAGGGCGGTGGCGGGCGAGGTCCCAGGCGCGGGGGCCGGTGAAGAAGTCGAGGGGCAGGCCGGAGCCGATGTGGACGCCGTCCTCGTTCGCCTCGTCCAGCGGAGGCCGAGTCAGGGCGAGGCGAGCACGCAGGTCGTCGAGTACTGCGTCGCGCACGTGCAGCGGCCTCGGCTCCAGGTTCATGACGGATTCCCTTGTTGCGAAGGCGAAACAGACCCTTCGTCCGCGGCGATCCGGGCCAGCTCCAGCAGGGCCGGCAGCGACGCGGCGAGTGCTTGCCGGTACTGCGGCTCAAGCCGGCCGACAAGACCGTTCAGCCGACCGATGCGCTCCTGCCGTCTCAACTCCACCGCCTCGGCTCCCGCGGCCGTGATCTGCACCAGCACCGCACGCCCGTCCGAGGGATCCGCCGACCTCACCGCAAGCCCGTCGCGCTCGAGCCGAGTGACGAGTTGCGTCATCGCCGGCTGAGTAACCCGCTCACTCGCCGTCAACTCCGACAACCGCAGCGGCCCGCTGGTCGCCAGCGTGTGCAGCACTCCCAGCGTCGTGAAGCTCTTCTGCTCCACCGACGCCAACCTGATGAACATCGCCGTGAACCGCTCCATCGCCAGCCCCAGCGCTTCGACATCCAGCCCATCCGTCATCCGGAGACTATATAATTTTCTTATCCAAAGACGGTGGCGTCGCGGCAGGCCGGTGGCCTGCGCGGACCGCGCAGACCACCGGAGTCGTCAGCTGTCGCTCCAGTTCATCCAGAGGGTGCGGCCGGTCGCGATCAGGACATTGTTGTTGTTGTAGACATTGCCTTCCGCCAGGTCCTGCCACTTCTGGAGTACCGCCACGGAAGCGGATGCGCAGGTCCGCTTGGCTCCGACGATCGCGCCCGTGCCGCCCGGCTGGCAGTGGACGGCGCCCGGCTCGTCCTGACCCGAGGTCGGACGGTACTCCAGGTCGCCGTTGGCGAAGCCGTTGCCGGCCGGAGCGTTGTTGAGGGTGACTGCGGTCCAGCGGATCCATCCGTTGGCGGTGTAGCGCTGGCAGAGCTCGACCAGGCCGACCGGGGTGTACGGGTGGGCGACTGTCCTGATCACGGCCGACGCAACCTGCGCGGGTTCTCCGTAGCCGGTGCAGTGCGCGGTGGCGGTCGGGCCGGCAGGCGCCGCACCCGCGGTGCTCGGGCCGAGTGCGAGCGTGGAGCCGGCGGCGAGGACCAAGGTGGCGGTCAGAGCCGTTCCGTGAGCGAGCGATCGTGAATTCATCTGAACCCTCCAGGGCGTCGGATGGTTGGTGAATGCCAACGACTCTGGGGCCCACTGCTGCTCGGCGCCTGGATCCCGGACGAATCCGGATGAGATCGATTCCCTTCGAACGGCAGAACGGGCCGCGAGCGGATGCTCGCGGCCCGGTTCCTGCTGCGGAAGTCAGCTGATGTCGTCGTCCTGGCCGTCCAGGGAGTCGAGGCCGTCCTTGGCCTTGTCGCCGCCCTGGTCGATCTTGTCGCCGTACTTGCCGCCGGTCTTGTCGTCGATGGCGTCACCGGCCTTGTCGACGCCGCCACTGATCTTGTCGCCGTGGTCGTCGACCGCGTCGGTGGCCTTGTCCTTCATGTTGTCGAAGACACCCATGTCGCTCGTCCTTTCGCCGGAGTCGAGCGTCTCGCGGTCCTCGCCCCCTCCGCAGGGCGATCGTCCGCGTCCGAGACGCTCCGTACTCCGGCCATGTGCCCCTTCGGCCGGTTGCCAAACGCGGCGGGTCCGGCCACCGGCCGAAGGAGGCGCCGACCTCAGACGCTGCGCAGGACCGAGACGACGATGCCGAGGATCACCGCGTTGTCGCCGTCGATCACCTCGTACGCCGCGTTGCGCGGCTCCAGGTAGACGTGGCCGTTGCGGCGGCGGAAGACCTTGACGGTCGCCTCCTCGCCGATCATCGCGGCGACGATCTGCCCGGAGTGCGCCTCGGTCTGCTGCCGGATCACCACCATGTCGCCGTCGCAGATCGCGGCGTCGATCATCGAGTCGCCGCGCACCCGGAGCGCGAAGATGGTGCCGCGGCCGGTCAGTTCGCGGGGGAGCTGGAGCGAGTCGTCGACGTGCTCGATCGCGGAGATCGGCGTACCGGCGGCGATGTCACCGACCACCGGGACCGAGACGGAGTCGTTCGCGACGGCCCGCGGCCGGCTGTCCTGCAGGAACATCCGGACGTCGATCGGCCGCGACATCGACTCGCTGCGGCTGAGGAAGCCCTTCTCCTCGAGACTGGTCAGGTGCTTCGACACCGTCGAGGACGACCGCAGCCCGACCGCCTCGCCGATCTGCCGGGTGCTCGGCGAGTAGCCGTGCTTGCCCACCCAGTCCCGGATCGCCACCAGGATCCGTTGTTGCCGGTCCGGCAGGCCGGCCGCGTTCAGTTGCTCGAAGGGGTCGAGGTCGTCGTAGGTCACCGGCTGGATTCTAGAGGCCGCCACCGACAGCCGGCGATGCAGCCGTCCGGCGGGGCAGGTCGCGGAGAGTGACGCGCGGCACTGTCACAGCTCGCCGGGCTGTCCTGTCCTACCTGCAGAACCCGCTCGGCAACCGATGCCGACGGCAACGAAGGAGGAACCTCGATGAAGATCGTCGTGATCGGTGGCACCGGACTGATCGGATCGAAGGTCGTCGCGAAGCTCGGAGAGCACGGCCACCAGGCCGTCGCGGCGTCGCCGGCCAGTGGCGTGAACACGCTCACGGGCGAGGGCCTGGAGCAGGTGCTGCAGGGAGCCGACGTCGTGGTCGACGTCTCCAACTCGCCGTCGTTCGAAGAGGGCGCGGCGACCGAGTTCTTCCGGCTCTCCACCACGAACCTGCTCGCCGCCGAGGCCGCGGCCGGGGTCGGGCACCACGTCGCACTGTCGGTGGTCGGCACCGACCGGCTGGCTGCCGACCACGACGACCCGAAGTCCACGGCCGGGTACTTCCGCGCCAAGGCGCTGCAGGAGAGCCTGATCCAGCAGTCCGGGCTGCCCTACTCGATCGTGCACGCCACCCAGTTCTACGAGTTCGCCGCGTCGATCGCGGACGTCTCCACCGACGGCGACAAGGTTCGGTTGCCGACGGCACTGATCCAGCCGATGGCGGCCGAGGACGTCGCCAAGGCGGTCGGCCGCGCCGCCGCCGGTACGCCGACCAACACGATCACCGAGATCGGTGGGCCGGAGCAGTACGGGCTGGACGAGTTCATCCGGATCGCGCTGACCGCCCGCCAGGACCCGCGCACCGTGGTCGCCGACGACAGTGCGACGTACTTCGGCATCGCGATCGACGAGCGCAGCCTGATCCCGGCCGGCGACGCGGTGCTCGGCGACGTGCACTTCGGTGACTGGCTGGCCGCTCAGGCCACGGAAGGGAAGTGACGGGATGACGGAGACCCGGACCGACGATGGGGTCCTGGAAGACAAGGGCGAGCCGGGCACGGGTGCCTGGCAGTCGGCCCTGACGATGCTGCAGTCGACCACCCCGCCGCAGATCGCCCAGGACGCCGAGGTGATGACCGCGATCCTGGAGTACCCGCCCGGTGACCCCGGCGCTCCGCCGCACCGGCACTCCGGACCGGCTTTCGGCTACATGCTGGAGGGCGAGATGTGGTTCGAGCTGGAGGGCGAGGCGCCCCGGGTGATCAAGGCGGGCGAGGCGTTCTGGGAGCCTGGCGGGGACGTCATCCACTACCGCGACGGCAACAACCGCTCGGACGTCCCGAGCAGGTTCGTCGTCACGATGCTGGGTGTTCCCGGTCAGCCGATGTTCGTGCCGGTCGAGGCCGGGGAACTCGAGCAGCGGAAGGGCCGGCGGGTCCCGCCGCCGTCATGAGCACCCCGGACGAGCAGTTCCTCGGCGCGCTCGAGGTCGAGGTCGACGCCGGCCTGGCGATGATCGAGTCGGGTCGCCCGGACCCGGCCGCGGCTCCGGCGCAGTGGACCGACGATCCGGCCGAGATCGAGTACGAGGAGGCCAGTCTGCGGAGCCTGCGTGGGGCGATCGAAGCCCTGGAGGAACACCACGGACCCGAGGGCGGTCCCGGGCTTCGCGCCGACTGAAAGCCAGACGCGTCCACCCGGTCGATCTCCAGGCCGACGACGGATGCGGCAGCTCGCCCCCTCGGTCCCGGTCGTCGGAACCGGGGGAGCGGGTCGGGGCCAAGCCGGTGTGAGGTCAGTCGTTGGGGCGGGAGATGCCCAGGCCGCTGCGCGCGTCCCGTCCGTACTTCGCGAGCTCGGCGGGCAGGTCGAGCCGGGAGACACCCGCCTTCTGCCGGTCCTCCTCGGTGAGCGAGCCGGACGGGATGATCCAGACGATCTCGAACTCCAGGCCGTCCGGGTCCTTGCCGTACAGCGACTTCGTGGTGCCGTGGTCGGAGGCACCGACGAGCGCGCCGGCGGCGGTCAGCGCCTGCTCCAGCTCGGCCAGGTCGCCGAGCGTGTCGACCTCCCACGCCAGGTGGTACAGCCCGACCGTCGTCTGCCCCGCCCCGGAGGGACCGGCCTGGCCGCCGAGCTGGAACAGCCCGAGGTCGTGGTCGTTGGTCGAGCCGGGCGCCCGCAGGAAGGCCGCGCCCTGGTACGAGTCACCGCCGTCGATGTAACCGAAGCCGAGGACGTCGCGGTAGAAGGCGACACTCGCGGTCACGTCGCGTACGTACAGGACCGCATGATTCAACCGGAAGATCGCCATCGTCCCAGAGTAGTTGAG
The DNA here is from genome assembly GCF_027627575.1 of Kribbella sp. CA-293567. Taxonomy (NCBI): domain Bacteria; kingdom Bacillati; phylum Actinomycetota; class Actinomycetes; order Propionibacteriales; family Kribbellaceae; genus Kribbella; species Kribbella sp. CA-293567. Next base: position 3,266,376 of record NZ_CP114065.1, read on the forward strand.
GACTCAACCGGCGGATAGGCCGGGCACGCCGAAGTGCCGCGGACCCGAGCGGGTCCGCGGCACCGGGGTACGGCCGGTCAGTGCTGCTGGTGCTTCCTGGCCTTGGCTTCCTTGGCGGCCTTCACGCGCTCGGCCTCGGCCTGTACGTCGGCCTGGATCTCGCGTTCCACCCGCAGCCATTCGGGGTTCTCCTCGCGGAGCTCCTCGATCTGCTCGGTGGTCAGCGGCTCGGTCACGCCACCGCGGGCCAGGCCGGAGATCGAGACGGCCAGCCGGGCGGCGACCACCGGGCGGGGGTGCGGCCCGGTCTTACGGAGCTCACGCAGCCACTCCGGCGGGTCGGACTGCAGCGAGTTCAATTCGTCGCGGGTGACGACCCCCTGCTGGAACTCCGCGGGGGTGGCTTCGAGGTACACGCCCAGTTTCTTGGCCGCCGTTGCGGGCTTCATGGTCTGGCTGGATTTCGGCGACGTCATTGCAGCAGGGTATCGAGCGATAGCCTGACCTGGTGACTGCACCTTCTTTCCGGCTCGCGTACGTTCCCGGCGTCACACCGACCAAGTGGGTGCGAATCTGGAACGAGCGGCTGCCCAGAGTCGCGCTCGAGCTGATCGGGGTGCCCGCGGCGGAGGCCGCGGAGCTGGTCCGGGCCGGCGCCGCCGACGCCGCCCTGCTGCGGCTCCCGTTCGACCGGACCGGGCTGCACGCGATCTCGCTCTACACCGAGACGACCGTGGTCGTCGTACCCAAGGACCATCTGGTGACGGCGGCCGAGGAGGTGACCGCGGCCGACCTGACCGACGACGTCGTACTGCGCCCGCTGGACGACACGCTCGACTGGGAACAGTTGCCTGGTCACCCTTTCCCGGTCCGCCCGGAGACCACCGCGCTGGCGATCGAGCAGGTCGCCGCGGGGAACGGGCTGCTCGTCGTACCGCAGTCGCTGGCCCGGCTGCACCACCGCAAGGACCTGACCTACCGGCCGATCACCGACGCGCCGGAGTCGAGTGTCGTGCTGAGCTGGCCGGAGGGGGAGCCGACCGAGCTGATGGAGCAGTTCATCGGCATCGTCCGTGGCCGCACGGTGAACAGTTCGCGCCAGACGCCGACTCCGCCGAAGGCCAAGCAGGAGAAAAAGGCGGCGCCGGCGGCCCGGAAGCCGCAACGGCCTCAGCAGCGGGGTAGTCGCCGCCGCAGCTAATCTTGACTCATTCCAGAAAAGGCGCCAGACTGCGGACGTGGCGACGCCGGCGGATCTCGAGGACAGGTTGCGGGGTGCCGCGCTGCGCGTGACGCGGCCGCGGCTGGCGGTCCTCTCCGCGGTGCACGAGCGCCCGCACGCCGACACGGACACGATCATCCGGTCCGTCCGGTCGGAGCTCGACGTGTCCCACCAGGCCGTGTACGACGTACTCCGCGCGCTCACCACTGCGGGCCTGCTCCGGCGGATCCAGCCCTCGGGCTCGGTCGCGCGCTACGAGAGCCGGGTCGGTGACAACCACCACCACGTCGTCTGCCGGTCCTGCGGAGCCATCGAGGACGTCGACTGCGCCCATGGTTCCGCTCCCTGTCTGACGGCATCGGACGATCACGACTACCTGATCGACGAGGCCGAAGTCGTCTACTGGGGCCTGTGCCCCGCCTGCTCCACCACGTCCAGAACTCCTTGATCCCGGAAGGTTTCCCGTGTCTGAAGGACCCAACGCCGAAGTCGGCGAGATGAATGACGAGAGCGGCGCCCGGTGCCCCGTCGACCACGGGCAGCTCAAGCACCCGACCGAGGGTGGCACCAACACCGAGTGGTGGCCCAAGCAGCTCAACCTGAAGATCCTGCGCAAGCACCCCGCGGTGGCCAACCCGATGGGTGAGGAGTTCGACTACGCCGCGGCGTTCGCGACCGTCGACCTCGACGAGCTCGCCGCCGACGTCGACGCGGTGCTGACCACCTCGCAGGACTGGTGGCCGGCCGACTTCGGCCACTACGGCCCGTTCATGATCCGGATGGCCTGGCACAGCGCCGGCACCTACCGGATCGAGGACGGCCGCGGTGGCGCGGGCGCCGGCATGCAGCGGTTCGCTCCGCTGAACAGCTGGCCCGACAACGGCAACCTGGACAAGGCCCGGCGGCTGCTGTGGCCGGTGAAGAAGAAGTGGGGCGCCTCGGTCTCCTGGGCCGACCTGATGATCTTCACCGGCAACCGCGCGCTGGAGACGATGGGCTTCAAGACCTTCGGCTTCGCCGGTGGCCGCGCCGACGTTTGGGAGCCGGACGAGGACGTCTACTGGGGCCCGGAGGCCACCTGGCTCGGCGACGAGCGCTACACCGGTGACCGCGAGCTGGAGAAGCCCCTGGCCGCGGTACAGATGGGCCTCATCTACGTGAACCCCGAGGGCCCGAACGGCAACCCGGACCCGCTGGGCTCGGCCCGCGACATCCGCGAGACGTTCGGCCGGATGGCGATGAACGACGAGGAGACCGTCGCGCTGATCGCCGGTGGCCACACCTTCGGCAAGGCGCACGGCGCGGCCGACCCGGCGAAGTACGTCGGCTCCGAGCCCGAGGGCGCTCCGCTGGAGGAGCAGGGTCTGGGCTGGAAGCAGAGCTTCGGCAGCGGCAAGGGCCGCGACGCCATCACCAGCGGTCTGGAGGTCACCTGGACCTCGACGCCGACGCAGTGGAGCCACGGGTTCTTCCAGAATCTGTTCGGCTACGAGTGGGAGCTCACCAAGAGCCCGGCCGGCGCGCACCAGTGGGTGGCCAAGGACGGCGCCGGGGCGAACACGGTCCCGGACCCCGAGGACGGCACGCTCAACCGCCCGCCGACGATGCTGACCGCCGACCTGGCGCTGCGCTTCGACCCGATCTACGAGCAGATCTCGCGCCGCTTCCTGGCCGACCCGGACCAGTTCGCGGACGCCTTCGCCCGCGCCTGGTTCAAGCTGACCCACCGCGACATGGGCCCGATCCAGCGCTACCTCGGCCCGCTGGTGCCGCAGGAGGAGCTGCTCTGGCAGGACCGCGTCCCGGCCGTCGACCACCAGCTGGTCGACGCCGACGACATCGCCGTCCTGAAGGCGCAGATCCTCGGCTCGGAGCTGTCGGTCTCGCAGCTCGTCTCCACCGCCTGGGCGTCGGCCTCGTCGTTCCGGGGCAGTGACAAGCGCGGCGGCGCGAACGGCGCCCGCCTCCGCCTCGACCCGCAGCGTGGCTGGGAGGTCAACGAGCCCGACTCGCTGGCCCAGGTGCTGCGCACGCTGGAAGGCATCCAGGAGACCTTCAACGCCGGCTCCGAGGCGACCGGCAAGAAGATCTCGCTGGCCGACCTGATCGTGCTGGGTGGGGTCGCTGCCGTCGAGACGGCCGCCAAGGCCGCCGGGTACGACGTCCAGGTGCCGTTCACGCCCGGCCGTACCGACGCGACGCAGGAGCAGACGGACGCCGACTCGTTCGCCGCGCTGGAGCCGGCCGCCGACGGCTTCCGCAACTACCTCGGCAAGGGCAACCGCCTGCCGGCGGAGTACCTGCTGATCGACCGGGCCAACCTGCTCACCCTGAGCGCGCCGGAGCTGACCGTGCTGATCGGCGGCCTGCGGGTCCTGGGGGCGAACTTCCAGCAGTCGGCCCACGGGGTCTTCACCGACCGCCCCGGCCAGCTGACCAACGACTTCTTCGCGAACCTGCTCGACCTGGGCACCACGTGGAAGCCGTCCGCGGCCGACGACGGGACCTACGAGGCCCGCGGCGCCGACGGTCAGGTCAAGTGGACCGGGACCCGGGTCGACCTGCTGTTCGGCTCGAACTCCGAGCTGCGGGCGCTGGCGGAGGTCTACGCCAGCGACGACGCGCAGGAGAAGTTCGTCCGCGACTTCGTCGCCGCCTTCGACAAGGTGATGACCCTGGATCGCTACGACATCAGCTGATTCAGTGTCACACCGAACAGCCCGGGCCGTCAGGCCCGGGCTGTTCGCATGGGCCCGACCCCGACTCGACGGTAGGGGTCGCGGCCTGGGAATGTGTGCGGTGACAGGTTTCCCGACGACAGGAGTACTGCCCGGTGTTCAGCCGTATCGCCATCGTCAACCGGGGAGAAGCCGCCATGCGGCTGATCAACGCGGTCCGCGAACTCAACGCGGAGACCGGGAGCCACATCGAGACGGTGGCGCTGTACACCGACGCCGAGCGCACCGCGACCTTCGTGCGTGAGGCCGACCTGACCTACCCGCTCGGCCCGGCCGCCGACCGTCCGTACCTGGACCACGCCAAGCTGGAGAAGGCGCTGACCGAGACCGGGGCGGACGCCGCCTGGGTCGGCTGGGGCTTCGTCGCGGAGGACCCGGCGTTCGCCGAGCTGTGCGGGCGGATCGGGGTCACCTTCATCGGCCCGAGCGCGGAGGCGATGCGCAAGCTCGGCGACAAGATCGGCTCCAAGCTGATCGCCGAGGAGGTCGGCGTACCGGTGGCGCCGTGGAGCCGGGGAGCGGTCGGGTCGCTCGACGCCGCGCTCGCGTCGGCCGACGAGATCGGCTATCCGGTGATGCTGAAGGCAACGGCCGGTGGCGGCGGCCGCGGAATCCGGATGATCCGCGACGACGCCGAGATGCGCGAGGCCTACCAGCGGACCAGTGACGAGGCGTTGCGCGCGTTCGGCAGCGGCATCGTGTTCCTGGAGAGTCTGGTCACCGGCGCGCGGCACGTCGAGGTGCAGGTCATCGCCGACGGGCAGGGGACCGCCTGGGCGCTGGGGGTGCGGGACTGCTCCGTCCAGCGCCGCAACCAGAAGGTGATCGAGGAGTCGGCCTCGCCGGTCCTGACGGCCGACCAGAACCTCGAGCTCAAGAAGTCGGCCGAGCGGCTGGCCCTCGCCGTCGGCTACAGCGGCGCCGGGACGGTGGAGTTCCTGTACCAGCCGGCCGACAAGCTGTTCGCCTTCCTGGAGGTCAACACCCGGCTGCAGGTGGAGCACTCGATCACCGAGCTGACCACCGAGGTCGATCTGGTGAAGGCCCAGATCCACGTCGCGTCGGGCGGCCGGCTGGAAGGCCTGCAGCCCGCCGAGCACGGTCACGCCATCGAGGCGCGGCTGAACGCCGAGGACCCCGATCGCGACTTCGCGCCGTCGCCCGGGCGGATCGCCCGGCTGCGGCTGCCGTCCGGTCCGGGCATCCGGGTCGACACCGGGGTCAGCGAGGGCGACGAGATCCCGGCCGACTTCGACTCGATGATCGCCAAGATCATCGCCTACGGCCGGACCCGCGACGAGGCGCTCGGCCGGTTGCGGCGCGCGATGGCCGACACCACGGTGGTGCTCGAGGGCGGCGCCACCAACAAGAGCTTCGTCCTCGAACTGCTCGACCAGCCCGAGGTGATCGACGGCAGCGCCGACACCGGCTGGATCGACCGCGTCCGCGGCGAGGGCCGGCTGGTGTCGAGCCGGCACTCCGGCGTCGCGCTGATCGTCGCGGCGATCGAGGCGTACGAGGAGGCCGAGCGGGTCGAGCGGCAGCGACTGCTGGAGACCGCTCGCGGTGGCCGTCCGCAGGTCCAGCACGAGGTGGGCCGGGCGATCGCGCTGAAGCTGCGCGGCGCGGCGTACAAGGTGTCGGTCGCGCGGATCGGTCCGCACCGGTACCGCGCGGGCGTCGGTTCGGGGGACGACCTGCAGTACCTCGACGTCGAGTTGGACCGGCTGGACGCGTACGACGCCCGGATCGTGGTAGCCGGCCGCCGGTTCCGGCTGATCACCGCGACCCACGGCCCGGTGCACCTGGTCGAGGTCGACGGCGTCACCCACCGGGTCAGCCGCGACGAGGGTGGCGTCCTGCGCGCACCCGCTCCTGCGCTGGTGGTCGCGACTCCGGTCGCGGTCGGCGCCGAGGTCGAGGCGGGCGCACCGGTGCTGGTGCTGGAGAGCATGAAGATGGAGACGGTGCTCTACGCGCCGTTCAAGGCGATCGTCCGCGAGCTGCCGGTCTCCACCGGTATCCAGGTCGAGACCGGCGCGCCGCTGCTCCGGCTGGAGCTGATCGGCGACGCCGACGTGAAGGTGGAGACGGCCGAGGGCGCCGATCTGGAGCTGCCGGAGCCGCAGGAGCGGGAGACGGCCGCGGAGCGCGCGACCCGTGGGCTGGACGATCTGCGCGGCATGCTGCTCGGCTTCGACATCGATCCGCGCGACGAGGGCCGCACGCTGACGGCGTACCTGGAGGCGCGGGCGGAGCTGGCCGACCCGCCGGTCGGCGAGGAGATCAAGGTCCTGCGGCTGTTCGCCGACCTGGCCGAGCTGAGCCGTAACCGGCCGGTCGGTGAGGACCTGAACACCGAGTTGCGGGTGCACAGCCCGAAGGAGCACTTCCACACCTACCTGCAGACCCTCGACACCGAGCGGGCCGGCCTGCCGGCCGAGTTCTGCGAGCGGCTGACCCGGGTGCTCAGCCACTACGGCGTGACCGAGCTGGATCGCAGCGAGGAACTGACCGACGCGGTGTTCCGGATCTTCCTGGCGCAGCAGCGCACGTCTCCCGACGTCCTGCTGGTGACGGCGCTGCTGCAGCAGTGGCTGGTCGAGCCACTGCCCGAGTCGCCGCTGGACGCCGAAGCGAACGCGCTGCTCGATCATTTGGTGCTCGCCACCCAGCTGCGGTTCCCGGTGATCGGCGATCTGGCCCGGAGCGTCCGGTTCCGCTGGTTCGACCAGCCGTTGGTCGACCAGGCCCGGGCCGAGGTGCTCTCGGTGGTCGGCGACGAGCTGGCCACGCTGGCGCTGGACCCCGCGGCGCCGGACTACGCCGAGCGGATCGAGGCGCTGGCGACGATCCCGGAGCAGATCGTCCGGTTCCTCGCCGAGCGGCTGGCGAACGGTGTCAACGGCAACGAACCGATGCTGGAGGTGCTGGTCCGCCGGCACTATCTCGAGCACGAGCTGCACGATCTGCGCAACACCAGCGTGAACGGCCGGGCGGTCACCACGGCCGACTACACGCTGGACGAGCGGCCCACGCACCTGGTCAGCACGGTCGGCACCGTGGACGAGTTGCGCGATCCCGGCAGTCAACTGGTCAACGACCTGACCGCCGAGATCGCCGCGCGGCCGGTCGGCCACGAGGCGGTCGCCGATCTCTACCTGTCCTGGCCCGGAACGCCGGAGAACCAGCAGGAGGCGTCCGACCGGTTGCGGGAGGTCGTCGCCGCGCTGCCGTTCAGGTCCCACGTACGCCGGGTCGCGATCGCGGTGGTGCCCGGGAACGGCCGGGAGGTCTGGTACTTCACCTACCGCCCGTCTTCGACGGCACTGGCCCGCGACGGCATCGTCGAGGACGACAACGTCCGTGGCGTGCACCCGATGGTCGGCCGCCGGCTGAACCTGTGGCGGCTGCGCGACTTCCGGATCACCCGGCTGGACGCGCCGGAGGACGTGCTGCTCTACCACTGTGTTGCCCGCGACAACGAAGCCGACGAGCGCCTGGTGGCGCTGGCGCAGGTCCGCCAGTTCGCCGTCGTCCGGGGTGAGGACGGCAAGGTCACGTCGCTGCCGCACGTCGAGCGCGCGATCGCGAACTGCCTGGAAGGCATCCGCCGGGCCCGTACGGCGCGCGGCGCGGCCGGCGCCCGGCTGGAGATGAACCACGTCTGGGTGACGGTCTGGCCGGTCATCGACGGGCAGGTCGCCGAGCTCACCGCCCTGCAGCGCAACATCGCGCCGCTGACGTCGGGCGCCGGGATCGAGGAGGTCGTCGTCACCGGCCGGGTGATCGGCTCGAACGGCCAGCCGTTCCCGGTCGTCGGCCGGTTCTACTACCAGCCCGGCGCGGGCGTCGTGACCGCGGTCGAGCGGCCGGCCACCGAGCCGCTCAAGCCGCTCGACGACTACGCCCAGAAGGTCCTGCGGGCCCGCCGGCGCAACACCGTCTACCCGTACGAGGTGGCCGGCATGGTGGTCGGCGCGGGCGGCAGCTTCGTCGAGCACGACCTGGACGACGCCGGCGCCCTGGTCCCGGTCCAGCGGCCCCGCGGCCTGAACAAGGCCGGCCTGATCGTCGGCGTGATCAGTACGCCGACCCGCCGGCACCCCGAAGGCGTCACCCGGGTGGTGCTCAGCGGCGACCCGACGAAGGCGCTCGGCGCGGTCGCCGAGGCGGAGTGCGCGCGGATCATCGCCGCCCTCGACCTGGCCGAGCGGCTCGGCGTACCGATCGAGTGGTTCGCGGTCTCGGCCGGTGCCCGGATCTCGATGGACTCCGGCACCGAGAACATGGACTGGGTGGCGAAGGCGCTGAAGCGGATCGTCGAGTTCACCCAGGCCGGCGGCGAGGTGAACATCGTTGTCGCAGGCATCAATGTCGGCGCGCAGCCGTACTGGAACGCCGAAGCCACCATGCTGATGCACACCAAGGGCATCCTGGTGATGACGCCGGACAGCGCGATGGTGCTGACCGGCAAGCAGACGCTGGACTTCGCCGGCGGGGTCTCGGCCGAGGACAACTTCGGCATCGGCGGTTACGACCGGGTGATGGGGCCGAACGGGCAGGCGCAGTACTGGGCACCCGATCTGGCCGGTGCGCGCGACATCCTGATGGCGCACTACGACCACACCTACGTCGTACCGGGGGAGAGCGGGCCGCGGCGCGCGCCGAGCTCCGACCCGCACGACCGCGACGTCACGTTGTTCCCGCACGACCCGGTGGACGGCGGGTTCAGCACCGTCGGCCAGATCTTCGCGGCCGAGACCAACCCCGACCGCAAGAAGGCGTTCGACATCCGCACGCTGATGCGGGCGGTCTCCGACCAGGACCACCCGATGCTGGAGCGCTGGGCCGGGATGGCCGACGCGGAGACGGCCGTGGTCGCCGACACCCGGCTCGGCGGGCTCTCGGTCTGCCTGCTCGGGATCGAGTCCAAGCCGGTTCCGCGGCGGGGCTTCCCGCCCACCGACGGGCCGGACACCTACAACGGCGGCACGCTGTTCCCGCGGTCGTCGAAGAAGGCGGCCCGCGCCATCAACGTTGCCAGCGGCAACCGTCCGCTGGTGGTGCTGGCGAACCTGTCGGGCTTCGACGGTTCACCGGAGTCGATGCGCAACCTGCAGCTGGAGTACGGCGCCGAGATCGGCCGCGCGATCGTCAACTTCCAGGGGCCGATCGTGTTCTGCGTCGTCTCCCGGTACCACGGTGGCGCGTTCGTGGTGTTCTCCAAGACGCTGAACCCGAACATGACCGTGCTCGCGCTGGAGGGCTCCTTCGCCTCCGTGCTCGGTGGCGCGCCGGCGGCCGCGGTGGTGTTCTCCGGCGAGGTGAACAACCGCACCTCGGCGGACGCCCGGGTGACCGAGGTGTCGGCCCGGCTGACCGAGGCCGAGGGCGCCGAACGGGCCGCGCTGACCAACGAGCTGGCCGAGGTCCGCTCGGCGGTCCGGGCGGAGAAGCTGAGCGAGGTGGCGGCCGAGTTCGACCGCGTGCACAGCATCCACCGTGCCGTCGCGGTCGGTTCGGTCGACGCGGTCATCACCCCGCAGGAGCTGCGCCCGCAGCTCATCGCCGCTCTCGAAGCCAAGCTTTCCTGACCCCGCGGTTCACTCCCCACCCGCTCGGCGGTCGGCCGCCGAGCGGGTGGGGTGCGGGACGGCCAGGGCGATGGTGAGGTCCAGGACGGTCTGCGGGTCTTCGAGGCGGCCGCCGTACAGGTCGCGGATCTGGCCCATGCGGTAGCGCACGGTCTGCGGGTGGACGTGCAGCGCCGCGGCGACCTCGTCGCGGCGGCCGAGGTGGAGGAGCCACTCGCGCAGCGTCTCCTCCAGTCGCTCGGCGGTGCCCGGGCGGAGAGTCTCGAAAGGCGCGAGGACCTGGCGCCTGAGGTCGTCCAGGGCCGCGGCGTCGGAGGTGACCACGAAGGTGGTCAGGTGGCGCTCGGTGTCGACCGGGGCGTCGGGCTCGGCCGTGAGCCCGAGCTGCCGCGCTCGAAGGGCCCGCTGGTACGACGTCCGCACGGTTGTCCACGGCTGGGGCGGACCGACCCACGCCTGGTAGCCGCGCAGGTTGCGGAGCAGCACCGACCGGCGTGAACCTTCGGCGTCGGGCACCAGCAGGACGGCGACCTCGGAGGTGTCCGCGCCGATCACCTCGCCGGTGAGCTCTTCGAGATCGGTCTCGGGGCGAAGGGTTCTGGGGTCCAGGGCACCGAGCATGCTGCGGACGTGGGCGCTCGGCAGGATCACCGCCGTCAAGGTGCGAGGCGGCTCCCAGTCGGCCCGGCTTGCCCGGCTGACCAGCTGATCGGGCGGATCGCCGCGCAGGAGGCCCAGGCTCAGCTCCTGGAGATAGCGCTCTCTGACCCGGCCGGTGGTCGCCAGTTCGTCGGTGTGGCCGGAGACGCTGGCCGCGGACAGTTCGTCGATGTAGGCGAAGACCAGTTCGGCGAACCTGGCCAGGGTGTCGGCGGAGAGGCCTGCTTCCACCGCCGTCCGGGACAGTTCGCGCCACGACACCCGCGCCCCCACCCGGTACGCCGCGAGCAGGGCGTCCATCGCGCGGCCGCTGCGGGCCTCGCCCCGGCCGAGCACGTAGGCCCCTTCGAGCGCGGGGGCGAGCGGAGTACCGGGATCGCCGCTGCTGGCCAGCCGGAGGAAACCGCCCAGGGCGAGCTGGACCGCGCCGGCGATCTTGGCGCCCATCGGGCCGGCCAGCGCGTTGGTGTAGCCGGGGACTTCGACGATGATGGCGGTCACGGTGAGCCCGGCGATCTCCGGCAGCCGGGAGCGGAGCAGCTCGACCGCCTGGTCGCCCAGCTCGAGTTCGGCGGCGCCACGGGCCGTCCGGCTCGCGTGCTGGACCAGCTCCTCGGACATTTTTTGTTTCCTCCGAACAAGATCGCCGAACAGATTCACCGCTGACGGTCATGAAACTACACCTCGCGTCGAGGATGCTGGAAGACATGACCACGTTTGCGTCCGACGCCCAAGCCCCGGGCAACCTCCGGGGCCGGCTGCGTGACCGGCTGTGGCGGGTCGCGGCCGCCGCCACTCATCCGCTCGAGCCCGCCGACTATCTCGACATGTTCCGGCCACTGCGCGCCGGCGCGGACCTCCGCGCCCGGGTGGTCGAGGTCCGTCCCGAGACCGCTGACGCGGTGACCGTCGTACTGCGGCCCGGCGCTGCCTGGCGCGGGCACCAGCCGGGCCAGTACGTCCGGATCGGCCTCGAGGTCGACGGCATCCGGCTGTGGCGCTCCTACTCTCTGACGTCCGCTCCGGGCAGCGAACTGCTGACCATCACGGCCAAGGCTGTCCCGGACGGCCTGGTCAGCGCTCATCTCGCGCAGGAGCTGCGTCCCGGCCAGCTGGTGCATCTCGACCAGGCGGTCGGCGACTTCGTGCTACCGGCGCAGGCGCCGCGCAAGGTCCTGTTCGTCACCGGCGGCAGCGGCATCACGCCCGTGATGGGGATGCTGCGCTCCGGCCTCGACCGGCTCGGCGATGTGGTGCTGGTGCACTCCGCGGCCTGTGCCGACGACGTGATCTTCGGAGCCGAGCTGCGGGAGTTCGCCGATGACGGCCGGCTCCGGCTGGTCGAGCAGCACACCGACACCGACGGCCGGCTCGACGTGGCCGCGCTCGCGGACGTCGTACCGGATCTGGCGGAGCGGGAGACCTGGGCCTGCGGGCCCGCCGGTCTGCTGGACGCGCTGGAGGAGCAGTGGGCGACGCTCGAACTGAGTGAGCTGCACACCGAACGATTCCGGACCGCGCTCGCCGAGCCCGGTGAGGGCGGCACTGTCACCTTCAGCGGCACCGGGACGGTGGTCGAGCTCGACGGCACGACGCCGATCCTGGACGCGGGGGAGCAGAACGGCGTGCTGATGCCGTCCGGCTGCCGGATGGGGATCTGCTTCTCCTGTGTCCTTCCGCTGAACTCGGGCTCGGTCCGCGATCTCCGCTCCGGCGAGGTCACCACCGCGGCGCCCGGCGACGGCGTACTCGTCCAGACCTGCATCTCGGCCGCGGCCGGCGCGTGCGACATCGATTGTTGAGGAAGAAGAGCTGATGACCGTTCTGCAGAAGAAGGCCGACAACCCGATCGCCCACCTCAGCGCCGACGACATCGAGGAGATCGGCCGGCGTCTCGACGCGATCCGGGCCGAGGTGATCGCCGCCCGCGGCGCGTCCGACGCGGCGTACATCCGCAAGGTGATCAGCGTCCAGCGCAAGCTGGAGCTGGGCAGCCGGGCCGTGCTGCTGGCGTCGCTGTTCCCGCCGGCCTGGATCGTCGGCACGGCCGGCCTGTCGGTGGCCAAGATCCTGGAGAACATGGAGATCGGCCACAACGTCATGCACGGCCAGTGGGACTGGATGCGGGACCCGAAGATCCACTCCACCCAGTGGGAGTGGGACCACGTCTCGCCGTCGGAGCAGTGGAAGCACTCGCACAACGAGCTGCACCACACCTACACCAACGTGGTCGGCAAGGACAACGACCTCGGCTACGGCATCATGCGCGTCGACGAGGACCAGAAGTGGTACCCGGCCTACCTGGCCCAGCCGCTGTGGAACTTCGTCAACGCCTGCTTCTTCGAGTACGGCATCGCCGCCTACGACCTGGAGCTGGGCAAGAACCTGGCGACCAAGCAGCGCCGGCAGGACCCCGCCTTCAAGGCCCGCACCAAAGAGGTGTTCAAGAAGATCCGGGGCCAGATGAAGAAGGACTACGTCGTCCACCCGCTGCTGTCCGGCCCGTCGGCGCTGCACACGCTGGCCGCCAACTTCACCGCGAACGTCGTACGCAACCTGTGGTCGCACTCGGTGATCATGTGCGGGCACTTCCCCGAGGGCGTCGAGACGTTCGAGAAGAAGTCGATCGAGGGCGAGACCCGGGGCGAGTGGTACCTGCGGCAGATGCTCGGCTCGGCCAACATCTCCGGCGGCCGCGCGATGCACATCATGACCGGGAACCTGTCGTACCAGATCGAGCACCACCTGTTCCCGGACCTGCCGAGCAACCGGTACCAGGAGATCGCGCCGAAGGTGCAGCAGCTGTTCCGCGACTACAACCTCAAGTACACCACCGGCCCGCTGCCCAAGCAGGTCGCGTCGGCCTGGTCGAAGGTCATCCGGCTCTCGCTGCCCAACGACTTCGCGGCCAAGCTGGGCGCCGCAGCCCGGCTCAACCTGCGGCGCGGCGCCGGTGCCGAGCTGACTGCCTGATCGGGCATTGTTTCGCTCTGTAAGCATTTCGTGACCGGGATGACCTCGCCGACCCCTTAACCTGGGAGCATGCGTTCAGGCGGGGGCTTACGCACCGGCGTTCAGGCGATGATCAAGTTCATCGGCGTGAGCGTGCTGGCCGGCGCGCTCGCCGCCGGGCTGGCGATCCCGTTCGCGGGATTCATCGGCAGCAGCAGTGCCGGCGTGGCCGGGTCGGTGCAGAACCTGCCGATGGAGCTGGAGCCCGAGACGCCGGCCGTTCGCAGCCGGATCCTCGCTGCCGACGGCAGCCTGATCGCCACCGTCTACGAGCAGAACCGCATCCCGGTGAAGCTCAGCCAGATCAGCCCGATCATGCGCCAGGCCATCATCGCGATCGAGGACTCCCGGTTCTACGAGCACGGCGCGCTCGACGCGAAGGGCACGCTGCGGGCGATGGTCCGCAACCAGTCCGAGGGCGAGGTCCAGCAGGGCGGGTCGAGCATCACCCAGCAGTTCGTCAAGCTCACGCTGCTGGAGAAGGCCAAGACCGACGAGCAGCGGCGGCTCGCGACAGCGGTCACCTACCAGCGCAAGGTGGCCGAGCTGCGCTACGCGATCGGGATCGAGAGCCAGTACTCCAAGGACGAGATCCTCGAGCGGTATCTCAACCTGGTCAACTTCGGCGACGGCGCGTACGGCGTACAGACGGCGGCGCAGCACTACTTCCGGGTACCGGCCAAGGATCTCGACCTGGCTCAGTCCGCGCTGCTGGCCGGACTGGTGAAGAACCCGACCGGCTACGACCCGACCAACGATCTCAAACGCTCGAAGGAGCGCCGTGACGTGGTGCTGCGGCGGATGGCCGAGCTCGGCGTCGTCAGCCAGGCGCAGGCCGCGGCCGAGATCAAGAAGCCGATCGACCTGAGCCGGATGCGGAAGGTCCCGAACGGCTGCGCGAACTCGCCGTACCCGTTCTACTGCGAGTACGTCGTCTCGAAGCTGCTGGACAACCCCGCGCTCGGGCCGACGCCCAAGGAGCGTGACCACAAGCTGAAGACCGGTGGGATCACCGTCCGGACCTCGCTGGTGCCGAAGCTGCAGGCCGCCGCGCAGGCCTCGATCAACGCGCACACCAAGCGCACCGACACCGCCATCGCGGCGGTCACGATCATCGAGCCGGGCACCGGTCTGGTGAAGGCGATGGTGCAGAGCCGGCCGTACGGCAACGGCCGCTACCAGACGGCGTACAACTACAACGTCGAGAAGTCGTACGCCGGTGGCTACGGCGGCTTCCAGAACGGCTCGACGATGAAGGCGTTCACGGTCGCGGCGGCGCTGCAGCGGGGCCTGCCGATGAGCTACCGGATCGACTCGCCGGCCCAGATCGACCTGAGCGGGAAGAAGTTCCGGACCTGCAAGGGCGTCACCGAGGACCCGGACTACAAGCCGAAGAACTCCACCAAGAGCGGCGACCTGACGATGGTCGAGGCGGCGCGCGCCTCCACCAACACCTACTTCCTGCAGCTGTCCCAGCGCACCGGCCTGTGCGCGCCGGCGACGATCGCGGCCAAGCTGGGGATGTACAACGCGCAGACCCGCGGCCCGCTGAACCAGGTGGTGTCCTTCACGCTCGGCGTCGACTACACCACACCGCTGATGCTCGCCAACGCCTACGCGACCTTCGCGGCCCGCGGCAACTTCTGCACCCCGCACCTGGTCACCTCGATCGTCGACAAGACCGGGCGGCCGATCGCGACGCCGGGACGTAGTTGCCGGCAGGCCATCGCCAAGGAGGTGGCCGACGGCGTGAACCGGGTGCTGGGCGCGGTGATGGAGCCGGGCGGCACCGGTGGCCGGCTGAACTTCGGCCGGTACGACCTGGCCGGCAAGACCGGCACGATCCAGGAGAACCGCGCCGTCTGGTACGCCGGTTACGCGCCCAACCTGGCCGCCGCCGCGGTGGTCGCCGACGCCACCCTCGAGTACACGAACCTGATGTACGGCCACACCCTCAACGGCCGGGACATCTCGGACCCCACCGGCTCCGGTACGGCGGGCCCGCTGTGGAAGACCGCCATGCAGGGTGCCCTCAAGGGCCTGCCGGTCCGCCGCTTCGTCGCGCCGCCCGACCGGATGGTGAACGGCACGAAGGCACAGCAGGAAGCCCAGAAGAAGCTCGACGCGCAGAAGAAGCTCGCCGCGAAGAAGCCGCCGGTACCCCCGGTGCCGCCGACGGTGCCCTGACCTCGACGAAGGCCGTGACCTGCAACGAACGGGGCCGGCCGAGCGTCCAACGCCTGAGGTGATCATCATGCGAGGCGTAACCGCGCTCACGGCCGTTGCCGTGCTGATACTGACCGGTGCCTGTGGCACTTCGCCCACCCCCTCCAGTCAGGAGCCCACCGTGACCTCCGAGACTCCCGCTTCACCACCGAGCAGCCCGACGCCGGCGCCCGAGTCCGAGGTGGTCGCGCAAGCCAGGGCCGACCTGGCGAACCGGCTGGGGATCGAGCCCGCGCAGGTGACGGTGGTCAGCTCGGCCGAGATCACCTGGCCCGACGGCAGCCTGGGTTGCCCGAAGCCGGGGATGAGCTACACCCAGGCGCTGATCGAGGGCACCCAGACCGTGCTCGAGGCAGGCGGGACGCGCTACGCCTACCACTCCGGCGGCGGCAGGCAGCCGTTCCTCTGCACGTCCTGACCAGCTGATTCGGGCCGACCGGTTACGGTGAGAAGGACGGGATCACCGACCGGAAGGCTTGTGATGTTGGGATTGCCAGGGCAGGTGAAGGTCTGCCTGTTCGATCTCGATGGAGTGCTGACCGACACCGCGGCGGTACACGCGGCGGCGTGGAAGGAGATGTTCGACGAGTTCCTCCGGGCCCACGCGGCGGCGACGGGCACCGTGTTCGTGCCGTTCGACCGGCACGCGGAGTACGACGCGCACGTCGACGGGAAACCCCGGCCCGACGGGGTTCGCGACTTCCTGCTCTCGCGCGGGATCACGCTGCCCGAGGGGCATCCGGACGACCCACCTGGTCTCCAAACGGTCAACGGTCTGGGCAACCAGAAGAACGTCGCCGTACTGCGCCGCATCCGCGACGACGGCGTCCGCGTCTTCGAAGGCTCCCGGCGCTATCTGCAAGCAGCCAAGGCAGCCGGTCTCCGCCGGGTCGTCGTGTCGTCCAGCGCGAACACCGGTGAGGTGCTGGAGGTCACCGGCCTGGCGGCGCTGGTCGAGCACCGGATCGACGGAGTGACGATCCGCGCGACCGGCCTGCGCGGCAAACCCGCTCCCGACACCTTCCTGGCCGGGGCCAAGTGGTGCGGAGTGGAGCCGTCCGAGGCGGTCGTCTTCGAGGACGCGCTGGCCGGCGTACAGGCGGGCCGGGCCGGTGCTTTCGGCTACGTGGTCGGGGTCGACCGGGTCGGCCAGGCCGAGCAGCTCAAGCTGCAGGGCGCCGATATCGTGGTCACCGATCTCGCCGACCTGATCGACCAGGAAGGACCGCGGGGATGATCGATCGAGGACCGCATCCGATCGAGCCCTGGCAGCTGCGCGAGACCGAGCTGCCGCTCGGCAAACTGGCTCAGGCCGAGTCCTTGTTCGCGTTGTCCAACGGCCATATCGGCCTGCGCGGCAACCTCGACGAGGGCGAGCCGTTCGCGATCCCGGGCACCTACCTCAACTCGTTCTTCGAGCAACGCCCCCTCCCGTACGCCGAAGCCGGCTACGGCTATCCCGAATCCGGCCAGACCCTGGTCGACGTCACCAACGGCAAGCTGATCAGGCTGCTGGTCGACGACGCGCCCTTCGACGTCCGGTACGGCGAACTGCACTCGCACGAGCGCTGTCTCGACTTCCGGACCGGGGTCCTGCGCCGCGAGGTCGACTGGAGCTCACCGGCCGGCAAGCGGATCAAGGTGCGGTCGCGCCGGATGGTGTCGCTGACCCAGCGCGCGGTCGCGGCGATCGAGTACGTCGTGGAGGCGGTCGACCAGCCGGTCCGGCTGGTGCTCCAGTCCGAACTCGTCGCCAACGAACCGCAGCCCAAGCTGTCCGACGATCCCCGGGTGGCCGCCGTCCTGGAGAACCCGCTGGTCGCGGTGTCGCAGGACAGCGACGACGAAGAGGTGGTGCTGATCCACCGGACCCGGGCCAGCGAGCTGATGATGGCCGCGGGGATGGCGCACGAGGTGCAGTGCGACAGCCGGACCGAGGTGAACGTCGACGTCCGCGAGAACTGGGCCCGCAACACCGTGATCTGTGAGCTGCAGCCGGGGGAGAGCCTCCGGCTGGTGAAGTACCTCGCCTACGGCTGGTCGAGCCTGCGGTCGGAGACCGCGATCAGCGATCAGGTCTCGGGCGCGCTGGCCGGTGCGCGGTTCTCCGGCTGGGAGGGCCTGCTGGAGCAGCAGCGTGCCTATCTGGACGACTTCTGGGACGCGGCCGACGTCGAGGTCGAGGGCAATCCGGAGCTGCAGCAGGCGGTGCGCTTCGCGCTGTTCCACGTCCTGCAGTCCGGCGCACGCGCCGAGCGGCGGGCCATTCCGTCCAAGGGACTGACCGGCGCCGGGTACGACGGGCACACCTTCTGGGACACCGAGGGGTTCGTGCTGCCGGCCCTGATCTTCACCATGCCCGACGCGGCCGCCGACGCGCTGCGGTGGCGGCACAGCACGCTGTCGATGGCCAAGGAGCACGCGAAGGTGCTCGGCCTGCGCGGCGCGGCCTTCCCGTGGCGCACGATCCGCGGCCAGGAGTGTTCGGGGTACTGGCCGGCCGGTACCGCCGCCTTCCACATCAACGCCGACATCGCCGCGGCGATCAGCCGGTACCACCTGGCCACCGGCGACGACACGTTCATCCGCGACTACGGCCTCGAGTTACTGGTGGAGACCGCCCGGCTCTGGATCTCTCTCGGGCACCACGACCGGCACGGCAGCTGGCACCTGCCCGGCGTCACCGGTCCGGACGAGTACAGCGCCGTCGCCGACGACAACGTCTTCACCAACCTGATGGCCGCGCGCAACCTGCGGACGGCGGCCTCCTTCGCGACCCGCTTCCCCGACGACGCCCGCCGGCTCGGCGTGGGCCCGGAGGAGGAGGCGGTCTGGCGGGACGCGGCCGCCGCGGTCCACATCCCGTACGACGAGGAGCTCGGCGTGCATCCGCAGTCCGAGGGCTTCACCGGCTACGCGGTGTGGGACTTCGAGGAGTTCGAGGGCAAGTACCCGCTGATGATGCACGCGCCGTACTTCGAGCTGTATCGCAAGCAGGTGGTCAAACAGGCCGACCTGGAATTGGCGATGTACTGGTGCGGCGAGGCGTTCACTGCCGAGCAGAAGGCCCACAACGTCGACTACTACGAGCGGATCACCGTTCGCGACTCGTCCCTGTCGGCGTGCGTGCAGGCGGTGATGGCAGCCGAGGTGGGACATCTCGACCTCGCCTACGACTACGCCTACGAAGCGGCTCTGATCGATCTGCTCGACCTGCACGAGAACACCGGCGACGGCCTGCACATGGCCTCGCTGGCGGGAGCCTGGTCCGCGCTGGTGGCCGGCTTCGGTGGTCTGCGGGAACGCGAGGAGGGGCTCTTCTTCTCCCCGGCGCTGCCCGACGGGCTGACGAAACTGAAGTTCACCGTGCGCTGGCACGGGGTCCGGCTGTGCGTGGAGATCGGCCGGGACGAGGCCACCTACTCCGTGCACGACGGTCCGGACGCGGCGCTCACCATCTTCCACGTCGACGAAGAGGTCGAGGTGACGGCGGGGAAACCGGTGACCCGCCCGATCCTGCCGCGCAAGCCGTTGCTGCCCCGTCCGACCCAGCCGGCCGGCCGCGAGCCGCTGTCGGCACTGGGCCGCACCACCTCGACCAGCGACTCGCACCGATGAGAGTGGCCCTCCCGTTGGGGCGGAACGGGAGGGCCACTCTCGACTCGGGTGCGGTTACGGAGTGACCGCGGTCTTCCAGAGGGTGTAGGCGATGCCGTCAGCGGCACGGTTCAGCGCGGTCGCGCTGATGTTGGACGTGGTGTCGCAGGACCGGTGGTAGCAGGGGTCGTACGCCGCGTTGGCGGTGCCGCCCCACTTGCTCGCCTGAGCGGAGGTCTTGCGGGCACTGGCTCCGGTCGCGTAGCCGCTGGTCGGGATACCGGCCGCGCGGAAGGACGCGTCGTCCGAGCGTCCGACGCCCTCGCGGTTCTCCTCCGGGCGCAGCCCGAGCGAGTCCCAGTACGCCTTCATCGGCGCGGCCACGGCGGTGCTGATGTTGTTGATGAAATAGCCGCCGTTGGTGGAGCCGATCATGTCGAAGTTGTAGTAGCCCTTGATCGCCGTCCGGTTCGCCGAGCTCAGTGAGTTCACGTAGAACTCGGAGCCGTTCAGGCCCTGCTCCTCGTCGGTCCACCAGGCGAAGCGCACGTGCTTGGTCAGGCTCGGCTTGGCCGCGGCGAAGGCGAGCGCGCTCTCCAGCAGGGCCGCCGAGCCGGAGGCGTTGTCGTTGATGCCCGGGCCGGCGCTGACACCGTCCAGGTGGGCGCCGAACATGACCACCTGGTTCGACGGGCCACCCGGCCAGTCGGCGATCAGGTTGCTGGTCTGGCTGGTGCTGCAGCCGCTGGTGCAGCGCTGCTCGGTCACGGTGAAGCCCGCTGCCTGCAGCTTCTGCTTCACATAGGCGACCGACGCGTTGTACCCCGCCGTACCGGCCCGGCGGTTGCCGCCGTTGTTGGCGGCGATCGTGCTGAACTGGGTCAGGTGCGCCCGCACCTTCTGTACGTCGATGTCGGGAGCCGCTGCCACCAGGGGAGCGGCCGCGCCGCCGCCGGCCGCAGCGGTGCAACTGGGCTCACCAGGCTGGGCGCCGAGGCTGACGGCGGTCCAGGCGGCCTTCACCTTGTTGTACTTCGCGCAGGTCGCGTCCAGGTTCTTGGCCGCGTTCAGGGTGGCGATGCGCCACTTGGGGTAGCTCATTCCGGACGTCTTGAGCAGCATCGCGTTGTAGAAGATCCGGCCGGCTTCCTTGATGCCGATCCCGGTCAGCGTGCTGCTGTTGCAGGTCGGGCTGGTCGGCTGGCCGTTGGTCGGGTTGGTGCCTTCGGCGAGCAGGTAGAACCAGTGGTTCATCGGACCGGCCGCGGCGTGCACGGAGCCCGGCAGGCTGGTCGAGTAGCAGTTCGGGTGACCCGAGACCTTCGACGGGTTGTACATGTAGCGGATCGGGCCGTTGCCCTGCAGGTTGATCAGCTCGCCGACCTCGTAGTCGGGCCGGTCGTTGGGGTTGTTCAGGTAGTTCTCGGTCAGCGCCCCCCAGATGTCCGCGACGGACTCCTGGCCGGGGTAGCCGGAGATCCCGCCGGGGGTCTTCGCGTCGAGTCCGTGGCCGTACTCGTGCGCCACCACGTCGGTCCCGGTGATCCAGTAGTTCAGGTTGTTGCGGCCGAAGACGACACCGCCGGGGTTGCTGGAGTGGTTCCAGTAGGCGTTGACGTCGGGCAGGCCGACCTCGGCGTCGGCCCAGTTGCCGGAGCCGTCGAGGCCGTTGCGGCCGTACCAGTTCTTGAGCAGGTCCCACTCGCCCGCGGCGACGTACATGACGTCCGCGCAGCCGGAGACCTTGTCGGTCTTGCTGCTGCTGCCCCAGACGTTGTCGGCGTCCGTCATGATCGCGTTGGTGCTGTAGTCGATACAGGACAGGCTCGGACGGGCCGGGTCGGTCATCCGGTAGGTGCTGCCCGACTTGGTGGTCCCGAAGTTCAGGCCGGCGCCGTTCCAGATGCCGCGGCCGGAGCCGGAGGCGGTCAGCTCGGCGGTGTGCGAGACCTTGCCGGTGGCCGCGTCGACGTAGACGAGCTCCTGGGTGAGGGCGTCGCCGTGATCGTGCGAGGAGTGCTTCGCCTTGCCGGCCACGGGAACCTCCCAGGCCAGGACGGGCTTGGGCTGTCCGACCACCAGGACGACGAGCTTCGGCGTACCGGTCCCGCTGACCGTGGTGAAGGCCTTCCGGGCGGACGTGGTCGCCTGCGCAGGGGTGAGCTTCGGTGTCGTGCTCACCGAGATGGTGGCCTGGGAGGCGGCCACCGTGGTGAGGACGTTGCCGGCGGCATCGGTCGAGACGACGGCGTCGCCGCCGACCACCTGGAGGCCCTGGTAGGTCTTGTCGTAGGAGACGTAGAACAGGTCCTGGGTCTCGGCGTCACCGCCTTCGAAGACGCCGAGGCGGTTGTACTTCTCCTGGCTGCCCTTGCGCAGGGTGCCGAGACCGGCGTTGACGGCACGGTCCGCCGCGGCGACGGCCACGGCAGTGGCGTCCGGGGGTGTCGAAGGAGCGGCGGGGTCAGCAGGCTGCGCGGCGAAGCTCGTACTGGCGAGGCTGCCGGCCAGCAGAGCCGCGGCCAGGCCGCTGACTGCTGTCAGCTGGCCGGCGCGACGGCGGCGATGGGCATGGCGGGGTTTCGGAACTCTCACGGTCGTACTCCTCACGGGGGCGGTATGAGAAGTACGGTGGCCAATTCGCCGGAACGACGGCAAGCAATAGTCACCCTCGGTTGGCTGTGATGACACAGAGCAAGGGCAACCCTTCGGCTGGACAGCCCTGCACCCCGCGACCTGCCGCGATCGGCAGGGTGAACAGAGGGTGATCAGTCGTTGACAATCAGCTCTCGGCTGTGGTCGTCACCCTGTACGCCGTACTGCGGATGGCGGCTCAGCCAGGTGCTGTACCGGGGGCTGCGGGCAATGGAGTCGAGGTACGCCAGCCCCGCCAGCCGGATCACCTGGTCGGCCAGGCCGGCCGCCGGCCCGTCGGGGTGCCAGCCGATCAGATGCCGCCAGGTCAGCGGTACGCCTTCGATCGGTACGGCGACCACTCCGGGCATCTCGCGGAACATCGGCTGGCAGAGCACCACGGCGTCGCCGGACTCGACCAGGTCGATGCAGCTGACGACATCGGTCTCGTAGAGCGAGTTCGGAGTGAAGCCCGCTCGGCCGCAGGCGGCGGCGAAGCAGTCCGCGAAGCAGCCGTCGCCGGGAGTCGCACCCCACTGCTCGGCCGCGAGATCGGGAAGGCTGACGGCCGGAGCGCCGGCCAGCGGATGGTCGGCCGCCAGCAGGACGTAGACGGGATCGGTGCCCAGTGTCCGCCACGAGAGTCCTGGCTGGGCCGGTGGTGAAGCGTCGCCACAGACGCCGACGACGGTGTAGTCGACCCTTCCGTCGGCCACCATCGCCGCGAGTTCGTCGGCCGACCAGGAGACCTGGGTGGTCACCCGCATGCCGGGGTACTCCGAGGTCAGGTGGTGGAGCAGCCGGCCGAGGACGTGGCCGGTGGCTGAGCCGATCGTCAGACTCGCCGGTACGCCGTCCGCGCGGCCGCCCCCGTTGCTGAACCGGGCCGCCTCCTCCTGCAGGCCGGAGACCGCTGGAAGCAGCAACCTCGCCCTGGCCAGGACGAGATCGCCGAGCGGCGTCGGGCGGATGCCGGTGCGGTCGCGCTCGAACACGACACCGCCCAGCACGCGCTCGATGCGCTGGAGCTGGGCGGTGAGGGCCGGTTGAGCCAGTCCGAGGGTGTTGGCTGCCTTGGTGATGGAGCCTGCGTCCGCTACCGCGCAGACGATCCGTAGGTGACGAAGCTCCAGTTCCATGGCAGCAAGGTAGGCAACCGGGGACCGATCAGGAAGGGTCTGACTCGAAGGGTCTGACCCGGAAAGGGCCTGACCGGTCCCCGGCGGTCAGCGTGCCTGCCAGAGCGCGGGAACGTTGGGCGGTTCCCAGCCGGTCTGCGCGGTGTGACCCTGCAGGCACTGGTAGCGCTGCCCGCCGTAGGTGACGGTCGCGCCGGCCGCGTACGCCGTACCGGCCTGCCAGCTGGTTCCGCCGGGCGGAGTCGTCGGGGGAGTGGTGGGCGGAGTGGTCGGCGGGGTGCCGCCACTGACGGTCAGAGTGAGGCCGTAGACGCTCAGGATCTCGTTGACCGGCTGGAAGTAGATGACGCCACCGGAGGAACAGTTGCCGGAGCCACCGGAAGTGACGCCCTGTGCCTGGTCGCCGGTCAGCCACGAACCGCCGGAGTCACCGGGCTCGGCGCAGGCGTTGGTGCGGGTCAGGCCGGTGATGGTGCCTTCGGGGTAGGTCACCGACGCGTTCTTCTGCTGGATGGTGCCGCAGCGCCAGCCCGTCGTCGAACCCGACCGGCAGACCGACGAGCCCACCGCGGCCTCGGTCGAGCCCGCGACCGGCACCGTGCCGGGGTACCGGTTGACGAGCGCCCGTGAAGTGTTGCCGGCGGCAACTCTCACCCAGGCGTAGTCGTTGCCGGGAAAGCTCGATCCCGCGAAGGTGCCGCTCGGTTGCGTGGTGGTCGCGCCGGTCCGGCCACAGTGCCCGGCAGTCACGAAGCCGCCGGTCACCGCGAAGCCGACCGAGCAGCGACTGCCGCTGCCGATGTAGTAGGCGTTGCCGCCGATCACGTCGATCAGTGGACGCGGGGTCTCGGTGGAGGTGACGAAGCGTGCCGCCGTACTGTCGACGCCACTGGCCTGCACGAAAGCCTTTGCCTGGTTGGCTTTTCCTGCCCTGGTCAGCACGACGAGCTGGTTCGTGGTGACGTCGACGTACCAGCCGGGCACGGTCTTGGGGGCGCGGGAGGCCTTGCTGTCCAGGCGGTTCTTCAGGACGTCGAGCTGCGTGAGGCTGCGCGCTACGGTTCGGGGAACCGCCCCCGCCGCCCGGACCAGCCCGGCGCGTGCCGGATCGGTGATGCCGACCGTCAGCGTGGTCGCGTTCCGGTCGAGCCACGCGCCACCGAACGAGGCGCCGAGGCTGCCACGCAGGAAGCTCTCCGCGTCGGCGGCCTTGCTTTCCCGGGCGAGCCGGGCCCGCGCCTCGGTGGGGGAGATCCGCAGGTCGCGGGCGAGAGCGCTCACCATCGCGTCCTGGGCCGCGACCGCAGGGTCGGCCGGGGCGACGTACGGCGCGGCGTTGCTGGGGTTGATCGGACTGAGAGTCAGCGCGGCGGCCAAGCCCGCTGCCGACAACGAGGCCGCAAGCGCGGCGATCTTTCGGGACATCTGCACTCCTGGGGGCGGTCCAGCTATGGATGGTGAACGGACCGTAACGACGAACCACCCCGCCGCGGCACATCCCAGCTGGGTCATACCGCGTCACAACGAGGACCACCGGCCTGTCAGTACTGGTGACGGATCTTCAACCACAGCAGGGAAAGCAGGGCATCATGAGTGAGCAGAACCCGGTCGTCGTCCTGGTGCACGGCGCATTCGCGGAGGCGGCCAGCTGGAACGGGGTGATCGCGCAGCTGCAGGACAAGGGACTCCAGACCGTCGCGGTGGCCAACCCGCTGCGCAGTGTCGCGGGTGACGCGGCGTACGTGCGCGACGTGATCGAGGGAATCGGGCGGCCCGTCGTACTGGTCGGGCATTCCTACGGCGGCTTCGTGATCACCGAGGCGGCCGCCGGCAACGGCGACGTCCTCGGCCTGGTGTACGTCGACGCCTTCGCGCCCGACCACGGTGAGAACGCGTTCGAGTTGTCGGGCAAGTTTCCCGGCAGCACGCTCGGTGAGGCTCTCGACGCCTACCCGGTGTCGACGGGCGGGGTCGAGCTGGTGATCAGGCCGGAGCTGTTCCACCAGCAGTTCTGCGCGGACGTGCCGGCCGGGCAGGCCGCTCTGATGGCCGCGACGCAGCGGCCGGTCACCCAGACCGCCCTCACCGACGCCTTGCCGACCGAGAAGCCGGCCTGGACGACCATCCCGTCGTGGTTCGTGATCAGCGACGCGGATCTCAACATCCCGGTCGCCCTGCACCGGTACTTCGCCGAGCGCGCGGGTGCCCGCGGTACCCACGAGGTGGCGGGTGGGTCGCACGCGCTGAGCGTCTCCCAGCCGGCTGCGGTGACCGCGACGATCCTGGCGGCGGTGGACGGGGTTTCCGGGCGGTAGCCCGATCCTCCACAGAACCTTCACGAGTCGTCCGCTACTTCTGACCAGCCCGGCTCATACGCTCACAACATGTCAGTGAGCGCGGTACGGCCGAAGGTTCTCGTGGTCGAGGACGAGCCGGTGATCAACCAGGCGGTCACCGACCGGTTGCGTGGGTCGGGGTACGACGTGGTGCAGGCCTGGGACGGGCCCGGAGCAGTCGCACGGTTCGCCGAGACGGCGCCGGACCTGGTCCTGCTGGACGTGATGCTGCCCGGATTCGACGGCCATGAGGTGTGCCGGCGGATCCAGGCGGCCCGGCCGGTCCCGGTACTGATGCTGACCGCTCGCGACGACGAGGCGGACATCCTGATCGGCCTCGGCGTCGGGGCCGACGACTACCTGACCAAGCCGTTCCGGATGCGTGAGCTGGTGGCCCGGGTCGGTGCCCTGTTGCGCCGGGTCGACCGGGCGGCGGAGCTGACGACCCGGTCGGCGACCGACCTGGGGGAGCTGCGGATCGACGCGGCCTCCCGCCGGGTCTGGGTCGCGGACGCCGAGGTCCACCTCACTCCGACCGAGTTCGATCTGCTGGTCTGCTTGGCCGCCAACCCCGGCGTGGTCCTGACGCGAGAGAACCTGTACGCCGAGGTCTGGGGCTGGCCGGGCGCCTCCGGGACCCGCACGGTGGACAGCCATGTGAAGGCGTTGCGCGCCAAGATCGGCGCCGACCGGGTGCGAACCGTGCACGGCGTCGGCTATGCGTTGGAGCCCGGTGGTGCCTCATGAGCGGACCGATCCTCAACCAGGTCACGTCG
Source organism: Kribbella sp. CA-293567 (assembly GCF_027627575.1). Lineage (NCBI taxonomy): Bacteria > Bacillati > Actinomycetota > Actinomycetes > Propionibacteriales > Kribbellaceae > Kribbella > Kribbella sp. CA-293567. The sequence continues at coordinate 3,292,313 of NZ_CP114065.1, forward strand.
GTCAAGGTCAAGCTCGGCCTGCTCGTCGCCGTCAGCGTCACGGTGGCTTCGGTCCTCGCGGCGACCGGCGCGGTCGGCAGCGTGCCGTTCTGGCTCACCGTCCCGGTCACGGTGGCACTCGCGCTGGGAGTGACCCAGCTGCTCGCCGTCGGGATGACCTCGCCGCTGCGCGAGATGACCACGGCGGCCCGGCGAATGGCGCGTGGCGACTACTCCGGCCGCGTGACCGCGACGTCGAGTGACGAGGTCGGCGAGCTGGCCCGAGCGTTCAACCGGATGGCGGAGGACCTCGCCGCGGTCGACCGGCAGCGCCGCGAGCTGGTGGCCAACGTGAGTCACGAACTGCGGACCCCGCTCGCCGCGTTGTGCGCCGTACTGGAGAACCTGGTCGACGGCGTCGCCGAGCCCGATCCGGTCACTCTGCGGACCGCGCTCGACCAGGCGGAACGCCTGGCAGCGCTGGCTTCCGACCTGCTCGATCTGGCCCGGGTGGACGCCGGCAAGGCCAAGTTCGCCGCGACCCAGGTGCCGATCGGGGACCTGCTGGAGCGCGCTGTCGCAGAGGCGACGGTGACCGGCCGCGAGGTCCGGTACGACGTACAGGTCACGCCGGCGGATCTGACCGTGTCCGCGGACCTGTCGCGCCTGCACCAGCTGATCGCGAACCTGCTCGACAACGCGTCGAGACACAGCCCCAGCGGGGGAGTCGTCCGGCTCATCGCGCTGGAGACCCCAGCGGGCTGGCGGTTGGAGGTCATCGACGAAGGGCCGGGAATCCCGGCCGCGGACCGCGATCGCGTCTTCGAGCGCTTCGGGACGCTGGCCGACACCGATGGCGGCGGCGGTACCGGCCTGGGGCTGGCGATCGCCCGGTGGGTGACCGACCTGCACGGCGGCACCATCCACTTCGTCGAGCCGGAGCCGGGCAGTACCGGTGCCCGAGTGCGCGTCGACCTCCCGCGCGAACCACGACAGCAACACAACCATCTGCCCAGTAAGGCCAAGGAGCCCGTGATGACCCAACCGGTCGATCCCGCACCCCCCGCACCGCCGGCGCCACCCGCCGTCGGCGTACCCCGCTCGCCCGAGTCGCCGATGGACGCGTTGTTCGGCCGGTTCTGGCCCGAGGCACGGCTGCCCGGCAACGTCCGCGCGGTGCTCTACAGCCTCGGGGTCGGGCTGCTGGCCTCGATCATCCTGCCGTTCCGCGACATGGGAATCGGCTCCACGATCCTCCTGCTGGCCGCGGGCGCGGTCGTACTGCGCTTCAGCGTCAACCGGCGCTCCCGCTTCACTCAGGCCTGCGCGGTGCTGTGCGGCCTGTTGTCGGTGACGACAGTGGTGCGCGACGCGGAGTGGATCGTGATCCTCTGCATCCTCGCCGGTGGCGTGGTCTGCGTGGCAGGGCTAGTCAACGGCCGCAGTATGCCGGCCTTCGTGCTGGCCGGGATCTCGCTCCCGCTGGCCGGTTTGCGCGGTCTGCCGTGGTTGGGCCGGTCACTCCAAGCGGTGTCCGGGCTGCGGAAGAGTGCCGCGGCACTGCGAACCGTCGTGTGGTCGGTGCTCGGCGTTCTGGTCTTCGGACTGCTGTTCGCCTCGGCCGACGCGCTGTTCGCCAAGTGGGCCGGCGCGATCGTCCCGGACCTGCAGATGGACACGTTCGTCCTGCGTGCGTTCCTGACCGTCTTCATCGGGGGACTGGTGCTCGCGGCGGTCTACCTCGCGCTGAACCCGCCGCACGTCGAGACCCGCAACGGCCCGGCCCGGCCGGTCGCACGCCGCTACGAGTGGCTCGCTCCCGTCCTGCTCGTCGATGCGGTCTTCTTGGTTTTCCTTGTAGCACAGGCCACTGCGAGTTTCGGCGGACACGAGTACCTCGAACGCGTCACCGGACTGACCTACGCGGAGTACGTGCACCAGGGTTTCGGTCAGCTCACCGTCGCCACGGCCCTCACCCTTCTCGTCGTCTGGGCGGCCGCGCGCAAAGCACCCCGTACGACGACCGCCGACGTCGCCTGGCTGCGCGGTTCGCTCGGCGTGCTGTGTGCGCTGACTCTGGTCGTGGTCGCCTCGGCGCTCTACCGGATGCACCTCTACCAAGAGGCCTACGGCTTCACCGAACTCCGCTTGCTGGTCGACGTGTTCGAAGGCTGGCTGGGCCTGCTGGTGATCGGCGTGATGGTCGCCGGCATCACCCTCAAGGCGACCTGGCTGCCGCGGGCGGCACTGCTGAGCGGCGCGGCGTTCCTGCTGGGCCTGGCGGCGATCAACCCGGACGCGTGGATCGCCCAGCACAACATCGATCGCTACACCGCCACCGGCAAGGTCGACTGGCTGTTCCTGCAGAACCTGTCGCAGGACGCCGTACCGGTTCTGGACACGCTGCCGAAGGAGGTGGCCGGGTGCGCGCTGAAGGGGTACGAACCCAGCGACGACGACTGGCTGGAGTGGAACATCGGCCGTCATCGCGCTGAGTCCGTGCTGACTACCCCCGACTATCTGCCCTGTCCTATTGCTCCCACCCGGTGACGGCGACGTCGAGGACCCAGACCACGCCGAACCGGTCCTTGAGCATCCCGTAGAGGGGTGACCAGCCGGCCGGCGCGAGGTCCTCGACGATGTCGGCGCCTTCGGACAGGCCCTTCCAGTAGGTGGTGATCTCCTCGGCGCTGTCGCCGCGGAGGGAGACGAACACCGAGTTGACGCCCTGGTCGTACGGCATCCGCGCCGGTACGTCGTACGCCATCACGTGCGGGCCGTTGTCGCTCAGGACCTGGCCCCAGACGATCAGGTCCGCGTCCGCCGGATCCTGGGCGCGCTGGGCCTGCCGGTAGGTGAACTGGCTGATCTCGCCGCCGAAGACGGACTGGTAGAAGGCCAGTGCCGCCCGGGCGTCGCCGCGGAAGTTGAGGTGGGTGGTGGTGGTGACGGACATCGTTGCTCCTAGCATCGATCGGTTCGGGTAGTCGCTACGCTAGGATGTATCGCGGCCACTTCCTGACCGCGATTGCGCCGATACTGGAGCAATGGCGAACACGAGCTCACGGACCCTGCGGCTGCTCTCGCTGTTGCAGGCCCGCCGCTACTGGCCCGGTCCGGCCCTGGCCGATCGGCTGGGCGTCTCGGCGCGGACCCTGCGTCGCGATGTCGACCGGCTGCGGGAACTCGGCTATCCGGTCGACGCCAATCCGGGCGTCGACGGCGGCTACGCGCTCGCTCCTGGCGCTTCTCTGCCGCCGCTCGTGGTCGATGACGACGAGGCGATGGCGCTGGCGGTGGCCATCCAGTCCCACGTCGCCGGTGGCGGGAGCGGCGAGGCCGGGCTGCGGGCGTTGACCAAGATCACGCAGGTGATGCCGCGGCGACTCCGGGCCCGGCTCAAGGCAGTCAGTTCGGCCACGACGCCCGCGGCGCCTTGGAGCAGCGGCACCGAGGCGCCGGTGGACCACGTCGTACTGACGACTTTGGCGCTCGGCTGCCGTGACGCCGAGCGGCTGCGCTTCGCCTATCGCGCGCTGAGTGGGGCACGATCGGAACGGCTGGTCGAACCGCTGCAACTCGTGCCACTGGGCCACCGCTGGTATCTGGTGGCTTATGACCTCGATCGGCAGGACTGGCGGACCTTCCGGATCGACCGGATCACCGCCGCCGAAGGAACCGGTACGCCGTTCGCGCCGCGCAGGCCGCCGTTCGACGACGTGGCGGCCTTCGTGCGTGCCAACGTCCTGGGCAGCGCAGCTGGTGACAAGCATCAGGTCGAGGTGATCATCGAAGCGCCGGCCGAGACGGTCGCCGCCCACGTCGGACGATGGGCGCAAGTACAGGCGCGTGGTACTACGAGTTGCACGCTGACGATGGAGACGGACTCGCTCGACGGTCCGCTCTTCACACTGGGGGCGATCGGCGCGGAGTTCACCGTGGTCGGCCCACCCGAACTCAAGGCCCTTGTGCTGGAGCGAGGGGCTCTCTTCCTGCGTTCCGTCGGCTGACGACCGGATCAGCAGCGCGCGCACGATCGCCTTGGATTGCTCACTTTCTGCCCAGATCCGAAGACTTACGACCGGTCGGCCGCTCACCTAGACTCCGATGCTCCGGCACCGACCGCAGGGAAGGGGGCGTCATGCGCTGCATCGAACCGCCAGTCGAGAGCTGACTCCACAGTGAAGCGTGGCGCTGCGCCCGGCGCTCCGGCTCGGGCGCACGTCGACAGCCATCCGGTATCCCCGGCTACCGGTCGATCGTGTGAGGACCGATGCCCGCCGTACCCGTGACCGTCGACGCCCGGCAACTCGATCGGAACATCCAGCGTTTCCATCAGCAGGTGGCGGACGCCGGTTGCGTGACCAGAGCGCACCAGAAGGCGCACCGCACCATCGAACTGGCTACCCGGCAGGTACTGGCCGGCGCGGCCGGCATCGCGGTCCACAGCGCGCAGGCAGCGCGGGACCTCGCCGCTGCCGGGGTGACCGACGTCGTGGTGGCGTGGCCCTGGCGGGAGCCGTGGCGGTGGCCGCTGTACGTCAGCGCCGCCGCTGAGCTCGAGCACTTCGCCGTCCACGTCGACGAGGCGGAATCGATCACCGGCCTGGGACGAGCGGCGGCTGCTGCCGGGCTCCAGATCGGCGTGCGGATCGACCTGCGGCACACCCCGGCGGCCGAAGTCCTACCACTGGCCCGCCTGGCCGACGCCACTGCTGGGGTGCGGCTGGATGGAGTGACCGGATACCACGGGCCGGAAACCGCCGAGGACATCAAGGACTTCGCGCTGCTGGGACGACGTCATGCCGAACACCTCGTCGGTGTCGCAGCGTCGATCCGGGCCGAGGGGATCGACTGCCCGGTCGTCAGTGCGGGCGGTACTCCGACAGCCGCGGGGGCCCTCGGTGTCGAGGGCATCACTGAGATCGTCGCGGGTGCGTATGCGACGCTCGATGCCGGGCTCGCCGCCGCGGGGGCCTGTGATCTCGCGGAGGTCGCGATCAGCGTGGCCGGCGATCACGCCGACCTGCTGGTCGACTGTGCTCAGCCCTGGGATCCCGGATCGGTCGCGGTGCCTCTGCACGGCCGGTTGCTGCCCGGCCACATCTGCCCGCTGGCCCGGAACCTGATGCGCGGCAAGGTCGAGATCACCGTGGTCGACGGCGGCGTACCGGTCGATCGCTGGCTGCCACAGGGCAGACCGGATCGCGAGTAAACCGGTGCCGGTACGGTTCTGGATCTTCCTCGGTGCCCGGACGGTGTCGGTCCTCGGTAGCGCCTTCGGGCCGATCGCCCTCGCGTTCGGCGTGCTCTCGCTGCCGGGTACCACGCCTGTCACCCTCGGCGTGGTACTGGCCGCCCAAGGCGTTCCGCAGCTCGCCCTGCTGCTCCTGGGTGGGGTGATCGGTGACAGGTTCCCCCGGAACCGCGTGCTGGTGGTCGCCGAACTGGCGTCCGGTCTCGCCTATGCCGGACTCGCCACGATGTTGCTCACCGGCAAGGCACCGCTCGCCCTGTTGTGTGTGGCCGCCTTTGCCGCGGGGGCGGCCTCCGCGCTGCTGCTGCCGTCTCTCACCGGCACGGTTGCCGACCTGGTGCCGGCCGACTCGCTGCAGCGCGCGAACGGTCAACTCCGGCTGGGCACCAACTCGGCTCGCATCGGTGGCGTGCTGGCCGCAGGGGTGGTCGTCGCCTGGGCCGGACCGGGAGTTGCGCTGGCGATCGATGCGGCGACCTACTTCGTCGCGGCCGGGCTGCTGAGTGCGGTCCGGCTGACCGGTTCGCCGGGCAACGGCCGCCGCAACCTGCTCAGCGATCTGCGAGTCGGCTGGCGCGAGTTCGCGGGCAGGTCCTGGTTGTGGTCCACCGTGGTTGCGGCAGCGGTGATCAACGCGGCGTTGTCGGCAGCGTTCGGCGTCCTCGGGCCGGCCCTGGCCAAGGACCGCCTCGGCGGCGCGGTGAGCTGGTCGCTGGTACTGGCCGGCTATTCGGCCGGCATGCTGGCCGGAGTCGTGGTGGCGATCAGGTTCAAGCCACGACGGCCGCTGCCGACGGCCGTCCTGTTCGCGCCGCTGCTGGCCCTGCCGTTGCTGGCCCTCGGCTTCCGCGCACCGGTGGCGGTCATCGTCGTCGCGGCCTTCTGCGCGGGTGTCGCGACGGACATCTTCGGTGTCCTGTGGGACACCACGATGCAGCTCGAGGTGCCGGCCGCCGCGTTGTCGCGGGTCAGCTCCTACGAGTACCTGGTTTCGCTGTCCCTGAAGCCCGTCGCGGCGGTGGTCGCGGGATCGGCAGCGGCCGGACTCGGTCCGTCCGCCGGACTGCTGCTGTTCGGCGGACTGATCGTCGTGGCCGCGGCCGGCGCGCTCGCCCACCCAGCGGTTCGGCACCACCTACCCCGACAACAAGACCTTGGAGTCCGCCCATGAGCGAGGGATACGTCGAAGGATTCGCCCAGGCCTACGACCAGTTCTGGCAGCCCTATCCGACGAAGTCCGCGGCATCGCTGCTGAAGCTGCTGCAGAGCGCCGCGCCCGATGCCCGCGCTGTGCTGGACATCGGCTGCGGCACCGGCATCGTGGCCCAGCACCTGGTGCGGGCCGGCTACGCGGTGACCGGCCTGGACAAGTCGCCGGCGATGCTCGCCCGGGCCCGCGAACGCCTCGGCGAATCCGCTGTGCTGATCGAGGGGGATGCGGCCGACTTCGCCGTCGATGAACAGTTCCCGGTCGCGGTGTCGACGTACGACATCCCGAACCATCTGCCGGACCTGGAGCGGATCGCGGACTATCTGCGCTGTGTGTACCGGGCGGTCTCGCCAGGGGGCCTGTTCGTGTTCGACATCGCCACCGTGGTGGGGTTGCGCGGGATGAACACGGTGCAGATCCGGGAGACCGACGAGGCGATGCTGCTGTTCCGGGGCGCGCTGAACGAGTCCCTGGGGGTCGGCTTCTACCGCATCTCCGGAGTGGTCCAGGCAGCGGACGGTCGCTACGACAGGTTCGAGACCACGATGACCAACATCGTCGTACCGGTCGACCGGCTCCTGGAGCTGCTGGCCGAGGCCGGCTGGGTGGGCAGCTACCTGGCCGCCCAGGACGACCTGCTGGCGCCGCTGACCGAGGTGCCCGGCACGCATTCGCACCTGTTCGTCGTCTCCCGCAAACCCTGAGCCGGCAGGTCGCGGACACAGCGACAGGCAGTGGTCGCCGCCTGCAGGGCGCGCTTGCCTTGGCCGGCCGGAGCAGTGGTCGGCCAAGGTGACTACTGCCTGTCGCTGTGTTCGGCGGGTCAGCCGAGGTAGTCGCGCCAAGGGCCGGTGATGGCCAGGGTGAGGCCCGGGCTCTGGATGTTGACGAAGAGCACCTTGCCGTCCTCGGAGAAGGCCGGGCCACAGAACTCGGAGTCGTTGAGCTGGTTGCGGGCGATCGCGTACGTCGGTCCGCCCGGTACCGAACTCAGGATGTGGCTGCTGGCGTTGCCGTCCTCGGCGAGGATCAGCGAACCCCAGGGCGTGACGGTGACGTTGTCCGGCCCGTCGAAGTTCAGGTCCTGGTACTTCGCCGTCGCGCCCTGGTCGGCGGCGTCGTTCGACGGGAAGTAGGTGACCAGCTGGATGGTCTCGGTCTTGTAGTTGTAGAACCAGACCATGCCGTCGTGCGGGACCGCGTCGGCCGGCAGATCCGTCGTACCGGAGTTGGCGTAGGAGTTGACCACGTAGACGCCGTCGTGGGTGCCCCAGACGCCCTCGAACTTCTTGCCGCGGGTGACCTGACCGTCGGTGAACTGCTTGCGGCAGGAGACCGAGACCGCGTCGCGGTCGGGGACCGTGACCCAGGCGACCCGGAACGGCCGGAGCAGCTGGGCGGACGTCAGGTAGGCGACGTCCGGGATCGGCTTGCCGTCGTCACCCAGGATCGCCATCGCCTCGTAGCTGCCGAAGTCGACGTCCTGCAGGTCCTTCCAGCTCTCCTTGCCGAGCCGGTAGCCGGCCGGCGCGGTCCACCGGTAGAAGAGACCGTTGGGGCCGGAGGCGTCCTCGGACAGGTAGATGTGCTGCTGGTCCCGGTCGACGGCCAGGGCCTCGTGGGCGTAGCGGCCGAGCGCCTTCAGCGGCACCGGGTGCGCGGTCTTGCCGTCGGCCCAGACCTCGAACACGTAGCCGTGGTCCTTCAGCCGGGTAGTGCCGTTGGCCTTGTTCTCGGTCTCCTCGCAGGTCAGCCAGGTGCCCCACGGGGTGTGGCCGCCGGCGCAGTTGGTGAGCGTGCCGGAGATGCCGACCCACTCGCCGTAGTTGGTGCCGTCCCGGTCGACGTCGATGACGGTGCAGCCACCGGCCGCGCCGACGCCCGCGTCGTAGACGGTGCCCGGAACCTGCGGTACGCCGAGGGCGTTGTTGCTGCCGATCTCGTGGTTCTGGATCAGCTTGTAGCGCTTGGTGCCGTTGCCGATCACCGCCATCCCGTCGTGCGCGCCCGGCGTCTTCTGGCCGGTCGTCAGGGTGGTCTGGCCGGCCTGGGTGACGACCGTGTACCTGAAGCCCGGCGGCAGCGCGAGCACGCCCTTGGGGTCGTCCATCAGCGGCGGGAACGGGCGGTTGGTCGGGAACGGCCGGGCAGCCGGCTCCGGAGTCGCCTCGGCGAGCGAGGGGACGGCGCCGACGGCGGCGAACCCGACCCCGGTGGCACCGACGGCGGCGCTGCGGAGGACGGTACGGCGATCGAGAGACATGGCGGTGCTCCTTGGACTTTCGGTGAGAGCACCGATCCTGACCCCGCCAGACGAACGGAACCTGAACGGAACAAGGCGCCTACCGCGGGCTGAGACGGACCACCGGGTACACCCGCTCCGACTTGCTCTGGTACTTCGCTATCCGTGGCTGCGCGGTCGCGATGAGCTGCCAGGCCTCCTCCCGTTCGGCCCCTTCGAGCCGTTCCGGCCGCACCGGTACGACGGTGCCGCCGGCCAGCTCGATCGACGCCTGCTCCGGGTGCGCCATCAGGTTGGCGAACCAGTCGGGATGCCGGCTCCCACCCCCTGACGCGACGATCAGCCGGTTGTCCTCGGCGCCGAACCACGCCACCGGCGACTCCCGCCGCTCGCCACTTCGCCGCCCCGTCGTGTGCAGGATCAGCACCTCCATCCCCAGGAAGGCCGACCTGCCCTGCCGCACCTTGCCGTTCATCCGGGCGTTCATCCGGTGCTGCATCCAGCGCGAGAACCGTCCGGGCGTTCCTGGCTTCTTCTGCGTTTTCTCCATGCCCTGACGCTAGGGCCGGCCTGCCGCCGGCTGCTTCTTGATTCGTGATCGATTCCCCTGGCGGCTGTCCCGGGCCCGCCAGGGCGGGGACCAGGGTGTTGCACGGGTGCGACCAGTCGGGCGAAGCGGGAGATTGATGACACCAGCCGAAACCCTCAGGAGGAAGCGAAATGACCACCACCGACACCAGCACCACCGCAACCACCGCCACCACGACCGGCCTCGTCGATCTGAAGCTCGAAGCCGTCGTCATCCCGGTCACGGACGTCGACCGGGCCAAGGCCTTCTACGGCGACCTCGGCTGGCGGCTGGACGCCGACTTCGCCTTCGAGAACGGCTTCCGGGTCATCCAGTACACGTCGCCGGGATCGCCCGCGTCGGTCCAGTTCGGCACCGGGATCACCACCGCGCCGGCCGGCTCCGGCCAGGGCCTCTACCTGATCGTCTCGGACATCGAGGCGGCCCGTGCCGATCTCGCCGCCCGCGGCGCCGAGGTCAGCGAGGTGTTCCACCCGGTGGAGCCGGGCGCCCAGTTCCGTACCGACGGTTCCGGTCGCGCCAGTGGCCGCGCCGCCGAGGGTGGCAGCTACGGCTCCTTCGCCACCTTCGCCGACCCGGACGGCAACACCTGGCTGCTGCAGGAGGTCACCACCCGGCTCCCCGGCCGCATCGACACCGGCGAGACGTCGTACGCCTCGGTGAAGGACCTCACCGACGCCCTGGTCCGCGCGGCGACCGCCCACGGCGAGCACGAGAAGCTCACCGGCGAACACGACGAGCAGTGGCCCGAGTGGTACGCCGCTTATCTGGCCGCCGAGCAGACCGGCGCCGAACTTCCGAAGTAACCTCGAAGGGCATGCAGGCGGCCCGGCGCCCTTCGGGCCGTCAGCCGTTTCGAGTGCCGAAGCTGGAAGGTGATGACGGTGGCCGGACTGCACATGCCCTCGCTCGATCGAGCGACCGGCTGGCTCAACTCCGAGCCGCTGACGCCGGAGTCGCTGCGCGGCAGCGTCGTCCTGGTGGACTTCTGGACCTTCACCTGTATCAACTGGCTGCGCGCCCAGCCGTACGTCCGGGCCTGGTCGCGCGCCTACCGCCGCGACGGCCTGGTGGTTCTCGGGGTGCACTCCCCGGAGTACGGGTTCGAACGCGACCTGGACGGGATCCGGCGGGCGATCAAGGAGCGGGAGATCGACTACCCGGTGGTCGTCGACAACGACTGCGGGATCTGGACGGCCTTCGCCAACCACTACTGGCCCGCCCTGTACTTCGTGGACCGCGACGGCGTGATCCAGGATCACCACTTCGGGGAAGGCCGCTACGAACAGTCCGAACGGACCCTGCAGCGGCTGCTCGGCGTCGACCGGGAGCTGGTCTCCGTCGAGGGCGCCGGCATCGAGGCCGCGGCCGACTGGGCGCAGCTGCGGACTCCCGAGACCTACCTCGGCTACGCCCGCAGCGAGCAGACCGGCGACTGGAAGATGAGCGGCGACTGGACGACCGGGGCGGAGAGCGTGCTGCTCGACCAGGCCGGCGGGCGGATCGAGCTCCGGTTCCACGCCAGGGACGCGCACCTGGTGCTGTCCTCGCGGCGCCGTGATCCGATTCCCTTCCGGGTGCTGCTCGACGGTGAGCCGCCCGGTGACTCCCACGGTGGCGATACAGATGCTCAGGGCAACGGGTTGCTGCGGGACGGGCGGCTCTACCAGCTGATCCGGCAGCCCGGCACGGTCCGGCACCGGACGCTCGAGATCAGGTTCCTCGAGGCCGGTGCCGAGGCGTACGCCTTCACCTTCGGCTGATCAGAGCAGTTGCCGGCCGCCGCCGATCGCCACGACCGTCTGCCCTCCCGGTTGCGTCATCGCTGCTCCAGGATCCATCGGTTGCCGTCCGGGTCGCTGAAAGTCGTGGTGTCGTGACCGGCCCAGCTGGTCACCGGCTCCGGCTCGGCGCCCTGGGCGAGCAGCCAGGCGCGCGCTGCCTTCAGGTCGTCGACGGTCAGCCGGGCGGTCAAAGTGCCCGGCGCGGCGGTGGTCAGGCCGGTGCCGAGAACGATCGAGCAGGCCGAGCCCGGCGGGATCAGCAGGACGAGCCGGGCATCGTGCGTTCTCTCGTCGGCGGCCAGCCGGAAGCCCAGAGCGCGGTAGAAGTGCCGGCTCCGATCGACGTCGGACACCGGTACGACGATGGCCCCCAGTCGGTAGTCCACGGCTCCACTCCTTCGCGCTGCCTGTCCTCCCATCGTGGCGGCCGGCCGCAGTCGTCGCGCCCGTGGAACCCCCTGGTCCCGGCCGGTCAGGCAGGGGAGCGGGCCAGCGCGCCGCGGAGCTGGCGGCGGGACGTGATGCCGAGCTTGGAGTACGCCTTGCGCAGGTGCCACTCCACCGTTCGGTGGCTGATGAACAGCTGCGCGGCGATCTCCGGGTTGGTCAGTCCGTCCTGGGCCAGCCCGGCGATCTGCGCCTCCTGGGCGGTCAGGTCGTTCGCCGTCTCCGGGCTGCGCTTGCGGACCGTCTCGCCGGTGGCGAGCAGTTCGTGCCGGGCCCGCTCGGCGAAACCGCCGAGTCCCATCTCGCTCAGCAGGTCATGGGCGACGCGGAGCTGCTCGCGGGCATCGACCCGGCGGCCCTCGCGGCGCAGCCATTCGCCGTACAGGAGATGGCCGCGGGCGACCTCGACCCGGAGACCGGTGCGGCTCAGGTGGTCGAGCGACTCGCGGTAGGCGGTCTCGTCGGAGTTCAGCAGCGCGCGGGCGCGGGCAGCCAGGCCCAGTCCCCAGTCGGTCGGTACGACGGCAGTGCGTTCGTTGAGCCAGGCCAGCGTGGTCTCGATCAGTGCGGTGTCACCCGTCCTCGACGCCGCTTCGGTCAGCTCGCCGATCACCAGGACGCCGTACCCGGCGATGTCCTGCTCGAACACCCGGCGGGCGGCCTCCACCGCCACGTCGTACCGGCCGAGGCCGTTGTGCAGCACCGAGCTCGCGTACGTCGCGAAGGCTGCCATCCGGCCCTGGTCCTGGGCGGTCGCTTCCCGGATGGTGGCGTCGATCAGCTGGGTCGCGGTCGCCTCGTTGCCCCGGAACGCTTCGAGCAGCATGGCGCCGTACGCGATCCGCGCGTTCCCGGTTGCTTCGGCGATCCGCCGGTCCTCCTCGACCAGCGTGGCCACGGTGGCCAGGTCACCGGTCTCGCAGAGCAGGTTGGCGCGGAAGTTGAGCGCGAACTGCAGTTGCACGAGCGACCCGGTCTCGCGGGCCAGCCGAGCCTGCCGGACGGCCAGCTCCAGGCCGGTCGCGATGTCCCACACCTCGATCGCGACGACCCCAGCGACGCGGTTCCCGGCGAGCCAGAGCCAGTCGCCGACGTCGGCGGCGCTCACCTCCGTGCGCACGGCCGCGTCCAGTGCCTTGGTCAGGTACGGCGCGGCGGCCGGATAGCCGCGAGTGAAGCGCATCGCGAGCGCGTGCAGCAGCAGATCAGCAGGCCGATCCGAGTCGTCGGCGGCCGGTACCGCGGTCGCCGTCTCCAGCAGGAGACCGGGCGCCTCAGACCCGGTCGACCACATCGCGGCCGACAACGCCTCGAGGTACGTCTCCCGCGACTGGACCAGGTCGAGCGGCTCCAGCTGTTCGGCGGCACTGAGCAAATAACGGGCGGCCTCACCCGCACGCCCTTGATCGAAGGCGATCCTGCCCCGCAACCGCTCGATCTCGGCCGCGCGCAAGGGGTTCGGTGGCCCGGCGGCAGCGCTGCCGAGCAGCGTCAAGGCCTCGCGCAACCCGCCGGAACTGCGCCTGGCCGAGGCGGCGGCCAGTACTCGCTCGGCCCGCCGGTGCGGCTCCGGGGTCAGTGCGGCGGAACGCTCGAAGAACACGGCGGCGGCGACGTTGCCTCCGCGCGCTCTGGACCGCAAAGCAGAGCGCTCGAGGTCGGCGGCGATCGCCTCGTCGGGCCGATCGGTCGCCTGGCCGCGATGCCACGCGCGCCGGTCCGGGTCGACCTCGGGATCGGTGACGGTCGCGAGCGCCCGGTGCGCGGCCTGCCGCTCCTGCGGCGAGGCCGTCCGGTACGCCGCCGTGCGCACCAGCGGATGCCGGAACCGGATGTGCTGACCGAAGCTGATCAGACCCGACTCGACCGCCGGCGCCGCGGGATCCGCGGCCAGCCCGAGCTCTTCGGCCGCGCGCCAGAGCAGGGTCGCGTCGCCGAGTGGCTCGGCGGCGGCGATGAGCAGCAGCAGCCGGGTGTCGGCCGGCAGTGGTTCGAGCCGCCGGGCGAAGCTCTCCTCGATCTTGCCGGCCAGCGAACCGGAACTGACGCCGTCCGCCAGCTCGGCCGTCGTCCAGGCCTGGGGCAGCTCGAGCAGCGCCAGCGGATTGCCGCGGGTCTCGGCCAGGATCCGCTCGCGGATGCGCGGGTCGGTCGGGCCGGGGAGCACCGAGTCGAGCAGGGCCCGGGCGTCCTCGTCGTCCAGGCCGCGGACCTCCAGTTCGGTGAGCCCGGTCAGCTGGTGCTCCACGCCGTCGCGGACGGCGAAGACCATCACCACCGACTCGGCCTCCAGCCGGCGGGAGACGAAGGCGAGCACCTGGGCCGACATCCGGTCCAGCCACTGCGCGTCGTCGACGACACAGAGCACCGGACGCTCCTGACCGGCCGCTTCGGACAGCAGGCTGAGCACGGCCAGGCCGACCAGGAACCGGTCGGGCGCGGGACCGGACACCAGGCCGAACGCCGTACCGAGAGCATCGCGCTGCGGAGCCGGCAGCCGGTCGAGCCGGTCGAGGAACGGGTGCACGAGTTGCTGCAGGCCTGAGTAGACCAGCTCCATCTCGGACTCGATCCCGGCGGCCCGGGCCACCTGACAATGGTTGCTCCGGGCCACCAACGACTCGAGCAACGCCGACTTGCCGACGCCGGCCTCACCCCGGAGCACCAGTACGCCGCTGCGTCCGGTCCGCGCCGCGTCGACCAACCCGGTCAGGGCAGCGAACTCCTGCTGACGGCCCCGCAGTTCCCGCTCTCCTCTGGCCACCAGGTCAGGTTTGCACCTGGGTCACTCCCGCACAACTACCACCGGTCGAGGCGTGCCCGCAGGAGGTTCGGGTCCTGCTGGGTGAGATAGGCGGCGCTGAACACGTACGCCGTACTGCCACGGACCGCGACCGAGGTCGGGTTCTGCAGACCGTCGGCCGCGGTCAGCACGGTCTTGCTGGTCCCGTCGGAGCGGACCAGGACGACAGTGTTCGGCCCGTTGAGAGCAGCCAGGAACTGGTCGCCGCGACCGGTGAACGCGAAGTCGTCGATACCGGTCAGGCCGGTGGCCCGAGTCTGGAGCTGACCGGCACCACCGCGCCGGTCGACCGGGATCCGCAGCATGGTGCCCTGGTCGAGATTGGTCACCCAGACGGCTCCACCCCGGAGCTTCAGACCATTGGCGCCGAGGAAGCCGGTCGAGGCCAACTCAGGAGCGGTCGACCAGGCTTTCGCTGGGCCACCGGACTTCGGCACCCGCCAGATCATGCCGAGGACGGAGTCGGCGATGTAGAGGTTGCCGCTGCGCTCGTCGAGTGCCAGCCCATTCGGTACGCCGGTGGCCGGCAGCGCGGCGATGCGTTGGGGAGTACCGCCCGGACGCAACCGCCAGACGCCCGTCAGGTCCGCCGTACCGGTGGCGTAGAGGAAGTAGAGCGTGCCGTGGCTGTCACGGACGATCCCAGAAGTCAGCGGGAAGCCGAGCACCGGGGTGTTGCTGCCACCGTCGGCGGGAGCGGGCATCGTCGCCAGGATGCGCATGGTGCCGTCGGGAGCGATGCGGGCGACCTGACGCCCGACTGCGAAGGTCACGTACGCGAAGCCGCCGGGGGCGAGCGCGACGTTCTCCGGCTGCTGACCGGAGGCCAGGTCGAAGTGTGTCACGACACGGGCCCGGGATGCGACAGCGGCGGCTGAGATGGTGGGGGAGGAGCCAGTGGGGGAGGAGACGGCGGCTGACGCCGGTTGCAGGCCGACCACCGCGAGGCTCGCGGTGGCCAGCGCTGCGGCTGCGAATGACTTGTGCATGAATTCCCCTTGGTTGGAGGCGTGCTTGTCAGCGGCAACGACCAGTGCGGTCCTGCCGTGGTTCGTGCGTGGTGTCAGGCCGGCTGGTGTGCCTCGGCCGGTGTAGTCGCTTGGGTGAGCAGGTCGAGCGCGACCTTTGACGGCGACCCCGGCGATGCCGTGGAGACGACGATGAACTGATCAGGCTGCGACGGGCTTTGCAGCGTCTGCTGGGTAACGGTCAAGGTGCCCACCAGCGGATGGCGCATCTCGTAGTCGGTGACATGGCAGGTCTTGATGCGATGGTCTGCCCACAGCTTGGCGAACTCGGGACTGTTGACGGTCAGGTCGCCGATCAGCCCCAGCAGCAGTGGATCGCCGGGGTTCCGGGCGACCGCGATCCGCAGGTTCCCGACCACCGCGCGCGCCTTCGCCGGCCAGCCGGAGTACAGCTCACGGGTGTGCGCGTCGAGGAAGACCAGCCTGGCCATGTTGGGTCGCGTGGCCGGCTGCTGTGGCGCGTCGAAGGCCAGGTGACCGGCGTACAGGGCGTGGCCTTGCCGGTTCCACGCCAACACCTCCGTACTACGCCCGAGCACGATCGCGGGCGCCGCTCCCAAGGCGTCCAGCAGCGCGATGGTCGCCTCGGTGATGCGCTCGGGAGCGCGCCGGCGCTGTGACGGCCGCCGCTGCTGAGCGTCGGCCAGCGCATGGAGGTGGATCCGCTCGGCCTCGGTCAGGGACAGCGCCCGGGCGATGGCGTCCAGGATCTCGGGCGATGCCCGGTGCGACTGCCCCTGCTCCAGCCGGGTGTAGTACGGAACGCTGATCCCGGCCAACAAGGCGACCTCCTCGCGGCGCAGACCGGGCACCCGCCGCCGTTCGTCGTACGTCTTGATCCCCGCAGCTTCGGGGCGCAACTGCCCCCGTCGCGTCTTCAGGAAGTCTCCGAGATCCCCGCTACCGGTCATGGATCGAGTATGCGTCGGCCGGCCCGGCTCAGCCTGACCCGCTGAGGGTCAGGGATATCGGGAGGCCTGTGACCGGGCTCACGACCGGTAGGTCGCGAAGAGCATCCGTCCCCTACGGGCTGCTCTTCTCCGGCGGTCTCGGTCTCATCACCACCCACGCGCCGGCTCGTCACCGCGGCGGCACCGTCGCTGCCGTCTATCTGGTGGCATGTGTCGGCCAGGGCGTGGTCGCTTTGACGCTCGGCCTGATCGCCACCGCCTCCGGGCTCGGAACCGCTTTGCTGGTGGGCGTTCTGGCCATCGGCGTACTCGCGCTGCTCACCTTCGCGGTGGCGCGGTACCTCGCGGTCCGGGGCGCCAGTACGTTGGTCGAGGAGGTGCGATGAGTACTGCGACAAGTGACGCCCGGCCGACCTGCTCGATCGCCAGAACCCTGGAGGTCGTCGGCGATCGCTGGTCCCTGCTGATCCTTCGCGACGCGCACCGGGGCCGCACCCGCTTTGCCGAGTTCCGCGACGCTCTCGGTATCGCGCCGAACATCCTCACCAACCGGCTGGCCGCGTTGGTCGACGCCGGTGTGCTGGAGAAGCGCGAGTACCGCCCCGAGGGGGAGCGCACGCGATCGTCGTACCACCTGACGCCCGCGGGTATGGACCTCAAGCTCGTGCTCGCCGCCCTGCAGCAGTGGGGCGACGTGCACGAGCCTCGTGAAGAGGGCCCGACGGTACTGCGCCGCAACACCCGCACCGGAGGCCTGGTCACTGTCGGCTTCCTGGATGAGCACGGCAACGCAGTACCGGACGAGGAGGTCGGGTTCGAGCCGGTCCCCGGCGGCCCTGCCGATCGTCCTATCTGGTGCTGACGGTCACGGTGTGGCCGAGATCGTTGGTGCCGGTGGTGGGCTGCCAAGTGCCCTGATTGGCCAGCTGTCCCGAGTACTCGGGACGACTGGCCAGCCGGGGGTCGGCGATCTTCAGCAGCAGCTTGTACTTGCCCGGGACGGCCGGCCCGCGCACCTTCTGCTTGAGGGTGGTGGTCGTACCCGGAGCCCAGTGCCTCGGGTCAGTCTTCAGCGGTACGACGTAACTGCGCCGGTCACCCTGGAAGATCAGCTGCACCTGCCGCGGGTTGTACGGCGCGGCCCAGCCGTCGTTGCGGAGATCCAGGCTGATCGAGACGTCGCCGCGCGGCCGGGTGTTCTTGGTGAAGGTCCCCCTGGTCAGGGTGAAGCGGTAGCCGAGCTGCTTCTGGGCGGTGGTGATGTTGTCGCCCCAGCTGCCGAGAACGTCCTTGTTGTAGTCGGTGTTGAGATACGACCAGTGCTGCTCGGCCATCTCGGCGGAGGCCTCGGGCCAGTCCGAGCGGGGTGAGTTCACGGCGCAGGTCTCGCCGCCCTGCGGCAGGTACTTGCTCTCCTGCGCGACGAAGTCCTTGTCGAGCTGGATCGGGTTGCTGAGATAGGTGCCGAAGTCGTCCGGGCTGGCCAGGAAGCAGTCGTTGTGGTGCCCGATCCGGGCCGGCACCGAACCGTTGTACGCCTGCGCGGCATCGAGTCCGCCGGCCGCACCGGTCGGTACGCCGTAGGTGCGCTGCTTCATGTACGGCGTCCGGACCTGGATCATCCGGTCGCGGGGGAGCGCCCGCAGCAGCGCGTCGGTGACGGCCTTGCGGTCGGCCCAGTTCTGGTCGGTGACGATGCTCGGGTCGGCGGGGTCGGAGAAGTGGTCGGTGTAGTAGCCCTCGCCCCACAACCCGATGAAGCCCTGCTGCATCACCTCGATGACGTCGGCGTTCTCGCGCAGGATCGGCTTCAGCTGGTCGATGTGCTTGAGCACCCGGGCCACCGGTGCGTCGCCGTACGGGGTGGGCGGTGGCCAGCCGGCCCCGGGCAGCGCGTAGGCGAACCGGACGATCGCCTTCACGCCGGAGGCGCGGATGGTCCTGAAGTCGGCGCGAACCTGGTCCAGGTAGGCCCGGTCGAGCTTGTCCTGGCCGGCGAACTTCTCCAGGTAGAAGACCCGGAGGATCTGGGTGATGTTCTCACTGGTGCGGTAGTTGGTCAGGGTGGTCCGGTCGAGCGGCGTGTAGCCGGTGCCGTCGGCGCGGTAGTGCGTCTCGGTGTGGTGGTAGAAGCCGCGCTCGGGGTTGGCGATCACGGCATCCGAGGCGGTGTAGGTGCGGGTGCTCGTCGGTTTGTTGCCGGTGGCAACGGCGGCCTGGGTCGGTACGACCAGGCCCAGTAGGGCGATGGAGGCGAGAAGCCGTTTCACGGTGGTCTCCTTGGAACTAGCTGACGGTGATGGTGCGCAGGAGCGAGTTCAGACCGGTCGAGGCTTCCCAGGTGGACTGGTTGGCGAAGCGCACGGAGTACTCGGGGCGACTGGACAGCTGCGGGTCGGGCAGGTTGAGAAGCAGGGCGTAGGACCCGGTCGGCAGACCCGCGGGGACGGTGACCGTCTGCGAGATCGTGGTGGCCGAACCGGCCGTCCAGCGGCGCGGGTCGGTGGTCAGCGCGAGCTTCTGGATCGCGCCGGTGGAGGTGTTGCGCAGGACGAGTTCGACCGGATGCGGGTTGTACGGGGTGGCGAAACCGTCGTTGCGCAGGTTGATCGTCACCGGCAGCGCGCCGCCGCGGGTGGCGGTGGTCGGCAGAGTGGCGGTCTGCAGGGTGAAGCGGTAGCCGAGACGCTTGGTGACGTCGGCCAGGCAACCGCCGCTGTTCCACGAGTTGAGCACGGTCGGCTCGTAGTCGGTGTTCAGGTAGGACCAGTGGAACTGCCCGAGCTCACTCAGCGCCGTCGGGCAGGACGATCGCGGCGGGTTCGACGCGCAGGTCTCGCCGCCCATCGCGGTGTAGGTGGTCTCGGCCTGGAGGTAGGGATACTCGACCGCGGTGTTCTCGTAGGTGCCGAAGTCGTCCGGGCCGGCGAGGAAGCAGTCGTTGTGGTGACCCAGGCGGGACAGCCACGAGCCGTTGTAGGCCTGGCCGGAGGTGACCGCCGTGGTGCCGTACATGGTTCGCTTGATCTTCGGCGTCCGGAGCTGGACCATCCGGTCCGAGGGCAGCACGCTGAGGATCTTGTCGACGACGAGCTTGCGGTTGGCCCAGTCGGTCGCGCTGATCACCCCGGCGTTGCCGAAGTTCTGGGTGTAGTACCACTCACCCCAGGCGCCGATGAAACCTGACTGCATGACCGCGATGACGTCCTTGTTGCTGCTCAGGTACGGCGCCAGCTGATCGAGGTGGGACTGCACCCGGGCCGGCGGCGCGTCGTCGCCGGCTGTGGAGGTGGTGTAGGCGAAGCGCAGGATCATCTTGAGTCCGGCCGCGCGAACCGTCGCGGCCTGCTGCTGGAACTGGTCCAGCGCCGCCTGGGAGATCGCCGAGTTCCTGAACTCCGCGAGGTAGAAGACGCACATCACCAGCGAGATGCCCTGACTCGTACGGTAGCTCTGCAGGGTCGCCAGCGAGAAGTCGTTCTTGTCGCAGTCGCCGGTGTGGTGGTAAAGCCCGCGCTCGGGGTTGGCGAAGTTGTCGGTCGACGCCGTGTAGGTGACGTCGCTGGAGCCGCCGCCGCCCCCGCCACTGTAGGTGTGGGTGTACTTCGCGGAGGTCTCCAGCGGAGTCTCGACCTGGAAGATCAGGTCGGCATCGTTCGGCGTGGCGGTCTCACCGAGGCTGGACCGGTTCACGGTCCACTGCGCGACCCCGCCACTGGCGGAGAAAGTGACCGCTCCGACGAGCGTCCAGCTCCAGCCGCCCCCGTTGTGGCTGTAGAGGTTGCCGTTCTCCAGCAGGTAGTTGGCACCGACACCGCTCTGCGCGAATCCGGTCCCGGCGTTGCGGTCGGTGTCGACGTAGACCCGCGCGAACGCCGGCGCTCCGGTGTAGTTGAACTTGTACGTGACGGTGGTCGCGGTGTTCGTCGCCGACTGGCCGCTGATGGCGGCGTAGGCGGGGGCGGCGGCGACGAGCAGGGCGAGCAGGCTGCCGGTGACGGCACCGGCGAGCAGTTTCAGCAACGAGCGTGGGCGTCGGGCAGATCTCATGGCGGGTTCCTCCCAGGGGCGGATAGGGGTCAGCCTTTGGTGCCGGTGGTCGCGATGCCTTGGATGAACTGGCGTTGCAGCACGGTGAAGATGGCGATGATCGGCAGTGACGCGAGCAGCGAGCCGGCCATCAGGACGGGGTAGTCGGTCTGGAACTGCCCTTGCAGGGAAGCGAGTCCGGCCGACAGCGTCATCTTGTCGGGATCGGTGTTGACCACCAGCGGCCAGAACAGGTCGTTCCAGGACCACAGCAGCACCAGCAGGGACAGCGCGATCAGTCCCGGCCGGGCCAGCGGAAGCACGATGGACCAGTAGATCCGGACCGGTCCGGCGCCGTCGATCGCCGCGGCCTCCTCGAGTTCCCGGGGCAGCCCGAGGAAGAACTGACGGAGCAGGAAGACGCCGAACGCGCTGAACAGGCCCGGAACCACCAGTGCCTGCAGGGAGTTGAGCCAGCCGAGCGACGACATGATCTGGTACTGCGGAATGATGAACAGCTGCGGCGGCACCATCAGCACCGACAGCAGGACGCCGAACAGCACGTTGCGGCCGGGGAACCGCAGCCGGGCGAAGGCGTAGGCCGCCATCGAGCAGAACAGCACCTGCCCGATCGTCCGCAGTCCCGCCATCAGCACGGTGTTGAGGAACTGGTGGCCGAACGGGATGACGTCGAAGACCCTGCTGTAGTTGTCCCATCGCCCTTCGGGCAACAGCGACGGCGGGACACTGGTCGCACTGCTCAACGTCTTGAGCGACGTGATGACCTGCCAGACGAACGGCGCCACCATCGCCAGCGCCGAGGCGATCAGGATCGTGTGCACTCCGAGGTTCCTACGCATAGTGCACCCACCTCTTCTGGAACCTGAACTGCACGGCGGTCAGAACCACGATCAGCAGCAGCAGCATCATCACGATGGCGGCGGCGTACCCCCGGTCGTTGGTGACGAACGCGCGGTCGTAGAACAACTGGACGACGGTCTGCAGCCGCGGGAACGCCGGGTTGGCGCGGGCGGCGGCGCCGGATCCGGCCATCACGTAGACCAGGTCGAACAGCTGCAGCGACCCGATCACCGACACGACCGAGACGAAGAAGGCGGTCGGCGACAGCAGCGGCAGGGTGACGTGGAAGAACTGGCGGGCCGGCCCCGCGCCGTCGATCTCGGCCGCCTCGTAGTACTCCTTCGGGATCGCCTGCAGACCGGCCAGGAAGATGATCAGGTTGTAGCCGACGCTGGCCCAGACACCGACCACGACCAGCGCGTACAGCGCGGTCGCGGGGTCGGCGACCCAGTTCGGCCCGTCGATGCCGATCAGCGACAGCAGGTAGTTGATCAGTCCGTAGTCGCCGTTGTAGAGCCAGCGCCAGACCATCGCGATGGCGACCGGCATGGTGATGACGGGGAGGAAGAACAGGGTCCGGTACAGGCCGACGAACCGCATCCCCTTGCGGTTGAGCAGCACGGCGAAGCCGATCGCCAGCGGGATGCTGACCAGGCCGAGGCCGGTGTAGGTCAGCGTGTTGACCAGCGACCGGCCCACCTCCGGATCACTGGCCAGCCGCCGGTAGTTGTCCAGCCCGGTCCAGGTGTGGCCGCCGAACGCACCCCACTCGGTCAGCGAGAAGTACGCCGTCTGCAGTACCGGCCAGAGGTAGAAGATCGCGATCCCCAGCCCGGTGGGAGCGATGAACGCGTACCCCCACAGGGCTTCTTTGACTCGTCCGCGCTGCGCCACGTCACTCCTTGGCGAGCAGGGCGTTCATCGCCTGGGCCAGGTCGGTGGCGGCCTTCTCGGTGGAGACCTCGCCGGTCCACGCCTTGGTGAGATGGGTCAGCTCGGCCTCGTTCCAGGCCGCGGTGTTCTTGGAGACCGGGAACGGCACGGCGTAGCTGACCGAGTCCAGGAAGGTCTGCAGCTTCAGTTCCGGGTGCGCCTGCACCCAGGCGGTCTGAGTGCCGTTGTACGCCGGGATCGGGCCCTTCTTGCCGAGGATCTCGGCCGCTTCCTTCGACCCGAGGTACTTGACGAACTCCCAGGCCTGGTCGGGGTGCTCGGTCTTGGTCGAGACGACGTTCGCGACGCCGTGGATGACGGTGGCCTGCTTCTCGCCGCGGGGCAGCGGAGCGACGTCCACCTTGCCCTTGGTGTAGGCGTTCGCGGAGAACTCCGAGACGTTCCAGGAGCCACCCCAGTACATCGCGATCTTGCCGGCCTCGAACAGCTGCAACGGGGTGGTGTCGGTCATCGTCTTCAGGTCCGGCGACTGCTTGTTCCTGATCAGGTCGGTCCAGAACGTCAGGCCGGCGATCGTCTTCGGGTCGTCGTACCCGGACTTCTTGCCGTCCGGGGAGATCACGTAGCCGCCGGCCTGGGCGATGGTGTCGTACTGGTACTCCTGGAAGCTGCCCAGCTGGGCGGCGGTGCCGTAGACGCCCTTGGCCGGATCGGTCAGCTTCGCCACCGTGTCCTTGAAGTCGGCCCAGGTCCAGTCGTCCTTGGGGTAGGGCACCTTCTTCGCGTCGAAGAGCGCCTTGTTGTACCAGACGCCGACGGTGTCCATGTCCTTCGGCAGCCCGTACGGCTTGCCCTCGAAGGTGTAGAGCTCGGTCAGCGGTTTCGGATAGACCGACAGGTCCGCCTCACCCGGCATCGGAGTGATCACCTTGTTGGAGGCGTAGAGCTGGAAGTTCGGCCCGTTCATCCAGAAGACGTCCGGCGCCGCGCCGCCGGTGGCCGCCGCCTTCAGCTTGGTCCAGTAGTCGGCCCACGGGGTGAGCTGGACCTGGACGCTGATGTTGGGGTGGGTCTTGGTGAACTCGGCCGCCAGCGACTCCATCACCGGCTTCTGGTTGGCGTCCCAGACGCCGTACGACAGCGTCACCTTGGCGTTCGGGTCGGCCGCGGCGGTCTTGCCGCCGTCGCCTCCCGAACAGGCTGAAACGGCGAGCAGCGTTCCGATCAGTACGGCGCTCAGCCTCTTCGACATCCGCATCGTGGGTCCTCCAGACACATCCCGGGTGATTGGGACTAATCATGGAGTCCATTGAAATTATGTCAAGGGGTCAGCGCCCTCGAACATGCTCGTCTCGACCTGTTCGAGCGCCAGCCGGACCGCGCCGAGCACCACGCCTTCGTCGCCGAAGGTCGAGATCCGGATCTCCGGGGTGCGCAGGCACCAGCGATCCAGCTCCGTGCGGAGCGGCCGGACCAGCACGTCGGCGGAGCGGGAGAAGCCGCCGCCGATCACCACCAGTTCCGGATCCAGGGTCAGGACCAGGGCGGAGACCCCGATGGCGATGTCGCGGGTGTACCGGCGGATGACCTTGACGGCGCCGCGGTCGCCGTCGCGGGCCGCCTGGAAGAGGTCCTCGAACTCGTCCTGGCCGCCGGACCAGGCGCGCAGGTGCTCAGGGGCCTTCTGCCAGCCGATCACCGGCAGCGCGCCGAGCTCACCGGCGGCGTTGCCGAAACCGCGATGCAGCTTGCCGTCGATGATCAGGCCGGTACCGGTCCGCACCCCGGCCAGCAGGAAGACCACGTCCTTGGCGTACCGGGCGACTCCACGCCAGGACTCCGCCAGCGCGGCCAGCTTGCTGTCGTTCTCGACCCGGGTGGGCGCGGGAACGAGCCGGCGCAGGTGCCCGGCGAGGTCGACGCCGGTCCACTCCGTCAGCGAGTCGGACAGCATCACCCGCCCGGTGCCGTCGACCAGACCCGTGGTGGCGACGCCCGTCGACCAGATCTGGGCCGGCGCGACCTTCGCGCCACTGAGTGCCGCGGAAACGCACTTGTCCAAAGTTGCCAGCCGCTCCCGGCGGCCGAGCTCGGGAGTCACCTGGACGCTGGTGGAGTGCACGACCTCGCCGTCGAGGTCGGTGACCAGGGCGCGGATGGTGTGTCCACCGATGTCCACGCCGAGCACCCGGCCGGCGTCGGCGCGGAAGCGGTAGCGCCGGGCGGGCCGGCCGACGCCGCCGGCGGCCGGTTCGACCTCGGCGACCCAGCCCCGGTCGATCAGCTCCCTGGTCACGTCCTCGGTCGAGGCGCGGGACAGGCGGGTGCGCTTGGCCAGCTCGGTGAGCGTCAGCGGCTTGTCGTCACGCAGCGCCCGCATGACTGCCATCGCGTTCAGCTGCCGCAGCCGGGACAGGTCGCCCCCACTCGGTTCCTCGGTCATCGCCGCCCCCTTGAGGTTTCGCACCATCGGTGTCAATAATGATGGACTCCTTAATAAGTAAAGGAAAGGAATCCATGACTAGCGTGACTCTAGCCCTGGTCGGCGGGGGACTGCGTGGTCAGCTCTACGCGCGGTCGGCGGTCGACTCCGGCGCGGCGCGGGTGACCGCGATCGCCGAACCCGATCAGGGCCGCCGCTCGGCGCTCGGCCACGAGTTCGGCGTACCGGCCGATCGGCTGTACGCCGACTGGGGGGAGCTCGCGGATGCCGGGCGGCTGGCCGACGCCGCGATCATCGCCACCCAGGACCGGTTGCACACCGCTCCCGCGGTCCGGATGGCCGATCTCGGCTACCACCTGCTGCTGGAGAAGCCGATGGCCACCACCGAGGTGGAGGCGGGCGCGATCGCGAGCGCGGCCGAGCGCAACAACATCATCCTGGCCGTCTGCCACGTGCTGAGGTACACGCCGTACACGCGGATTCTCAAGGACCTGCTCGACTCGGGCCGGATCGGGCGGCTGGTCAACGTGCAGCACCTCGAACCGGTGGGCTGGTGGCATCAGGCGCACTCGTTCGTCCGCGGGCACTGGCGCCGGTCGGACACGTCGGCGCCGATGTTGCTGACCAAGGCGTGTCACGACATCGACTGGCTGGTGCACCTGTTCGACGCCGTACCGGCCCGGGTCAGTTCGTTCGGCAGCCTGAGTCACTTCAAGGCGAGCGAGCGGCCGGCCGGCGCCGCGTCGCGGTGCCTCGACTGCCCGCTGGAGCCGACCTGCCCGTACTCCGCGAAGCGCTTGTACCTCGACTGTCTGGCCGATCCCGACCAGCACTTCTGGCCGCTGAGCGCGGTGACGGAGGATCACACCGAGACCGGCGTACTGGAAGCGTTGCGGAACGGCCCGTACGGCCGGTGTGTGTATGCCTGCGACAACGACGTGGTCGACCACCAGGTGGTGAACATGGAGTTCCCCGACGGCGGCACCTGCTCGTTCACGATGAGCGCCTTCACGCCGATGGAGCATCGCCGGACCCGGCTGCTCGGTACCCACGGTTTCCTGGACGGCGACGGCCAGACGATTCGCCTGGTGGACTTCCGGACCGGCGACGAGGAACTCATCGCCGTGCCGGACGCCGACGGCGACGGGCACGGCGGCGGAGATCAGGAGCTGACGGCAACCTTCTTGCGGGCGGTCCTGACCGGCGACCCGGCGCTGCTCTCCAGCGACGCGGGCACCAGTCTCGCCACCCACCGCGTCGTCTGGGCCGCGGAACAGGCCCGCACCACCGGCACGGTGGTCACTCTGTCCTAGGCCGCGGTGCTGGTGTCACGGGCAGCGGCGGCGCCGACGCAGACCTGGACGACGGCGAGGGCGATGAACACGGTCAGGCTGGCGGTCCACTCGCCGGTCTGCTCGGTCAGGTAGCCGGCGAGGGCCGGGCCGGTGGCGGCCAGCAGGTAGCCGATGGACTGGGCCATGCCGGACAGCTGGGTCGTCTCGTGATGGGTGCGGCCACGGATGCTGATCAGGGAGAGTGCTGCGACGAGCGCGGCTCCCTGACCCAGCCCGGCGACGACGGCCCAGACGACGACCAGGCCCGGTGCGAGCAGCAGGCCGAGCAGAGCGATGGCGATCGGCACGCTGGCCGTGATCGCCCCCGCCCGCTGGGTGCTCGGGTTCTTCATCAGCCGGGGGATGCTCAGGCCGCCGATCAGGCCGAAGCACTGGAAGAGGAACAGGTGGATCCCGGCGGTCCGCTCCGAGACGCCGGTGGAGATCTCGATCGTGGGCAGCCAGGTGACCAGCACGTAGAAGCTGGTCGACTGCAGGCCCATGTAGAAGGTGACCAGCCACGCCATCGGCTGACGCCACACACTGACCAGTGGCGGGCCGGTCGTTGCCTCTGGCGCCACTGTGGCAGCCGCCCGGCCGGCCGGAAGGCGGATGACGGCAACGATCAGGGCGAGGCCACCCCAGATCGCCAGCGCGAGTCGCCAGTCCGATCCGGCCGCGACCGGTACGGCGACGGCGGAAGCGATCGCCGCGCCGCCGGTGATGAAGGCGGTGTAGACACCGGTCGCGCGGGAGACGTGACCGGCGTAGTCCCGCTTGATCAGCACGGGCACGAGCACGTTGCCGACCGCGATCGAGGCACCGATTACGACTGTGCCGAGCCACAGGCCGACGTGCCCGGTGTAGGACCGGACGACGCTGCCGACAGCCAGCACGAGCAGGGACCAGAACACCGCGCGTTCCATCCCGAAGCGCCCGGAGAGCCGGTGGACCAGCGGCGAGGCGAGTCCGAAGGCGATCAGTGGCAGGGCGCCGAGCAGGCCGAGCGCGCTTTCGCCGAGTCCTTCGTCGGCGCCGAGCTGGGGGAGCAGCGGGCCGACCGCGGTGAGGGCGGGCCGCAGGCACAGGGCCACCAGGAACACCGAGGCCGCGATCAGCGCTCCCCGTCGGCGAGTGGCGGCTGGTGAGCTCTCGGATACCGCTGCCACGCCACGCCCTCGTTCCTGGATCAGTAAATGTCCGACATTTACACTGTAACCATGTCGTTGAGCGGACCAGTACGTCAGGCCCCGTTGGTGCTGCAGGTCGCGGAGCAGTTCCGGGGGCTGATCGAGTCCGGCTCCTGGCCGGTGGGCGCCAAGATCCCGGGCGAGAACCAGCTCGCCGCCGACCTCGGCGTGAGCCGCGGAACGGTGCGGGAGGCGCTGCGGTCGCTGAGCCTCACCGGCTTGCTGGAGCCGCGCGTCGGTGACGGCACCTACGTGCGCGCGACCAACGAGATCAGCGGTGTGCTCGTCCGCGACGAACTGTCGGCGACCCTGACCCATGTGCTCGACGCCCGCGCGGGCATCGAGGCGGCCGCCGCTCGGCTGGCTGCCCAGCAACCTGCGGCCGCGGGGCTCGCCGCTCTGGACGGCGCACTCGACGCACGCCGTACGGCGCATGAGGCGGGCGACCTGGATGCCTACGTCGCCGCCGACGCCGCCTTCCATCGTGGCATCGTCGAGGCGAGCGGCAACCCGCTGCTGCTGCGCCTGTACGACGCGGTGGCCGAGGTGCTGACCGACTCGATCCACCGGACGGCGACGATCCCGGAGGACCCGCGCGTTCGCGACGCGCACCACGCGCTGGTGGCGGCGATCCGGTCAGGTGGTCCGGAAGTCGCCGCCCAGGCGTCGTACGCGCTGATCGAGTCGGTCAAGGAGTCTGCCGCCGGTGAGTGATCCCGCGGTGGGGCGGGGAATCGTCAGCGGTTGACCCGATCGACCCGGCGGCCGGACTCGTCGAAGATGTGCAGGCGCGAGGTGTCGACGGCCAGGTGGACCTTCGTCCCGGTCTGCAGCCCGGCGCCGGCCGGAATCTCGATCACCAGATCGGCGCGCCGGTGGGTCGGCACCGCGAGCGGCTCGAGGGGAGCCGGCCGGTCCGGTCGGCCGAGGCGGGTTCTCGCCTTGGTGCCGAGGGCGGACAGGCGGTTGTTCAGTCCGGCCAGGTGGGGTGCCACGTGCCGGTTGGGCGAGCCGCCGTTGCTCGGGAGCGCACGCCTGGCGCGCTTCGGAACAGTGCTGAGTCCGACCAGGTCGGCGTTCACCATCTCGGCGCCGCACTCGATGAAGGCGATCCACTGGTTGCCGTGGAACTCCAGGGTCCGCAGCCGGCCCGAGAACTGACCTGCCCCGCCGCTGTCGGCCGCCGGGGTGAAGGCGTCCGAGCGGGCACCCACGATCACCTTCCCGCCGTCGTGGCTGCTGAGGATCAGCGACCGCTTGTCGATCGGCGGCAGCTGGATCGACTGGGAGCCGAAGTCGAGGCTGACCCGGTGGTGCGCGGTGACCCGGACGACCGCGGACATCAGGTTGATCCGCGGGGTGCCCAGGAAGCCCGCGGAGAAGGCGGTGGCCGGATCGTTGAAGACCTGGTCCGGAGTGCCGACGTCCTCGATCCGGCCGTCGCGCATGACGGTGATGCGGTCCGCCAGCGTGAGAGCCTCGATCTGGTCGTGGGTGACGTAGACCGTGGTCACCTTGAGATCGCGGGCCATCGCGCCGATCTCCTGGCGCAGCTCGGTCCGCATCGTCGCGTCCAGGTTGGACAGTGGCTCGTCCATCAGGAAGATCTTCGGTTTCCGCACGATCGCCCGGCCGATCGCGACCCGTTGCCGCTGGCCACCGGAAAGCGTCCTGGGCAAGCGATCCAGTGCCGCGTCGATCCGCAGGATCCGGGCCAGCCCGGCCGCCTTGGTGCTCGCCTCGGCCGCGTCCTCGCCGGCCATCCGCAACGGGAACATGATGTTCTCCCGCGCGGTCCGGTTCGGGTACAGCGCGCCGTTCTGGAACACCAGCGCGACGCCGCGGTCCTTGGGCGACAGCATGGTGGCGTGGGTGCGCCCGAACCACAGTTCGCCCGCGGTGACCTCCTCCAGGCCGGCGATCATCCGCAGCAGTGTCGTCTTGCCGCACCCCGACGGCCCGAGCAACACCATGAACTCGCCGTCGCCGACATCGAGTGAGACGCCGTCGACGGCGAGGTACTTCCCGTCGTACACCTTCGAGACCGCATCCAGCCGGATCCCCGCCATCCCCACCTCCTACAAGCTGGTCAGGCCTGAGTACACAGCCAGCCGAATGCGTTGTCCAGGCGTCAACGGTCACGGATAGGTCCGGCCTGTCATGTCCTGACGTTGCGGAGCGGGCCGGTCCGACCGCAGCCGGTAATCCTGTTGCACAAGGCAACAAAAGTCGCGACCCGTAGAGTGGCCTGGTGGAGAACGAGGCGAGTTGGCGGGAGCGCAGGCGGGACGCGTCGATCGAGCAGGCGGCGGCGCTGGACCGGCGCCGGGCGGCGGAGACCGCGAAGGCCCGCGAGCTGCTGGCGGCCTTCATCGAGGAGCTGAAGCGGCGCGGGGTCGAGCCCGGCCCGTTGCGCGCGCCCGTGGTGGGAACCGGCGCGAACTACCGCACCGGCCTGACCGGGTGGTACCTGCGGCGCAATCGCTCCCTGGCGGTGGATGTCGAGGGCAACTTCTACATCCTCGGGACGCCGGCCGGCCTGCGAGCGTGGCTGTTCGGGGTGACGGTGCTGCCGACGGACCCGCCGCTCGTCGTCGGCCGGGGCGCACGCGACGGCGAGTCGTTGCCGTTGGCGGAGCTGCTGCAGGCCCGCCTCGACGAAGCCGCGCCGGAGGGCTGAGGACGCCGGTACCGAGCGTCCCCAGCCCTCGCGGCCTCAGCCCTCGCAGCTTCAGCCGGAGTAGCCGCGGCCGGCGATCCAGACCGCCAGCTTGTCCGTGCTCATCCAGTAGCTGTACACCCGGTTGACGTCGGCGGAGTCGGCGATCCTGACCTTGTCACCGAAGTCGTCGTAGCCGATCACGGTCACGTAGTGCCCGCCCGAGTAGCTGTGCCAGTCGCCGTCGGTGTCCTGCGCCGAACCGACGATGTTGGCCACGATCGTCCGGTTGCGGACCAGGTCGTAGCGGACGTCGTGCTTGAGCTGGTTGATCTCGTCGGGTCCCGCGTGGCTGATCCGCTTGGCTTCGTAGAACGACGTACCGAGCTCCTGGTTCAGTACCCGGGTGGTGTCGTCCACCGAGGCAGTGCCGTCCTCCGTGGTGCCGAGCTCGGGGATCAGGTAGTCCTCGGTGACCTCGATGCCCTGCGCCTGCAGGGCGACCCGGACTGCCGCCGGACCACAGGAGTACTCGTACTTCTGTTTCCACGACTCGACGTTGTCGCGGTCGCACTTCTTCCCGCCGTCCTCGCAGTCGAGCCCGGTCCGGTCGGTGTGGTTGACCGGGTCGTTCGCGGCGTAGGCGTACCGGTTGAGCCCGATGCTGTCGTCGCCGTCGACGACCGGGTTGGGGGAGATGAACCGGCCGAGCTCGGGGTCGTAGTACCGCGCCTGGAGATAGACCAGGCCGGAGGCGTCGTGTCGTTGCCCGGTGAAGCCACGAGACTCGTAGGACAGCGGACCCGCGGCCGACAGCACCTCGCCGTACGCCGCGTACTTCTTGCGGTGCACCTCGGTGCCGGCGGCGTCGGTCTCGGCCTGGATCGATCCCTGGTGATCGGTGTGCACCCAGTACTTCGTGCTGCCGTCCACGCGGGCCACCACGGCGCCGCCGATCTTGACGTACTTGCTGGCCGTGTCGGCGGCCACGTCCACCTCGTAGTCCTCGCCGAGATAGCGGCGGACCGTGGTCCCCTCGGCCTGCTGCTGCCGGGCGCCGTCGGCGTCGTAGGTGAAGGTGGTCGTCTTGCCGGCCTTGGTGACCGAGGCCAGCCGGTTGTCGCCGTCCCAGGTCAGGCTGCGCCCGGCGCCCGAGGTCATCAGGCCGGTCGCGTCGTAGGTGTAGGTGTTCGAGCCGGCCGAGGTCACCGCGTGCGGACGTGAGGCGCCGTAGGAGTACGAGCCGAGCCGCGAGTTGGAGGTGACGTTGCCGGTCGCGTCGTAGGCCAGGGCCTGGTTGCTCGGCGCGCTCGACGGGTTGACCGAGCCGGTCAGTTGGTCCGCGTCGTCGTAGGTGTAGTTCCAGGCCTCGTTGGCGAACGGGCTGCTGACCTTGGTGATCTTGCCCTTGAGATCCCGGGTGTAGGTGTTGTCCTGGATGGTGGTGGTGCCGGCCATCGTCTTGATCCCGGTCAGCCAGCCACGCTCCGCGTCGTGCGGGCGGGTGGTGACCGTGCCGTTGGCATTGTCG
This sequence comes from Kribbella sp. CA-293567, assembly GCF_027627575.1. Classification (NCBI taxonomy): domain Bacteria; kingdom Bacillati; phylum Actinomycetota; class Actinomycetes; order Propionibacteriales; family Kribbellaceae; genus Kribbella; species Kribbella sp. CA-293567. The sequence goes on from NZ_CP114065.1 coordinate 3,323,504, forward strand.
AGGCGGATCAGCTCGCCCGAGGCGTCGTACTTGGTCGCGGTGACGAAACCGGGGATCGACAGCAGCCGGCCCGCGCCGTCGTACCGCAGGGGTGAGGCCTCGGTGCCCTGTGTGTCGCCGTCGGGATAGGTGGTCCACAGCGCCCGGTCGCCGGCGTCGAAGCCGTACCGGAAGGTGTAGCTGGCGCCGTGGATCGTGCGGACCGCCCGCACCAGGTGACCGGCGGCGTCGTAGTCGGAGGTCTTGGTGCCCGCCGGGTCCGTCGCCGTGGTCACCTGGCCGACGTTGTGGAACCCGGCGCGGGCCTGGTCGTAGGTCCACGAAACGCTCACGGCCGCCGCTGTGCCGGCCCGGCTGGTCTTGCCGGTCTTGCGATCGAGCGCGTCGTAGCTGTAGGTCGTGCGCTCGTTCTTCGCGTCGGTCTGCGCCACCATCCGCCCGGCGACGTCCCACTCGTACTTCGTCGTCCCCGAGTTCGGGTCGGTCATCTGCGTCTGGCGGTTGAGCGAGTCCGTCAGGTACGCCGTGACGTTGCCGGCCGGATCGGTCGACCGCGCGAGGTTGCCGCGGCCGTCGTACAGGTAGGTGGTGGTCCTGGTCGTGCCACCGATCAGCTGCTGGTGCGCGACGCGCTTGCTGTAGGCGTCCAGCCGGTCGGTCGTCGCGGTGCCGCGTTCGTCGACGCTGGTGGTCGACCAGAGACCGTAGCTCTTGGTCTGGGTCGCGCCGCCGGGCATCGTCACCTTGACGAGCCGGTCCAGGGCGTCGTAGCTGTTGGCCGTCGGGTGGGCGGCCGGCTGCGGTTGGCCGGAAACCCAGTAATAGGGAGCGGTCTTCGAGGCAACCTGGCCGCGCTGGTTGTAGGAGATGTCCGTGTAGATGTCACCGGTTGCCGCGTCAGGACCCTTCTCGACCGTGCGCCAGTCGCGCTGCAGTCCATCGACGTAGCGGCGGCTCCACAACGGGCTACTGGTACCGTCCGCGGCCGGTCGCTCGATCTGCTCGTACTGCGTGGTGGCGTTCCCCAGGTTGGCCCACGAGTAGCGCTCGAACTTGCCGCCGGGCTCCTTCAGTTCGGTCCGCCGGCAGAGCGCGTCGTAGCTGACCGTCGTGGTCTGACCGTTGGTGTTCCGCAGCTGGGTGGGCTGCCCACAGGAGGCGTCCCAAGCCGCGGTCACCTGCTGGTTCAGCGCATTGGTCTCCGAGGTCTGGTAGAGGTGGTAGGTCTGGTCCCAGCCGAGGGTGGTGCGGGCGCCGAGTGCGTTGATCTCCGCGGTGACGTTGCCCCAGGTGTCGTACTCCTTGCGGGTGTCGACGAAGGAGTCGGTGGTCGACAGCCACTGCCCGGACCTGGTCTCCAGGCCCTTCGTGGGCGGCTGGTTCGGGGTGGTGGCGCCGTCGTAGTACGCGATGGACTCGCTGAGCTTGGAACCGGTCGTGCCGACGCCCTGGAAGGTCTTCATCCCGGCCGGCTTGGCGACGAGGTAGGCCTCGGTGTTGGGGATGAAGGTGGTCACGGTGGTGCGCTCGTCCCCGGTGACCTCCCGGTCGCCGTGCTCCACCAGTTGGGTGACCTCGCCGTACGCGTTGTACTGCTGGCTGGTGTAGGAACGCTTGCAGTCGGCGCCGGGGCAGTCCGCGCCCGAGCCGAGATAGGAGCTCTCCCAGGTCCCGGTGAGCAGTGCGGTCCGCGGCACCGTCGTACCGTTCGTCGTGTACTCGTGGATCGTCGAGCTGAGCAGCGCTCCTGCTCCGGTCCGCCGGTCGACCCGCTCCGGTTCGCCGACCGCCCCGAGATCCTGCCGGTACGACGTCTCGACGGACGGGCAGGTCGTCTCACCCGCGATACAGGGCCGGGTCTCCTTCTGGAGGCGGAAGCCCAGAGCCTGGCGCTCCACCCTGTCGTAGGCACCACCTGCGAAGCTGTAGCCGGTCGTTGCCGTGGCGCCGCGGCCGTCACCGACGACCACCTTCGAGGCGGTCTGCGTGAGCGGCGGGTTGTTGGTGTTCGGCCAGGCCGACGACGGCGTGTAACCCACAGCCATCGTCGCGCCCCACGAGTCGGTGCGTGACGTCAGCAGGTCGGCGACGGCGCCGCCGATGTTCCAGACGTGCCGGCCCTTGTTGAAGCCGAAGTTGGTGTTGTAGAGCTCGGTCATCTCGTCCAGGCCGTCGCCGTTGACGTCCATCCCGAGGAACTCGCTGCTGCAGGAGCCCTTGCTGCAGCTGAAGGAACCGATCGAGGTGTCGGTGGGGCCGCTGGTGAAGCCGGCGCCGGTGGACAACCAGATGCGCCGCCGTGTGGACAGCCCGTACGGCGACAGCTCGATCAGGTCGTCGCGCTGGTCGCCGTTGAGATCCGCGACGAGCTGCCGGGAGTTGCTCGAGTTGGGCATCTCACCGTCGGTACTGCCGAGGGTGAAGCCGTAGCCGGTCGAGATCCAGGTGCGGCGGGTGTACATGCCGAAGTACGGGTAGAGCTCGACCATGTCGGTCCTGGCGTCACCGTTGAGGTCCATCGCCAGGAACCTGCTGCCGGCGCCGTCGGCCTCCGGCGTACTGAACTGCATGCCGGTGTCGACCGCGCCGGAGACGAAGCCGGTGCCGTTGGACAGCCAGATGTGCCGGCCGCCGGCGCCGAATCCGGCCGAGTAGATCTCGATCAGGTCGGACCTGCCGTCGCCGTTCACGTCGGCGGAGAGGAACTGCCGGTCGGCACCGAAGCCGATGCCCGGGTCGTCGGCCACCTTGGTGAAGCCGGTGCCGTTGGACAGCCAGGTCGCGCGGCAGTAGTGCACCGGGATGAACCCGCAGCGGTACAGCTCGACGACGTCGCTCTTGCCGTCGCCGCTGACGTCCATCGCCAGGAAGCGCGAGTCGGCGCTGTTGTTCCCCACCGAGGTACCGGTGGAGGCGAGCGCGAAGCCGGTGCCGGTGGACAGCCACAGACGCCGGCCCCAGTTGAAGCCGTTCTGGTAGAGCTCGATCAGGTCGGTCTTGCCGTCGGCGTTCGCGTCGGCGGTCAGGAACCGGGTGTCGGTTTTGATCGGGATGCCGGGAACGTCGTTCGACGCCAGCGTGAAGCCGGTGCCGTCGGACAGCCAGGAATGCCGCTCGAAGGTGGTCCAGCCCGGGTAGAGCTCGAGCATGTCGGACCTGCCGTCACCGTTGATGTCCATCGGCAGATAGCGCGTGTTGGCCTTGGCCGGCAACGTGGTGTTGCTCCCCGAGGCGAAGGCGGGCGCGCCGGCCTGGTACCCGGTCGTCACGGCCGGCAGGCTCGTCCCGCCGGTGACGGTGCCGGTCGGGTCCAGTACGGCGTCCTTGCCGAACTGCTGCACGCTCGCCAGCAGGGACCGCGAGGTCGCGGTGCTGGTGGTGTAGCTCAGTTTGTACGCCCGGACGCGGTTCCCGCTCACCGTCACGTCGACCGACTTGAGCCGGGTCGCGATGGTCAGCAGCGCGCCGTTCCCGATCGCCTTCTGCTCCGCGTCGGAACGGGTCTCGTACGCGAACTTCACCGTCGTGCCGTTGTAGGCGATCGTGTCGAGCTGGTTGTTCGACCAGGTGTAGGTGACCGTGTTGCCCGACGGGTCGATGATCTGGCTCAGCCCCCACCGGAAGACCAGGTCGGCGCCCGCCGGGTGAACCGGCGCGAAGAGCCGCTTGGTGCCGTCCTTGCCGACCACGGTCCAGCGCGCGGCCGAGCCGGTGCCGGTCAGGGTCAGCTTGGCGTAGCTCTCCGTCTTGGTCGAGTGGGTTCCACCGGTCGTGCAGCTCGGGCTGACACTGCCTGCCCCGCAAGCGATGAGCTCCGTCCCGTCCAGGAGGTAGCCGTCGGTCGCGTCGTACTTCGGTGTGCCGCGGCCGGTGCCGGCCCGCTCGATCTCGCTCACTCCGTCCAGACTCCAGCCGACGCCGGCCCAGCCGTTGCCGCCCGCCGAGTCGTACCGCAGCGCGAGCGGGGGAGTGAGGTCGCGAAAGGCCGGCACTGCCAGCGGAATCTTGTCGGTGAACGACCCGCGCGCGTCGACCTGCCAGTTCTGCTCGGGGACCTGTGGTTCCGGGGTCTTCGCGATCTCGGCGAGCGGGGTTCTCTTCCCGTCGGCCGGATCGGCGGCGCCGGGCGGCGGCAAGGTTCCACCGGCCGTGGTCAGGGTGACGGTGAGCAGCACAACGAGCAGGAGCACGAGGCCGCGCAAGGCGCGGCCGACCGGCGTCGACGTCATCGGAATTCCCCCGGGGCGGTGGGCAGGAAGGTGAAACGGAAGCGTATTGCCGGCAAATGCTGCCGGGTAAGGGGTTTCGACCGCCGTGGAAGGTGCGGGCGATCTGCTGGACAGCGGCGGCCGGCCACTCGATAATGAATTCCGGAATGGGTGGGACCGTAATTTGCAATTGCGGCAGCGGTAATCGGGTTGCGGCCCGCCGGACGCGCTGGTACCGTCCCCGGTCTGTCTTTTCGGGTGGCTTTCCAGCACTGCGTGAAGGATCGAATCGAACCGGACTGCTCCGGGGCGGGATCTTCTGACCGCCCCTGGTCCCGTCGTTCGCTCCCACGAAATCGAGGCATCTCCGATGGCCGAATCCGCACCCCGTCCTGCCGCCACGCCCGAGCTCGGCGCCGAACGCGCCTTCCTGGCCGAGGCCCGGGCCGCCCTGGCCCGGATGCACCAGGAGGTCGACGAGCGCGACGTCCCGATCATCGGTGGCGAGGACAACGACGAGCGCTTCACCAACGAGGCGAACGAGCGCGCCAAGCGGATGCGCACCCAGGCACTGCTCGACCTGCCCGACGTCCCGCTGTTTTTCGGCCGGCTCGACTACGAGGCCGGCACCATCGAGGGGCTGGACCTGATCTACATCGGCCGCCGGCACGTCCATGACGGCTCCGGCTCACCGCTGGTCATCGACTGGCGGGCCCCGGTCTCGGTGCCGTTCTACCGGGCCACCCGCGGCGACCGGCAACGAGTCGTGATGCGCCGCCGGTACGGCTTCTCCGATGTTGCCGAGCTGACCGGCTTCGAGGACGAGCCGCTGATCGGTGCCGCCGAGGCCGACCAGGCCGACGCGTTCCTGCGCGCGGAGATCGAGCGGCCGCGCACCGGTCCGATGCGCGACATCGTGGCCACGATCCAGCCCGAACAGGACGACCTGGTGCGCGCGCCGCTGCACCCCAGCGTCTGTGTGCAGGGTGCGCCCGGCACCGGCAAGACGGCCGTCGGCCTGCACCGGGTGGCGTACCTGCTCTACACCGAGCGGGAGCGGCTGACGCGCGGTGGTGTCGTGATCGTCGGGCCCAACCGCTCGTTCCTGTCCTACATCCGCAAGGTGCTGCCGGCCCTCGGCGAGGTCGACGTCCGGCAGATCACCATCGACGAGCTGATCAGCCGGCCCGCGGCGGCGATCGACGGTCCGGTCGCCGCGCGGCTCAAGAACGATGTCCGGATGACGGGTGCCCTGCGCCGGGCGCTGTGGTCGCACGTCACCGCGCCGACCGAGGGAGTCCTCTACAGCAAGGGATCGCAGCGGTTCCGGGTGCACGATCACGAGCTGGCCGCCATCGTCGAGTCCCTGCGGGAGTCCACCCGGTACGCGCCCGGCCGGGACGCCCTGGCGCAACGGATCGCGCACGCGGTCCTGGTGCTGATGGAGCGGCGTGGGGAGTCGCCGGACGACCGCACGCAGAACGCGGTGGCCCGCTCCAAGCCGGTGAAGGCGGTGGTCGACGCCGTCTGGCCGCGCGTCGTACCGGAGCAGGTGCTGCATCGACTGCTGTCCGACGCCGCGTTCCTGGACTGGTGTGCCGGTGACGAGTTCACCGCCGAGGAGCGCGCCGAGCTGCTCTGGACCAAGCCGGCCCGGTCGTGGAAGTCGGCGAAGTGGTCGGCGGCCGACACGTTGCTGCTGGACGAACTGGAGGACCTGATCGAACGGCGCTCGGGCTCACTCGGCCATCTCGTCCTGGACGAGGCACAGGACCTGTCGGCGATGCAGTTGCGCGCGCTCAGCCGCCGCTGCCGTTCCGGGTCCGCGACGGTGCTCGGTGACCTCGCGCAGGCCACGGCTCCGTCGGCGGCCGGGTCATGGGACCGGGTCCTCGGTCACCTGGGCAAGTCCGATGCTCTGGTGGTCGAGCTGGACCGTGGCTTCCGCGTTCCGGACCAGATCATCGACTTCGCGGCGAAGCTGCTGCCGCAGATCGCCCCGACGCTCGGCGTACCGCGGGGTGTCCGCACGGTCGCCGACGCGCTGAGCATCGTCGAGACCGGCGCCGAGACCTTCGTGGCGGAGCTCGTCACGGCCTGCCGGACCGCTCTGGCCGGTGACGGATCGGTCGCGCTGATCGCCGCCGACGACCAGATCGTCGCTCTGCACGAGGCGCTGCTCACGGCCGGCCTGCAGCCGGCGCTGCTCGGCACCACCGAGGACGAGATGGACACCACCCGGCTGGTCTGCGTTCCCGCGACGCTGGCGAAGGGTCTGGAGTTCGACTCGGTCGTCGTGGCCGAACCGGAAAGGATCGTGGCGGCCGAAGCGCGCGGCCTGCAACGTCTGTACGTCGTCCTCACCCGGGCGGTCAGCAGCCTGCGGATCGTGCATGCGACGTCGTTGCCTACGGCATTGAAGTGAGTCCCGGTTGAGGCCTTAGGTGACCCTTACCTAACATAGGTCGTTATGCGGCTGTACCTGCTCGCCCTGCCCCCGACCGATTCCGTCACGGAAGGATTCCTGCCTGCTGCCCTGCGCCTCGGGTTCGAGGTCACCGTGCTCACCGACCGGGCCGAACCGCACCGGCGCGCGTACGCCGGGCTGCCCGGCGCCCCGGAGGTGGTGGAGGTCGATCCGCGCGACTTCCGTGAGGTGATCAGCTTCGTCTCCCGGCAGCACGTGCCGGCCGCGATCTTCAGCAACAGCGATCACCTGCAGACGCAGACCGCGCTGGCCGCGCAGTACTTCGGGCTGCCGGGCAAGGACTGGAAGGCCACCTTCCGCGCCAAGAACAAGGCGCAGCTCCGGCGGCACCTGGCCGGTACCGGGCTGGACACGGTCCGGTCCGTGGAAGTGGCCCCAGGCAACGATCCTGGTGAGCTGGCCGGCCTGGAGCTCCCGTTCCCGGCGATCGTGAAGCCGCGGGAGGGCGTCGCCAGCGAGGACGTCGCGCTGGCCGGCGACCTGGAGCAGTTGCTGACCGCAGCCCGGGGGATCCGCGAGCGGCGTCCGGACGCGGGGCTCGTGGTGGAGGAGTACCTCGAAGGGCAGCTCTACACGCTGGAGACCCTCGGCGACGGGACCACCCGGCACGTCCTGGGTGGCTTCCGGACCGAGGTCGTGCTGCCTACCTTCATCGAGAAGTCGCTGGAGTTCGTGCCTCAGCACCCTCGGCCGGTGATGGACCAGCTCCTCGCGCAGCTCGACGCGGTCGGCGTCGGCCTCGGCGCCTGCCACACCGAGTTCGTCGTCCAGCCCGACGGCCGGGCCCGGATCATCGAGGTGAACTACCGCGCGATCGGCGACCGGCTGGACCTGCTGCTGCCCCGGCTGCTCGGTATCCCGTACTTCGAACTGGTCCTGCGGGCTCACCTCGGAGAGTCCCTGCCGGCAGACCTCGGAATCCAGACCGGCCTGCTGACCCACAGCTTCTACCTCTGTGCCGACCGCGCCGGCGTCCTGACCGCTGCCCCGGCGGCGAGCGACCTGGTGATCGACGGCGTCGAGGTGTCGTACCGGCCGCTGCGTGCCGTCGGCGAGCACCATCCGCTCTACGGCACCAACCGCGACTACCTCGGAGTGGTCGAGGCGATGGGTCCTGAACTGGAGGAGCTGCGGCGGGTCACTGCTGACTTCGTCGCTGCCCACGAGTGGACGATCAGCGAGTGAGCGCCGAGGATCAGCTGACTCTGCGAGTGTTGTCCGCGCTGCTGCGCGAGAACGTGCTCGGGGTGCGCACGGTGGAGGAGCGGGCCGACGGTCTCTGGCTGAGCGGCGATCACCTGGCCCTGCCGGTCATCGAGGAAGGCTTCCAGTCCGAGTATGCCGCCCGGTTGCCGCTCCTGGAGGTCGACGGGCAGCCTGTCGCCGGCCTCGACCACCTCATCGCCGTACTGCGTGAGCGCGCTGACCCGGAGGACCAAGGCGGGTATGACGCCTTCGCCGAGGAGTGCAGGCAAACGCTCGCGACCATGGAACTTCACGCCGAAGTGCAACCCGGGGTACTGGCCGCACTCGGCGCCCGCTACGGCAGCGACCCGGCCGGCTGGATCGGGCTGGGCAGCTCGCTCGCTCAGGACACGCTGGCCGCCTTCCTGGATCACCCGGTCTATCCGGCCGCGCGGGGTCGTTCGGGGCTGACCGACGACCAGTTGGCGCGCTACGCGCCCGAGTTCCACCCATCGTTCAAGCTGCGCTGGATCGCCGTGCCGAGCGGCACGCTCAGGTTCGAGGGCGGGCAGTTGCCGCAGTGGTGGCCGACTCCGGCACAGATCGGCCTTCCTGAGCTGGAAGGTTGTTCGACACTGCCCATCCACCCCCTGACCTTCGACACGGCGCCGACGGAGATCTTGGGAGGCGTCAGAGGACCAGCGCCGTACCTGGACGTCGTGCCGACGCTGTCCATGCGGTCGGTGGCTGTGGTGCAGGATCCTCGGCACCACCTCAAGCTGCCGCTGCCGACCGCGACCCTCGGGGTGCGTAACCGGCGGACGATCAAGGCCGGAGTACTGGCCGACGGTGCGGCGGGGGAGCGGCTGATGCGCTCCGTCATCGCGCGGGAGCCGCGCTTCGCGACCACCATTCTGAACGCCGACGAGCAGACTTTCGCCGAGAGCGGCCATGAGTTGCTGGCCGTTCTCCTTCGTCGCTATCCCGCCGGACTCGACGACGCGGTCACCGTGCCGCTCGCCGCTCTGACCGCTACGGCGCCCAACGGCCGCCTCGTCATCGAGCAACTCGCGGACAGCTTCTACGGCGGCGAGGTGCTCGCTCTGTACGACGCCTTCGTGCTGCTCCTGTTCGACTGGCAGATAACTCTTTTCCGCTATGGCATCGCCCTGGAGTCACACCAGCAGAACACCTCCCTGGTGCTCGATCGAGTCGACGGAGTGACCCGGATCCGCCTGCTTTACAAGGACAATGACGGCTTGCGGATCAATCCGGCCAGGCTCCCCGCGAACCTGCCGGCCGAGGAGTTCGACGACGCCCGGATCTTCACCGACGGGGATCGCGGGCTGACCGACCTGTTCACCACGATCACGGTCCATCTCTGCGCGGCGTCCGTCGCCTTCGCGCTGGCCGACCGCCTCCCGTTGCAACGCTCCCTCGGCGTACTGCGCCGGCGACTCACGGAGGCCATCGACGCACTGGGCGCCGAAGGTGCCGTACTGCGTGCCGACCTGCTGGACGCGGATCGCCTGCCGGTCAAAGCGATGGTCACCGCCGGAACGCTGCTCAGCAAGGCACGCTCGGGTGCCGCCGACATCAACAAGCACTACACCTCCGGTCCGAACTACCTGCGCGGGCCGGCGAGCCCGCGGTGACGCTCGGTTCCAGCCCGCGGATCGCCGCCGACCGGCACTATTTGAGGATGGCCGTTCCTCCGTTCGCCGCTGTCCCGGGCATCGTTGCCAGCTCCCCGCTCGCGATCCCGCGCGCCCCCTTGCCGTTTTCGCCCCTCGTCCTCTCCTGGAGTTCTATATGCCTGCATCCGCACAGTCGCTCACCTCAACCGGCACGGGGTTGCCGAGCGCCGACCACGTCGTCGCGCACACCCTGCTCAACTGCCTGCTCCGCGAGGTGTCGGGCCCCGATCGGCAGAGCACTGTCGACGACGGTCACCTCCTGATCCGCCTGCCCCGCTGTGACGCCCTGCTGCGCGTCGCGCTCCGGCGTACGTCGCTGATCGGCGCCCACCGCTTCACCGGTCCGGTCTTCGCCGAGGGACCGCTCGGCTGGACCGAACTGGGCTGGCGTGAGTTCGCCGGGTACGTCGGTCAGGAGCTGGCGCTGCGCAGCGGCTTCGCCAACGAGGAGTTCCTCGAGCAGATCGCCCTGAGTCATGAAGGCGTCGCGAACGCGCTGCAGAGCCGCGGCGACGCCGGCCCCGATCGCTACCTGGAGTCTGAGCAGGCGCTGGTCTTCGGTCACCGCTTCCACCCAGCGCCGAAGTCCAGGTCGGAAGGCTCCGACGCCTGGGCCGCTTATGCGCCCGAGGCGCGGGCCTCCTTCCCGCTGCGCTACCTCGCGGTGCGCGCCGACCTCCTGGCCGAGGAGAGCCTGACCGGGGAAGCGACAGCGCTGCTCGACAGCCTGTACGCCGTACCGGCCGGCTATCGGTTGCTGCCCGCGCATCCGTGGCAGTACGAGCTGCTGCAGGACAACCAGGCCCTGCGCGACGCCCTCTCGCGTGGTGACGTGCTCGACCTCGGGACCGGTGGCGACAGGCTCACCCCGACGGCTTCGGTCCGCACGCTGCACAGCACGGAGGCGTTCCTGAAGTTCAGCCTGAACGTCCGGATCACCAACTGCCTGCGCAAGAACGCGGCGTACGAGCTGGCCGGCGCGGTCGCCGGAAGCCGGCTGCTCGCTCCGGCGCTCGACGACCTGGCGACGAGGTTCCCGGACGCCGCGATGCTGCGGGAGCCCGCCTTCCGCACCCTCGGCGTACCAGGCCCGGACGGTACGCCGGACGTGTCGTTGTTCGAGGGATTCGGGCTGATCGTCCGCGACAGCCTGGACAGCGTCGTCCGCCCCGGCCTCACCCCGTTGCTGGCCGCCGCGGTGGCCGACGAGTATCCGACGAGCTCGGCGCAGATTTCCCGGTTGCTCGCCGGAGCGGGTCCGGGCGAGGCCCTCAGCTGGTGGACGACGTACCTGCGACTGCTGCTGCCGCCAGTGCTCGCCGCGTACTTCGACCACGGCATCGTGCTGGAGCCGCACCTGCAGAACGTGATGGTCTGCGTGGACGACGACGGCCGGCCCGCCCAGATCCTCTTCCGCGACATGGAAGGAACCAAACTGGTTCCCGACCAGAACGCGGCGCTGCTGGCCGAGCTGCCGGCCGAGGTCGCCCGGCCGATGACGTACGACGCGCAGCGCGGCTGGGACCGGGTGGTCTACTGCCTGCTCGTCAACAACGTCTCCGAAGTACTCGCGGCGATCGCCGACCAGCACCCGGAGCTGGAAGGTGAACTGTGGAAGGCCGTGCGCGCCGCCCTGCAGTCGTACGCCGATGACTACGGCTGCTCGCCGCGTCTGGAGGCGCTGTTGGCCGGTGGGCCGCTGCCGGCGAAGGCCAACATGCTGATCCGCTGGGCGCGGAAGGCGGACCGCGAGGCGGAGTACGTGCTGCTGTCGTCACCCATCGCCGAGTCGGTCCTCGCCGCTGCCGCGCGGCCCGCCGCCTGGAGCGAGCTGTGACCGCTGCAGTTCGTGAGTTCGTCGCAGGTCTCGACTCGGAGGCGTTCCCGGCGTACGTCTACGACCTGGCCGAACTGCGTTCTCAGCTCGAAGCGGTCCGTACTGCGCTGCCGCCGCGGGTCGAGCTCTACTACGCGGCCAAGGCCAATCCCGAGGCGGCCGTCCTGACCGCGATGCGCGGAATCGTCGACGGCTACGAGGTCTCCAGTGGCGGCGAGCTGGCCCACGTCCACGAAGTGGTGCCGGAAGCTCGCCTTGCCTTCGGGGGTCCGGGCAAGACGGCCGCGGAGATCGCGCTGGCGCTCCGGACCGGGGTGCACCGATGGCACGTGGAGAGCGTCCAGGAGATCCATCAGCTCGCTGGGGCGCTGACGGCCACGCCGGACGTCACGCTCGACATCCTGCTGCGGGTCAATCTGCCGGTGACGGCCGGCTCACTGGACTCGGTCTCACTGGCGATGGGCGGCCGGCCGAGTCCGTTCGGCCTGGATCCCGAGGGCGCGGACGAGTGCATGCGGTTGCTGTCCGGACCGCTGGGGGAGCAGCTTCGGCTCCAGGGCATCAACGCCCACCTGGCCAGCGGTCTGGGTGCGAGTGAGCAACTGCTGCTCGCCGAGCAGATCGTCGAGTGGTCGAAACTGTTCGCCGAGCACTACGGGCACACCTTGAACGAGGTCAACGTCGGTGGCGGGATGGCGGTCGACTATGCCGATCCGGGCGCCCGTTTCGACTGGACGGCGTTCGGCGCAGGTCTGGAGAAGCTGCTCGACTGGCATCCCGGGTTGACCTTGCGGCTCGAGCCCGGACGCGCGCTGACGGCGTACTGCGGGTGGTACGTGACGGAGGTGCTGGACGTGAAGCGCAGCCACGGCGAGGACTTCGCCGTACTGAAGGGCGGGACGCACCACCTGCGCACACCTGCCACGAAGGGCCACGACCAGCCCTTCACGGTGCTGCCCGTCACCGCCTGGCCTCACCCCTGGCAGCGCCCCGCGGCCAGGGGACTGGTCACCCTGACCGGTCAGCTCTGTACGCCGAAAGACGTGCTCGCGTCCCGCGTCCCGGTCGGCGTGATCCGCGCCGCCGATCGCGTCCTGTTCGAACTGGCCGGCGCCTACGCCTGGAACATCTCCCACCACAACTTCCTCATGCACCCACCGCCGACCTTCCACTTCCTCCCCTGAAACCCACCCCGACTCCACGCGAGTTACCCCCGGTTGGTACCGGGGGTAACTCACCTCAGCTGGGGGTAACTCTCCGGGATTTCAGGCGAGGGTGGCGAGGGTGGCGTTCCAGGTGGGGGAGGGGCGCATGACGGTTGCCGCCTTGGCGGGGTCGGGGTGGTAGTAGCCGCCGAGGTCGACCGGGCTGCCCTGTACCGCTTGCAGCTCTTCGATGATGGTCTTCTCGTTGGTGGCCAGCGTTTCGGCGACCTGGCTGAACGACTTCGCCAGCTCGGCGTCGTCGGTCTGCTTGGCCAGCTCCTGCGCCCAGTACAGAGACAGGAAGAAGTGGCTGCCGCGGTTGTCGATCCCACCGACCTTGCGGGTGGGGGACTTGTCCTCGTTCAGGAAGGTCGCGGTGGCCCGGTCCAGGGTGTCCGCGAGCACCTGGGCGCGCGCATTACCGGTGGTCTGGGCCAGGTGCTCGAAGCTCGCGGCCAGCGCGAAGAACTCACCCAGGCTGTCCCAGCGCAGGTAGTTCTCCTTGACCAGCTGCTGCACGTGCTTCGGCGCCGAGCCGCCCGCGCCGGTCTCGAACAGACCGCCACCGGCCATCAGCGGGACGATCGACAGCATCTTCGCGCTGGTGCCCAGCTCGAGGATCGGGAACAGGTCGGTCAGGTAGTCACGCAGCACGTTGCCGGTGACCGAGATGGTGTCCTCACCGCGGCGGATCCGGTCCAGCGAGTACTTGATCGCCTCCACCGGCGCCAGGATCTTCAGGTCCAGACCCTCGGTGTCGTACTCGGTCAGGTACTGGTTGACCTTGGTGATCAGCAACGCGTCGTGCGCCCGGGTCTCGTCCAGCCAGAACACCGCCGGGCTGCCGGTGGCGCGGGCCCGGGTGACGGCCAGCTTGACCCAGTCCCGGATCGGCGCGTCCTTGGTCTGGCAGGCGCGGAAGATGTCACCGGCCGCGACCTCCTGCTCGAGCACGACGTTGCCGTCGGCATCGACCAGCCGGACGGTACCGGCCTGGGCCAGCTCGAAGGTCTTGTCGTGGCTGCCGTACTCCTCGGCCTTCTGCGCCATCAGGCCGACGTTCGGGACCGAGCCCATCGTCGACGGGTCGAAGGCGCCGTTGGCCCGGCAGTCGTCGAGGACGACCTGGTAGATCCCGGCGTAGCTGCTGTCCGGCAGCACGGCCAGGGTGTCGGCCTCGGCACCGTCGGGACCCCACATGTGCCCGGAGGTGCGGATCATGGCCGGCATCGAGGCGTCGACGATCACGTCGGACGGCACGTGCAGGTTGCTGATGCCCTTGTCGGAGTCGACCATCGCCAGCGCCGGCCCGTCGGCCAGTTCCGCGTCGAACGAGGCCTTGATCGCGTCGCCCTCGGGCAGCGCGGCCAGACCGTTGTAGATGCCGCCCAGCCCGTCGTTGGGGGACAGCCCCGCCGCGGCCAGCGTCGCGCCGTACTGCTCGAAGGTCTTCGGGAAGAAGGCCCGGACCACGTGACCGAACACGATCGGGTCGGACACCTTCATCATGGTCGCCTTCAGGTGCACCGAGAACAGCACGCCTTCGGCCTTGGCCCGGGCCACCTGGGCGGTGAGGAACTCGCGCAGCGCGGCGACGTGCATGACGGAGGAGTCGACCACCTCACCGGCCAGCACCGGGATCGACTCGCGCAGTACGGTCGTCTCGCCGTCGGCGCCGGCGAACTCGATCCGCAGCGTCTTGTCCGCGTCGAGCACGACGGACTTCTCGGTGGAGCGGAAGTCGTCGGCGGCCATGGTGGCCACGTTGGTCTTCGAGTCCGCGGCCCAGGCGCCCATCCGGTGCGGGTGGGTGCGGGCGTAGTTCTTCACCGACGCGGGCGCGCGACGGTCGGAGTTGCCCTCGCGCAGGACCGGGTTCACGGCCGAGCCCTTGGTGCTGTCGTAGCGGGTGCGGATGTCGCGCTCTTCGTCGGTCTTCGGCTCGTCGGGGTACTCCGGGAGCGCGTAGCCCTGGCTCTGCAGCTCGGCGATCGCGGCCTTCAGCTGGGGGATCGAGGCGGACACGTTCGGCAGCTTGATGATGTTGGCGCCCGGGGTCTTGGCCAGGTCACCCAGCTCGGCCAGCGCGTCCGGAATCCGCTGGTCCTCGGTCAGGTGGTCGCCGAAGACGGCGATGATCCGCCCGGCCAGCGAGATGTCCCGGGTCTCCACGCCGACACCGGCCTGCGCGGCGTACGCCTGGATCACCGGCAGGAACGAGTACGTCGCCAGGGCCGGCGCCTCGTCGGTGTGGGTGTAGATGATGGTCGACTCAGTCACTCGCGTCTGTCCTCTGCTCCGTCGATGTCGCTCCCCGGGCCTCCCGGTCGAGCAGGCCCCACCTTAGTAGGTGGCCCGAGCTCTTCCCCATGGCGCCGATCACGTCTACATTCACGGGACGTGAGAGCGCTCTCACTCACTCCATCGTTTGACTCGCCCTCTTCCGCCCCGGAGGTGGTACCCCGTGCTACGGAGTCCCGAAAAGTCCCGCCGACGCCGCTCGCGCCTGCGCGCGGCCCTCGTCGCCCTCGTCCTGGCCGTCTGCTCGACCCTCCTGGTGGGGGGCGTGGCGACGGCCGCCGACGACTACACCCAGTCCGCGACGTCACTCAGCGCGACGCAGGCGCAGCTCTCCTTCACTCCGGCCACCTCGGCGGTCTACGTCGACGTGCACTACGTCGTCGCCGGGCAGGGCCAGCAGAACTTCCGGATGGAGCTCAACGCCGGCACCTGGCGCAAGACCGTGAGCGGACTCTCCACGGGCAGCGTCATCGACTACTGGTTCACCTACGAGAAGAGCGGTCCGCAGTACGACACGCCGCACTTCGGCTACACCCACGGCGGCGGGACGTCGACCGTCGCGACGCCGACCTTCTCGCCGGCCGCGGGCACCTACCCGACCGCGCAGTCGGTGACGATCTCGACCGCCACGGCGGGATCGACCATCCGGTACACGCTGGACGGCTCCACGCCGACCGCGTCCTCGACGCTCTACAGCGGCCCGATCTCGATCACCACCAACCGGACGGTGAAGGCGATCGCGCTGAAGGCCGGGTCGACCACCTCCGCGGTCGCGACGGCCGGCTACGTGATCGGTACGCCGGTGGTGACGCCGACGTTCTCGCCGGCCGGCGGCAGCTACGCGACCGCCCAGACGGTGACGATCTCCACCGCCACCTCCGGCTCGACCATCCGCTACACGGTGGACGGTTCCACGCCGACCGCTTCCTCGCCGCTCTACAGCGGCCCGATCAGCGTGCCGTCGACCCGCACGGTCAACGCGATCGGGATCAAGTCCGGGCTGGCCAACTCGGCCGTCGCGAGCGCGACGTACACGATCGGTACCCAGGCGGGCTGCCCGACGCAGCCCGACGTCCCGAACTTCGGCCCGAACACCCGGATCTTCGACCCGAGCATGCCGGCCGCGACCATCCAGGCGCAGCTGGACGCCGACTTCAACGCGCAGAAGGACACCCTGACGCACCAGATGGGCACCGGGCGGATCGCCCATCTGTTCAAGCCGGGCGCGTACAGCGTGCACGACGACGTCGGCTACTACACCTCGGTCGCCGGCCTGGGCCAGAACCCCGGTGACGTGGTCATCAACGGTGCGATCACGGTGGACGCGTTCAACGAGTCCGACCAGGGCGTCGCGCTGCAGAACTTCTGGCGGTCCGCGGAGAACATGGCCGTGAACCCGATCGGTGGCTCCAACCGCTGGGCGGTCGCGCAGGCGGCACCGTTCCGCCGGATGGACATCCGCGGCAACCTGCAGCTCTACCCGGCCAGCTACGGCTTCGCCAGCGGCGGCTACATCGCCGACAGCAAGGTGTCGGGCCAGACGGCCTCCATCTCGCAGCAGCAGTGGTACACCCGCGACAGCAACCTCGGCAGCTGGGCCGGTGGCGTCTGGAACATGGTCTTCTCCGGTACGCCGGGCGCTCCGGCGACCACCTTCCCGAACCCGCCGATCACCTCCCTGGCCACCACGCCGGTCTCCCGGGACGTGCCCTACCTGTACCTCGACAGCGCCGGCAAGTACCGGGTGTTCACGCCGTCGCTGCGCACCAACGCCTCCGGCGCCAGCTGGGCGAACGGCTCCACCCCGGGGACCTCGATCCCGATGAGCCAGTTCTACGTGGTCAAGGCCGGCGACACCGCGTCGTCGATCAACTCGGCGCTCGCGTCGGGCTGCCACCTGTTCTTCACGCCCGGCATCTACCACCTGAACCAGACGCTGAACGTGACGAAGCCCAACACCGTCGTGCTCGGCATCGGCTACCCGACGCTGATTCCCGACAACGGCGTCAACGCGATGCAGGTCGCCGACGTCGACGGGGTCCGGATCAAGGGCATCCTGTTCGACGCCGGGACGACCAACTCGGCCGCGCTGCTGACCGTCGGCCACGTGGGCTCGTCGGCGAACCACGCGACCAACCCGACCACGCTGCAGGACGTGTTCTTCCGGATCGGCGGCTACATCGCCGGGCACGCGACGACCAGCCTGATCGTCAACAGCCACAACACGATCATCGACCACATCTGGGCCTGGCGCGCCGACCACGGCAACGCCGGTACCTGGGGGTGGACCCAGGCCACCGGGGACACCGGATTGATTGTCAACGGCAACAACGTGCTGGCGACCGGGTTGTTCGTCGAGCACTACCAGAAGACCCAGGTGATCTGGAACGGCCAGGGCGGCCGGACGATCTTCTTCCAGAACGAGATGCCCTACGACGTGCCGAACCAGGCGAGCTGGAACCGGCCGAGCGGCCGCAACGGCTTCGCGGCGTACAAGGTCGCCGACAACGTCACCTCGCACGAGGCCTGGGGGCTGGGCAGCTACAACTTCTTCAACGTCAATCCCTCGGTGAGCGCGTACAACGCCTTCGAGACACCGGTCAACGCGGGAGTGCGCTTCCACAGTCTGGCCACGGTCTCCCTGAACTACCAGGGCACGATCACCCACGTCATCAACGACACCGGCGGGGTGACACCGCCGGGAACCGTCCCGGTGAACGTGGTCAGCTTTCCGTGAGCTGACCAGGTGAGCTGAGCAGTGGATCGACCACAGACCCGTCCGGCCGCATGGCCGGGCGGGTCTGTGGGCACGAGAGGGGGCATGACTGTCTACGGATTCCATGCTTCGCACGAACAGGTCCCGCCCGCCGACCTGTTGGCCGCGGTGGTCAGGGCCGAGCAGGTGGGGTTCACCGCGGCGATGTGCTCCGACCACTTCAGCCCGTGGAGCGCCCGGCAGGGCCAGTCCGGGTTCGCCTGGTCCTGGCTGGGGGCCGCGCTGCAGGCGACCGGGTTGCCGTTCGGCGTCGTGAACGCGCCCGGCCAGCGGTACCACCCGGCGATCATCGCGCAGGCGATCGGGACGCTGGGGTCGATGTACCCCGGCCGGTTCTGGGCCGCGCTCGGCACCGGTGAGGCGAGCAACGAGCACATCACCGGCGACCCGTGGCCGCGCAAGGAGGTGCGGCAGCAGCGGCTGGAGGAGTCGGTCGACGTGATCCGGAAGCTGCTGAGCGGTGAGGAAGTGAGCCACGACGGGCTGGTCACTGTCGACCGAGCTCGCGTCTGGACCCGCCCCGAGGAGCCGCCGGCGCTGCTGGCCGCGGCAGTCTCCACGGCGACGGCCGAGCGGAGCGCGGCCTGGGCCGACGGGATGATCACCATTCCGGCCGGCGACGACGATCACCTGCGCCGGATGATCGCGGCGTACAAAGACAACGGCGGCCGGGGGAAGGTCTGCCTGCAGGTGCACCTGAGCTATCACCCGGACGAGGACGAGGCGCTCCGGATCGCGCACGAGCAGTGGCGGTCCAACGTGTTCCCGCCACCGTTCTGCTGGGACACCGACTCCGCCGAGGCCTTCGACCTGGCGGCCGAGCACGTCCGGCCGGAGGCGATGCACGACGCGGTCCGGATCTCGTCCGATCCCGGCCGGCACGCCGGGTGGCTGCAGAACTACGCCGATCTCGGGTTCGACGCGATCTATCTGCACCACGTCGGGCAGCAGCAGTCGGAGTTCCTCGACGTGTTCGGCGCCAAGGTGCTCTCCCAGCTGGAGGTGACTCACCCGTGAGGCTGACCGAGACCGCCGACGTCTGGTGGAAGAACGCCGTCGTCTACTGCCTGGACATCGAGACCTTCTTCGACACCGACGGGGACGGCCGCGGTGACATCCGCGGCCTGTCGCAACGGATCGACCACCTCGCCGACCTCGGCGTGACGTGTCTGTGGCTGATGCCGTTCTACCCGACGCCCGATCGCGACGACGGCTACGACATCACCGACTTCTACGGCGTCGACCCGAACCTGGGCACGCACGGCGACCTGGTCGAGCTGATCACGCTGGCCCAGGACCGCGGCATCCGGGTGATCGCCGACCTGGTGGTGAACCACACCTCCGACCAGCATCCGTGGTTCCAGAGCGCGCGGGCGTCCCGCGACTCGAAGTACCGGAACTGGTACGTCTGGCGGGACGAGCCGCCGGCCAACCAGCACGAGGGGATCGTCTTCCCCGACCAGGAGGACAGTCTCTGGGAGTACGACGAGCAGGCCGGCCAGTACTACCTGCACCAGTTCTACAAGCACCAGCCCGATCTGGACATCGCCAACCCCGAGGTGCGCGACGAGATCCTCCGGATCATCGGTTTCTGGCTGCGCCTCGGGCTGTCCGGCTTCCGGGTCGACGCGGTGCCGTTCCTGCTGGACACCGCCGGTTCGGTGGACGCCGCGAACCTGGCCGACCCGCACGACTACCTACGGGACCTGCGGTCCTTCCTGAGCCGGCGCAACGGCCAGGCGGTGCTGCTGGGCGAGGTGAACCTGTCCTACGCCGACACCCGGACCTTCTTCGGTGACGAGGACGGCGACGAGCTCAACATGGTGTTCGACTTCATCGGCATGCAGCGGCTGTACCTGTCGCTCGCGCGGTCGGAGCCGGCCGAGCTGATCAAGGCCCTGCAGGAACGCCCGGCCGCGCCGGAGGAGGCGCAGTGGGGCACGTTCATCCGCAACCACGACGAACTCACCCTGGACAAGCTGTCGGACGACGAGCGGCAGGAGGTGTTCGACGCTTTCGGGCCCGACCCGGACATGCAGCTCTACGGCCGTGGCCTGCGGCGCCGGCTGCCCGGGATGCTCGGCAACGACCTGGCCCGGATCAAGATGGTCTACAGCCTGCTGTTCTCGCTGCCCGGTACGCCGGTGCTGTTCTACGGCGAGGAGATCGGGATGGGGGAGAACCTCGAGGCGGAGGGGCGCAACGCCGTCCGGACGCCGATGCAGTGGACGGACGGCGTCAACGGTGGCTTCTCCATCGCCGACCCGGATCAGCTGGCCGCGCCGGTGGTGGAGGGTGAGCTGTCGCCGGAACACGTCAACGTCGCCGCCCAGCGGCGCGACCCCGACTCGTTGCTGAGCTGGATCAAGCTGCTGGTCCGGCGGTACCGGGAGTCCCCGGAGCTGTCCTGGGGCGAGTGCACCCTGCTGGACCTCGGCCACAAGTCGGTCTTCGCCCACCGCTCGGAGTGCGAGGGCGGTGCGGTGATCGCCGTACACAACTTCGCCGACACCCCGGTCACCGTCACACTGCCGGTCGCCGGCGCCGGGGCCGGCCTCAGGGTTGCGGATCTGCTGACCGGCAAGACCAGCGAGGTCGACGTCGACGGAACCCTCGAGCACGCCCTGGCCGGCTACGGCTCGTGCTGGCTGCGAGTGCTGCGCCCGGGGGACCGGTACATCATCTGAGCCTGATTGGCGCCGGGGCCAGGGGGTACCGGCCGAAGGTCGAAGGGAGATCAGCATGCCCGCAGGGTCGAGCAAGAAACGCGAACGGCAGTACGAGCACATCAAGGCCGGCCTGAAGAAGCGTGGCCGCAGCGAGGACACCGCCGAGGAGATCGCCGCGCGCACGGTCAACAAGGAGCGCGCCCGCTCGGGCGAGGCGAAGCAGAAGAGCCGCAGCTCCACCCACGACATCTCGTCGGGCCGCCGCGGCGGTCTGCGCTCGCACAGCGGGGCGCAGGGCCGGACCAAGGAGCAGCTCTACAACGAGGCCAAGCAGAAGAACATCAAGGGCCGATCCAAGATGAGCAAGGCCGAGCTGGAGAAGGCTGTCGGCCGCTAGAGGAGCAGCAGTGCAGCTGATCGACGCCAACCCGCTGACCGACGAGGAGCTGCAGGGCCTCGACGCGTACTGGCGGGCGGCCAACTACCTGTCCGTGGGCCAGATCTACCTGCTCGGCAACCCCTTGCTGACCGAGCCGCTGCGGACGGAGCACATCAAGCCGCGGCTGCTCGGCCACTGGGGCACCACGCCGGGCCTGAACCTGGTCTACGCGCACCTCAACCGGGTGATCCGGCAGCGCGAGCGCGAGCTGATGTACGTGATCGGGCCCGGGCACGGTGGTCCCGCGATCGTGGCGAACAGCTGGCTGGAGGGCAGCTGGTCGGCGACGTACCCGAGTACCGGGCAGGACCTGGCCGGGCTGACCAAGCTGTTCCAGCAGTTCTCGTTCCCCGGTGGCATTCCGAGCCACGTCGCGCCCGAGGTGCCGGGATCGATCAACGAGGGTGGCGAGCTGGGCTACTCGCTCAGCCACGCGTACGGCGCCGCCTTCGACAACCCGGATCTGGTGGTCGCCTGCGTGATCGGCGACGGCGAGGCGGAAACGGGGCCGCTGGCAACTTCGTGGCACTCGAACAAGTTCCTCGACCCGCGCAACGACGGCGCGGTGCTGCCGATCCTGCACCTGAACGGCTACAAGATCGCCAACCCGTCGGTGCTGGCACGGATCGGTGACGAGGAGCTGACCGCCCTGCTCCAGGGGTACGGGCACGAGCCCTACCTGGTCGAGGGGTCGGAGCCGGCCGCCGTGCACCAGGCGCTGGCCGCCGCGATGGACCACTGCCTCGACCGGATCGACGAGATCCAGCTCGAAGCCCGGACGGCGGCCGACGGTGCACCGCCGCGGGCGGCCTGGCCGATGATCGTGCTGCGGACGCCGAAGGGCTGGACCGGGCCGCACACGGTCGACGGGTTGCCGGTCGAGGACACCTGGCGGTCCCACCAGGTGCCGTTGTCCGGGGTTCGCAGCAACGAGGAGCACCTCCGGCAACTAGAGGACTGGCTGCGGAGCTACCGGCCCGAGGAACTGTTCGAGCCGGACGGGCGGCCGGTGGCCGGCTTACTGGAGCTGGCGCCGCCGGCCGAGCTGCGGATGGGGTCGAGCCCGCATGCCAACGGCGGGTCGATCACCCGTGACCTGGAGCTGCCGCCGATCGCGGAGTACGCCGTACCGGTGAAGGCGCCCGGGGCCGAGGACGGTGAGCCGACCAAGGTGCTGGGCACCTTCCTGCGGGACGTCTTCACGGCGAACGCCGAGCACCGGAACTTCCGGATGGTCGGGCCGGACGAGACCGAGTCGAACCGGCTGTCGGCGGTCTACGACGTGACCGGCAAGGCCTGGAACGCGGGCCGGCTGGAGACCGACGAGCATCTCGCGGTGGACGGCCGGGTGCTGGAGATGCTCAGCGAGCACACCTGCCAGGGATGGCTGGAGGGCTATCTGCTGACCGGCCGGCACGGGCTGTTCTCGTGTTACGAGGCGTTCGTGCACATCGTCGACTCGATGGTGAACCAGCACGCGAAGTGGCTGAAGACGGTGGGCCGGCTGGACTGGCGCCGGCCGATCCCGTCGCTGAACTACCTGCTGACGTCGCACGTCTGGCGGCAGGACCACAACGGGTTCTCCCACCAGGACCCGGGCTTCATCGATCACCTGGTGAACAAGAAGGCCGAGGTGGTCCGGGTCTATCTGCCGCCGGACACCAACACGCTGCTGTCCACCATGGACCACTGCCTGCGCACCCGCAACTACGTCAATGTCGTTGTCGCCGGCAAGCAACCGCAGCCGAGCTGGCTGGACTGGGAGACGGCCGCGCTGCACTGTGCCCGCGGGATCGGCGTCTGGGACTTCGCCAGCAACGACGAAGGCGAACCGGACGTCGTGATGGCGTGCGCAGGCGACGTACCGACGCTGGAGACGCTGGCCGCGGTCGACCTGCTGCGCGAACACCTGCCGGAGCTGAGGATCCGGGTGGTGAACGTGGTCGACCTGATGCGCCTGCAGGACGCGAAGGAGCATCCGCACGGGCTGACCGATCCGGACTTCGACGCGCTCTTCCCGCCCGGTACGCCGGTGATCTTCGCCTACCACGGGTACCCGTGGCTGATCCACCGGCTGACCTACCGGCGGAACAACCACGAGGACCTGCACGTCCGCGGCTACGTCGAGGAGGGCACCACCACCACGCCGTTCGACATGGTGGTGCTGAACAACCTCGACCGGTTCCACCTGGCGATGGACGTGATCGACCGGGTGCCGTCACTGGGCAGTCGGGCCGTGTCGCGGCGGCAGTGGTTCGCCGACCAGCGGACCCGGCACCGCGCGCACGTCACGACGTACGGCGAGGATCTGCCGGAGGTCCGCAACTGGCGGTGGAGCCGGTGAGGCCGCTGCTCAGCTGGCTGTCCGGATGGACTTCTTGTCGGCGTCCCAGCTGCTGAGCAGCTGCGCGGCGAACAGGTTGTCCAGCCCCAGTGAACAGGCTGCCCCGAAGACGATGTCGGCCACGGCTTCGGGGTGGTCCTGGGCGTAGCTGTCGCACAGGTCGTGCGCCGCGATCTGCTCGTGCACGGCGTCGGCCTCGACGTGCTCGGTGAAGTAGCGGGCCGCAGCCGGATCGGCGCCGAGCCGGACCGCGCCGCCGGCGTACCGGCGGTTGGGCAGGGTCGAGGTCATCTCGAAGGCCGCGAGGTGGCCGATCAGGGCGCCGACCCAGCGGCGGTGCAGGGCGAACAACGACATCGCGTTGGAGACGGCCAGCGTGACGGCGGGGACCTCGGGCACGTACCGGCCGTAGCTGCCGTCCAGGCCGAGCCAGCTCATCGTCGTCCGGAAGAGCTCCGCGTGCATCCGCTCGGGCCGCCCGCCGCCGTACTCGTCGGACTGGATCTCGACCAGCGCCGTCTTGGCCGCGCCGTCGAGCCGGGGGATACCGAAACTGTGCGGGTCGGCTTCCTTCAGCTGGTAGACCGACCGGTTCAGGACGAACTCGCGGAACTCGTCGAGGTCGGCATGACGCTGCAGGTAGGCGGACAGCGACGGTCCGTCGTCGTGCTCGATCAGCTGCTTCAGCAACAGCGAAGGTTTGCCGTCGGCAACTTCCGGCCGGTAGCTGCTGGTCAGCCACTCGGTCCAGGGCCGTTCCAGCTCGGCGCGGAAGGCCAGCACCTCCAGGTCCCACTCGCTGGCCTGGTCGACGTCGTCGAACCCGCGGTAGTGCAGCTCGTAGCAGCACCACAGCGCGAGTTGCAGGTCTTCGTCGGCCCACGGCTCGCCGGTCACCACGACCGGCGGTGGCGGTACCGCCGGACGGCCGGTGAGGTGATCGGTCAGCCAACGGGTGAGCGGCCCACGGGGTGGGGGCAGTTGCATGGTGTGTCTCCTTCTGACGTCGGCCCAGTACCCGCCGGATCGGTGCCTCAAGCATTTTTACCGGTGGGTACCGGCAGCGCATGAGTGAATCGTCCGAGCCCGGAGCAGCCAGCATTCGTGCCTACCCCGACGGGCCGTTGATCGTTCGCGGTGACTTCGAGCTGCGCGACGAGGACGGCGCGCTGATCGATCCCGGTCGGGCGACGATCGCCCTGTGCCGCTGCGGCCGTTCCGCTCTGAAACCGCTGTGTGACGGCACCCACAGCGTGCTCAAGAAGCGCCGCTAGAAAGGGAGCCAGTGATGCAGAAGTTCGCTGGAGCGGCGGAGTGGGTGCCCGCCCGGGGCGGTCTGCCCAAGCTCGAGGCGGCGCTGCCGGACTGCCGGGGCTGCGATCTGTGGCAGGACGCGGAGCAGGTCGTACCGGGTGGTGGTCCGGCGAAGGCGCGGATGATGCTGGTGGGTGAGCAGCCGGGCGACGTCGAGGACAAGGCGGGAGAGGCCTTCGTCGGGCCGGCCGGCAGGCTGCTGGACAAGGCGCTCGAAGCGGCCGGGATCGATCGCACCGAGGTCTACGTGACCAACGCGGTGAAGCACTTCCGGTTCGAGCGGCGCGGCAAACGGCGGATCCACAAGACCCCGGCCGTCGGGCACATCGTTGCCTGTAGCCCGTGGTTGCGGCGGGAACTCGAGATCGTCGAGCCCGCCTTGGTGGTGGTCCTGGGAGCAACGGCCGCCCGATCGCTGCTGGGCACCGGCTTCAAGGTCACCGAGCACCGCGGCCGCCCGACGGAACTCCCGGATGGGACTGCCGCCGTGGCGACAGTCCATCCGTCGGCTGTGGTGCGCTCCGACGAGTACCGCCGGGACTTCGGGCTCTTCGTCGACGATCTCCGGGCCGCTGCCGCGCTACTGACCTGACCGGCGCAGCTCGGGCAGTACCTCGTCGCGGTACAGCTTCATCATGTCGATGGAATGCGGGCCCATGTTCGCGACGTAGATCTCGTCGAAGCCGGCCTCGACGTACGGCTGGAAGGCCGCGAGGTGGTCGGCCGCGTCCGGCCCGGCGGCGATCGAGCCGGCGGTCTGCTCCCTGGTGACCAGTTCGCCGGCCTGTTCGAAGTGCCGCGGGGAAGGAAGGATCTGGGCCAGCTCGCCCGGCAGGCCGGCGTTGCGCCAGATCCGGTGGGCCTGGTCGATCCCCTCGTCGGCGGTCGGGGCGTAGCTGACCTTGAAGCCGGCCTGCGCGGGCTTGTCCGAGCCGCCGTTCTTGCGGAACCGTTCGAGCA